>NZ_JBEXUX010000019.1:0-154338 GCF_040629175.1 Embleya sp. NPDC005971 | reverse complement strand
AAGCAGGCGGGCGAGGCCAAGGAGGAACTCCGCGTCGTCGACGTGGCCCAACTCCTCCTGCAATCCGTGCAACTCCCCGAACCACCGGCGACCGAGACCGAGCCGGAGGAGGCGACGGAGCCGGAACCGGCCAAGTAGCCGCAACCGCGCGACGGCGCCTGCCGGCTCGAAGCCCCCGCCCCCGACCTGTCGTCGGGGGCGGGGGCTTCTCGGGTTTCCGGCGGGGCGGGCGACGGGTGAACCGGTGGGCCGACCTCGCGACGCGCGCCGGCCGGTCGCGGGCCCGGTGCGGGCGTCGGCACCGATCCCGGCTCCGCTCGGTCGCGCATGAAGTGCCCCGATTCGTAATTGCCTTTCCGATATCGGAGTCGATGGGCATTTCGCTGTGTACCGTGGCTTCTCGATCGGCTCCGAGCGCAGCGTGGCTGCATGGTGACGAAGGGTTATGGAGCTTTGCGAGCTTCGGGAAAGCGTCGGATGGTATTGGTGGCCGGATTCGCGGCGGCGGCCGTGTTCGTGGGTGGTTTGCCGCCGTTCGATGCGGCGTTCGGCACGCAGGACGACTCGCCGCCGGCGGCGGTGGCGGGTGTCGAGCCGGAGTCGGCCGCCGTCGTGCCGGAGTCGGTCGGTGCGCCGTCGGCGGGTGCCGGGTGGCGGTCGGGTGGGGCGGTGCGGTTGTCGTCGAGCGGCTACACGTTCCGGTTCCACGATCGCAGGGCGGTCGCCTGGCTGGGTCCGTACGTCGAGCGCACGGCGGCCGAGTTGCGGCGGATCACCGGGTTGCCGATCGCGGTGGACACCGAGCCGGCCGGCGATGCGACCGCGCGCGGCCGGGGCGACATCGTGGTGGGCGTACTGCCGCACCCGTGCCTGGTGCCCGCCGACGGCGGCCCGTGGCGGGTGGTCACCGACGGAAGCGGCACTCCCGATTGGAGTTGCGGCTTCCATACCCGGGCGCTCGGGGACACGGTCGTCGGTGGACAGGCGTTCATCGACGCCTCCTTCTTCCGTGCGGACGGCACGCCGATCGCCCGATTCGGCGAGGCCGGCATGCGCAATCACATCAGCCACGAACTGGGCCACACCCTGGGCCTGGCCCATGCGGACGACGCACCGGGGGGCTGCCCCAAGGGTGCCGACTCGGCCGAACGCCCGGTGATGTGCACGTCATCCAACGGCTATCAGGACTCCCGTGCGGGCCGGTACGTCCAGCAGTTCGACGTCCAGGGCCTGCGGGCGCTCGCGGCGGCGGGCGCGCCGGTGCCGCCGCAGGGTCGGGTGGTCGGGATCGGCGGCCGGTGTCTGGAGGTCGAGGGCGGTACGGCCGCCAACGGCACCCCGATTCGGATCCGGGCCTGCGACCTCGGCCCGGGGCAGTCCTGGATCCTGGAACGGGACGGCACACTGCGGGCGTTGGGCAAGTGCCTCGACAACGCGGGCAATCGCCGCACCGACGGCAACCGGATCCAGTTGTTCGACTGCAACGACTCCGCCGCGCAGAAGTGGATGGTCGACGCACAGGGTCGGATCGTGCACGTCGCGAGCGGTGGGGTGCTCGACGTGGCCGGTGGGAAATCCGCGAACGGGACTGCGGTGCAACTGTATTCGGCCAACGGCGACAGCGGCCAACTCTGGCGCGTCCCGACCTAGGCAGGGCCGTGGCCGCCGGGTGCGCGGTGCCGCGGCGTGGATCGCGACGGGCTCCGAGAGTCGGGCAACCGACGGTTTGTGCCATTTGGCGCAACCTCGGAGGCCGGCTGATTTGCTGCCTTTTTCTTGCCGGGAACGGGCTCTAAAGTCGTGTTCACGGGTGGTGACGACACGATCACGCAGACGTGACGAGTCGGCGGCATCCTGGGGGGCGACCGTGATTCCCGTGTCACGCCGGGGTTGATGGTCGGAGGGGGGAGGGGCGTTCGACGACCCGTGCGACGGCTTGCGGGCGATGCTCGACGGGAGGGGGTCCGTCGACGTCGCGGGCAGGTGTCGAGGGTTGTCCCGCAACGCTTTCGAGGCCGGTACGTCGGGTGGCGTACCGTCTCGGATCCGTTCGTGCGGAGTCGACGGCGCACCGAGGTGCACGGGTACGGCGGCGCGCGCCGCCGTACCCGTCACCTGTTCCGCCGGTGTTCGTGGATGCCGATGTCCCGGACCGCGCCGGGGACTTGCTCGATGGGGGTGTCGTCAGCCTTCGGCCCGATGTCGGTGGCCGGTGTGAGGAGGAACGCCCCTGCGGTGTGCGACCTGGGAGGGATGAGCCCGCTCGCCGCGCCGGATGACGCCCGCTCGGGGTGGCCGACCGTAGCGTGCCGGTGTGCAAAAACTCTATGCCTGGCTGCGTGCGCACCCGCTGTCGGTGGACGCGATGATCGTGCTTCCGTTGTTGTTGACGAGTGCCGGTCAGGTGTACGACGACAACGCGCCGGGTGGCTTCACCCGTTGCGGGCACTCGATCCTCGTGGTGCTCTACTGCCTGGGCGCGACGTTGCGCAGGGCGCGCCGCCGGGCCGCGTTCGCGCTGGTGGCACTGGGCTGTGCGGGACAACTCGTGATGACGTCCGGGATGACCGTGGCGAGCTTCGCGGTGCCGATGGTGCTGTACGTGGCGGCCAAGTCCGGGACCCGTCGGCAGTCGCGAATCGCGCTGGTCTGCGTATTCGCCGTCCCCGTCACGTTCTACTGCGTGCGCCGGGGCAGCAGCCTGGACCTGAACGTGCGCGAGGCGGTGTTCGTCTACAGCTTCCTCACCATCACCCTCGGCATCGCCTGGGTGCTCGGCGACTCGATGCGCACCCGCCGCGCCTACTACGCCGAACTCGAAGAGCGGGCGGCCCGGCTGGAGTTCGAGCGGGACCAACAGGCGCAGATCGCCGCAGCGGCCGAACGATCCAGGATCGCCCGCGAGTTGCACGACGTGGTGGCGCACAACGTGTCGGTGATCGTGGTCCAGGCCGACGGCGCGAGTCGGGCCATCGACAACTCGCCGGACAAGGCGCGCGAGGCGCTGGACACCATCGCCCGCACCGGCCGCGAGGCGTTGGTGGAGATGCGCCGGCTGCTGGGCGTGCTGCGCGCGCAGAGCGAGACCGAGGCGCTGGTGCCCCAGCCGAGCCTGCGACACCTGGACGACCTGGTCGGCCAGGTCGCGCGGGCGGGCCTGTCGGTGGGCCTGGTCGTCGAGGGCGTGCCGATCGACCCGTCGCGCACCGTCGCCTCGACCGCCTACCGGATCATCCAGGAGGCCCTGACCAACACCCGCAAACACGCCGGTTCGGCCGCCACCGCCGAGGTCCTGGTCCGCTACCGCGAGGACGCGCTGGAGGTGCGGATCCGCGACGACGGGCGCGGGGCGCAGGCGCCGGGGGACGGGATGGGCCACGGCCTGATCGGCATGCGCGAGCGCGTCGCGATGCACGACGGCCGGCTCCATATCGGCCCGGGCCCGGACGGCGGTTGGACCGTGCACGTCGTACTGCCCTACGAGAGCGCCCACGACGCGGTGACGCGACCCGCCCGGTCGACACCGGAGACGGTGGTCGGTCCATAGACGGCGCAGTCGGGCCGGCTCAGGTCGGCGGGGGTGTCGAGCGGGTGTCGGGGAGGGCGGGCAGGCGTACCCGGACCACGGTGCCGCGCTCGGGCGCGGGGTCGATCCGGATGTCGCCGCGGTGCATGTCGACGATCGCCGCGACGATGGACAACCCCAGGCCGCTGCCGCCCTGGGCCCGGCTGCGGCTCTTGTCCGCGCGGTGGAAACGATCGAAGACGTGCGGCAGGTCGGCGGCCGGGATGCCCGGGCCGCCGTCGCGCACCGTCAGCAACACCCGATCGGCCTCGCGCCGCAGTTCGACCGAGGCCGGCGCGTCCGGCGGCGTGTGCATGCGGATGTTGCCGAGCAGGTTGGCCACCAACTGGCGCAGTCGATCCTCGTCGCCGAGCACCAGCACCGCCCCCGGGCCCGCGAGGGCGGTGTGGTCGAGCGGCCGGTCGGGCTCGACGGCGGCGGCGTCGCGGCACGAGTCGGCCACCACCCGGGCCAGGTCCACCGGTTCCAGGTCGATCTCCCGCTCCTCGTCCAGGCGCGCGAGCAGCAACAGCGCCTCGACCAGGCCGTTCATCCGACGCACCTCGGCGCGCATCCGAGCCACCGCGTCGTCCACCGAGGCCCGATCCGGGAGCGCGCCGCGCTGGTACAACTCGGTGTATCCGCCGATCGATTGCAGAGGCGTGCGCAACTCGTGGGAGGCGTCCGCGACGAAGCGCCGCAGCCGCTCCTCCGAGGTGTCCCGGGCCATGAACGCGGCCTGGATCCGGTCCAACATGCGATCCAGGGCGGTGGCCAACCGGCCGACCTCGGTCCGCGGGCCGATCAGCGGATTGTGCACACGCCGCGCGTAGTCGCCCGCCGCGATCGAGTCGGCGACACGGGCGGCCTGTTCCAACGGCCGCAGTTCGCGGCGCACGAACAGCGCGCCGAGCAGGCCCAGGGTCGGCAGCGCGATGCCCACGGTGATCAGCACGACGTACAGCGCGTGATCGGCCGCCTGTTCGGCGTCGTTCGTGCTCAACGCGACCAGGGCGGTACGCCCGTCGGTCAGATCCTGGATCCGGACCCGGAACCTCTCGTCCGAGCCGGGCTCGCCGGAGCGGGCGGTGACCGTGCGGCCGGCGGCCGGCAGCGTGCCGGTCAACTTCGGTCCCGGGCCGTGCGGCGGACGGCGGCCGGGGGCGGCCAGGGCGATGCGCAGGCCGCCGGGATACGTCAGCCACACGCCCGGATCCAGGCCGAGCGGCTGGTTGTTGCGTTCGCGCTGGTCCAGGGCTCGCAACGCGGCCACGGTGGTGTCGAGTTGGTTGTCCAGGCGGTCGAACAGCGAATCTCGCAATACGCCCACGGTGACCGCCGCACAGGTGTTGAGGACCACGGTGCAGACCAGGACGAGCACGATCACCAGCCGCCGGCTCAGCGGTTGCCGGCGTGTTCTGGGCCGCCGGCTCAGCACGGTGGGGTGCGCAGGCAGTAGCCCACCCCGCGACGGGTGTGGATCAGCGGGGTGCCCTGGCCGTCGTCGATCTTGCGGCGCAGGTAGCTGATGTAGGTGGCCACCACGGTGTCGTCGCCGTTGAAGTCGTAGGACCACACGTGTTCCAGCAGCCGGGCACGAGTCAGTACGTGGTCGGGATGCAGCATCAGGTAGCGCAGCAACCGGAATTCGGTGGGCGACAGATCGACGGGCCGGCCGCCGCGGCGCACCTGGTGGGCGGTGGCGTCGAGTTCGAGGTCGGCGACGCGAAGTACGTCGCCGCCCGGGTCGGTGCGACGGGTGCGGCGGAGCACGGCCTCGACGCGCGCGGTGACCTCGTCCAGGCCGAACGGCTTGGTGATGTAGTCGTCGCCGCCCGCAGTCAGGCCGCGGACCACGTCCTTGCGGGTGTCGCGCGCGGTGAGGAAGACCACGGCCACCGGGAGACCGTCGGAGCGCAGTCGGCGCAGCACCTCGAAGCCGTCGTCGTCCGGGAGCATCACGTCGAGCAGGATCAGCTCCGGCAGGAAGTCCCGGGCGACGGTGAGGGCTTGGCGGCCGGTGCCGGCGGTGCGGACGTCGTAGCCGACGAAGCGCAGGAAGCGGGCGACGGTGTCCACGATCGCGGGTTCGTCGTCGACGACCAGGAGACGGCCGCGATCCTGGGGTGCGGGGTGGGCGGGCCGGCCGGCCTGCGGGTCCGGGGGGCTCATCGGGGCCTTTCGGTCGAGTGGTCGGTGGTGGGTGGGCGGTCGGCGGGTGGTCGTGTGCGTACCACCGTGCCGGCATCCGCGCGGTGGTCGCGTGCGTGGGGTCGACGGGTGCTGCGGTGCGGTCCGCGACGGGTGCCGGCACCCGTTCAGGGTGTCGTACCAACAGGGGTCCGTTCTATGGGAGTTGCGTGTGAATGGCCCCGGCTGGGGCGGTTGTCGGCGGTTGCGGGACGGGTCGGCTCCTAGCGTGGTTCGCGTCGACCACCCCCGCCTTCGAAGTGCACCGTCCGGGAGTTCGTGATGTCCACGTTGTTGTATCGCCTGGGGCGCTTCGCCTATCGGCGTCGCCGGCTCGTCATCACCGGTTGGGTGCTGATCCTGCTGTTCGCGGCCGGTGCCGCGGTCACCCTGATGCGGCCGTTCGCGGCGCAGAACACCATCCCGGGCACCGAGTCGCAACGATCCCTCGACGTCCTGGAGGCCCGATTCCCCACCGCCGACGGCGCGGAGGGCCGGATCGTCCTCCGGGCGGCGGACCGCGGCACGATCACCGCGGGACCGGCGCGGCAGGCGGTATCGGCCGCCACCGCCGCAGCCGCCGCGCTGCCCGGGGTGGCCGCGGCCGAGGACCCGTACGGCGCCGGCGCGGTCTCGGCCGACGCGACCACCGCGATCATCGCGCTGACCTTCACCGAGAAGCAGGCCGAGGACGTCTCGGCGGCCACCCGGGACGCCGTCGAGGAGATCGCCGAGGGGGCCAGGGCACGCGGCCTGACCGTCGAACTGGGCGGCGACACGTTCGTCGAGCAGCCGGCGCCGTTCGGCGTCGGCGAGATCGCCGGACTGGTCGTCACGCTGGGCGTGTTGCTGTTCGTCTTCCGCTCGTTGCGCGCCTCGCTGGTGCCCCTGGCGACCGCGCTGGTCGGGGTGGTCGTCGGGGTGCTGCTGGTGCTCGCCGGCGGCCGTTTCGTGACCATGGACAGCAGTTCGCTCACGCTGGCGACGATGCTGGGTCTGGCGGTCGGGGTGGACTACGCGTTGTTCATCGTGTCCCGGCACCGGGATCAGGTGCGCGCCGGCGTGGAACCCGAGGAGTCGGCCGCGCGTGCGGTGGGCACGGCGGGGACGGCGGTGGTCTTCGCGGGCGCCACGGTGGTGATCGCGTTGGCCGCGCTGGCGGTGGTGCGGATCCCGTTCCTGACCGTGATGGGGGTGGCCGCCGCCGCCACCGTGGTGGTGGCCGTACTGGTCGCGCTGACCCTGTTGCCGGCGCTGCTGGGGGTGCTCGGGTCGCGGGTGGCGGCGAGTTCGATCCCGGCACTGCGCCGGTCGGCGGATCGGGCCGACGGCGGGCGGGGCGGCGCGGGCGACGGTGTGCGGGGCGGTGTGCGGGGCGGTGTGCGGGCGTCGGCGGGGCTGCGCTGGGTGCACGCGGTGACCCGGTCGCGGTGGGTGGTGTTGCCGTTGGGCGTCGCGGCGCTGGCCCTGTGCGCGCTGCCCGCCCTGGATCTGCGTCTGGGCCTGCCCAAGGACCGCAGCGACACCACGGCGGTACGAGCCCAGGACCTGGTCGACGCCGGCTTCGGCCCGGGCTATACCGGCGCGCTGATCGTGGTCGTCCAGGGCCCGAGGACGATGGTCGGGCCCGCGGCGGAGCAGGTCGCCGCCCGGGTGGCCGACCTGCCGGAGGTGGCCTCGGTGGCGCCGCCGGTGCCGAACGCGGCCGGGGACACCGTGCTGGTCAAGGTGATTCCGGCGACCGGCCCCGAGTCCTCGCGCACCCGGGACCTGCTCGACGACATCCGCCGGGCGCGCGATCCGATCGCCGCGGTCACCGGGACCCGGATCGACGTCACGGGCAGTACGGCGGTCGATCTGGACGTGGCGGCCAAGCTCGCGTCGGCGCTGCCGGTGTACTGCCTGGTCGTGATGGGCCTGGCGATCCTCCTGCTCACCGTGGTCTTCCGCTCGGTGGTGGTGCCGGTCAAGGCGGCGCTGGGTTTCCTGCTGTCGGTGCTCGGCGCGTTGGGCGCGGTGGTGGCGGTCTTCCAGTGGGGTTGGTTGTCCGGCCTGATCGGCCTGGACGGCACCGGTCCGATCGTGAGCTTCCTGCCCGTCCTGGTGATCGGCATCCTGTTCGGTCTGGCGATGGATTACGAGGTTTTCCTGGTCTCGCGGATGCGCGAGGAGTACACCCGCGGGCGGCCCGCGGAGGAGGCCCTGCGGGTGGGCTACGGCCACAGCGCGAAGGTGGTCACCGCCGCCGCGTTGATCATGATCTCGGTGTTCGGGGCGTTCGTGCTCTCCGACAACGGAGTGGTCAAGGGCATGGGTTTCGCGCTGGCGATCGGTGTCCTGTTCGACGCCTTCGTGGTGCGGATGACGCTGGTCCCGGCGGTGATGGCGATTCTCGACCATCGGGCCTGGTGGTTGCCCCGGCCACTGCACCGATTCCTCCCGCACATCGACCCGGAGGGCGCGAAACTCGCCCACCGACTCGATGCCGGGCCGCCGAACACGGCCGACGCGACCTCCGGGTCGGCCGCCGCGATGTCACGGGAGTGAGTGCACACGTGATGAACGAGACCGAATTCCCGCTTCAGGGGCCCGGCTTCCATATTCGCCTGGCGGAGTTGATCGAGGTGGTCCCGGACAACGACTGGCAGTGGAGCGTGTTGGAATGCATCGGCATCGGCACCATGCCATGGGAGATGAAAGCCTGCCGAACGGGCGAACTCGTGCTGGCCTCACAGGTCGGGTTCCTGATGTCCTGGCACGAGTTCAAGGAATTCGCGGACGGACTGGAATGGGCCGAGGACCTGCTCGTCGTCGCCGCGGAGTCGCGCGAACGCCTGAAACCCGAACAACTGCGCATCGACGACTTCTCCGACTGCCTGCTGACCCTGGAGGCATTCGCCAACACCACCTGGACGGTCACCGCCCACCCCCGCCTCTCCGACACCGTGGACATCGTCGAACTGCTCCGGAGCCGGTACGGGGGTAGCTGACGGGCACGACCGGCCACGCCGGGGCCGCAGGGCGGAGTCGGTCGCGGTGGCGCCGGTGAAGCCGCAGCCGTCGACGCCTACGGGCCGGCGTGGCGTTGCGAGTGGGCGGAGCGCGGGGTGGGCCAGGGCTGCTCCGGTGCTTGCTCCCGGACCAGGCCGGTCAGGACGGCGTCGACCAGTCGCTCCGCCTCCCGGTCGGTGGCGCGCGGGCCGTCGAGTTCGACCAGGCCGTCGGTGAGCAGCGTGGCCAACCCGTGCACGGCGGCCCAGACCACGAATTCGGCTCCCGGGCGGGCGGTGGAGGGCAGTTCGCCGGTGTCGACGAGCCGGTCCAGTTCGGCGACGAGCACGTCGTGGGGATGCGGGGAGATCGGGGTGCGTGGGTCGGACCGGCCGGCGGCGAAGGCCAACCGGGCGACCGCCGGGTCCTCCATGGCCCAGCGCACGTAGCTGCGGCCGTAGGCGATCAGACGCCGGTGGGGGTGGTCGCCAAAGGCGCGCCCGGCGGCCCGCCGCAGCCGCTCGCCGAGGCGGGCGATCACCCGTTCGGACAGGGTGCGCACGAGTGCGTCGCGCGAGGGAAAGTGATGGTAGGCGGCGCTCGGGGCGACGCCGACCCGGGCCGATGCCTCACGCAACGACCAGCCGTCGACTCCGCGTTCGCGTACGAGTGCCTCGGCGGCGTCGAGCAGCGCGGCGCGCAGCTCGCCATGGTGATAACGCTCTTTGCTCACCGGTGGATCTTAACAGCGTTCAGACGTGCGGTCCCGGATCGGTGTTATGGTCCATGGGTTGTCTGAACACTGATCAGATGGGATGGCCCGGGAATGTGCCCCGTTGAACCCTTCTCGAACGACTCGATCGCGGACACCGGACCGGCCGGTGGATCGGCGCCGCCGGACGTGCGCGACGCCCCGCCGCCGGTGGTGCGGGGCGAGCCGGTGGAGTTGTGCGCCGGTGTCTTCGTCATCCCCGACAACCGGGTACCGCTGGTGCCCAACATCGGGATCGTCGTCGGCGAGCGGGCCGCGCTGGTGATCGATACCGGCCTCGGTCCCCGCAACGGTGCCCGGGTGCTCGACCGGGCCAGGCGTTTGGCCGGCGACCGGCCGCTGTACCTGACCACCACGCACTTCCATCCCGAACACGGCTTCGGCGCACAGGCGTTCAAGGGTGCCGCGACGATCGTCTACAACCGGGCCCAGCGCGAGGAATTGCGCCGCAAGGGTGCCGGCTACACGGGCATGTTCGCCGGGCTCGGGCCGCACGTCGCAGCGGCCCTCGAAGGTGTCGAATCGGTTGATCCGGACATGGTCTACGCCGACGAGGCCGAGATCGATCTCGGCGGCCACATCGCGGTGTTGCGGGCTTCGGGGCCGGCGCACACCGGGTCCGACCAGACCGTGCTGATCGACGGGCGGGTGTTGTTCACGGGCGATCTGGTGGAGACCCGGATGTTCCCGATCCTGCCGTACTTCCCGCCGTTCGACACCGACGTCGACGGGAGCGGTTGGATCGCCCTGCTCGACCGACTGCTGGCCGACGAGCCCGAGATCGTCGTTCCCGGCCACGGCGAGGTCGCCGATGCCGGACTGATTCGCGAGGTTCGGGGCTACCTCGACCATGTGCGCGCCGAGACCCGGCGGTTGCGGGCGGACGGGGTCTCGGTCGACGACGCGGCGGCGCGGATCGATCGGGACGCGCGGGCCCGGTGGGCGACCTGGGACAACCCCGAGTGGATCGGCTTCGCGGCACGGGCCTTTTGGCACGCCGACTCGGGCGTCGATGCCAAGGGGTGAGGGAGCACGTCGGGCGTCCCCGCCGACCCGGGCGGGCGCGCGTCCGCGACGGGCCGCGCCCCGCCCGCCGACGGTCGTCGGTGGGCGGGGCGCGGTGGGTGCCGGTCGATCGGCCGGTCAGTGCGTGTAGAGGTAGATCAGGCCCTGGGGGCCGTTGGAGCAGAAGAAGCTCGGGCCCCACAGTTCGTAGCCCGCCACGCCCGCCGCGTGACACGCGGACTGCGTGTAGTACACACCGCGCACGTGGAACTCGCCGGCTGCGGCGGCGCTCGTCGCCGTGGCCAGGGGAAGCAGGACGGCGGCGGCGCCCGCGACGAGCAGTGCGATACGTTTCTTCACGTGCCAACTCCTTTGATTCGGAAGGCATTTGACAAGTTGTCAGATGGCTTCGGAGATGGTGCGATGCCGCTCGAATGCTAGTCGGGTGGAGTCGGACGGGTCCATGCCAATCGATGGAAAGGTCTAGGCCAATCTTTCGATCCGGTCGACGCCCTGCGAGGCCCGACCGGCGCCGCCCCGTGGTGCGACGGTGTTCGGTCAGGGGGTCCGGGTTCGCCCGGGTCGTGGCGGCGGGGGCAGGCTCCGTTCGATGGCGGCGACTCGTTCGAGCGCGCGGTGGATTTCCGCCGCCTCCCGCCGGTAGGTCGCCAGGGCCTGCGGGATGACGTGCACGGGGACCTGGTCCCTGAGCTCTCGGCGCAGGTCGGAGTAGCCCTGGCGGAGCTCGGCCAGCTCGGCCAGGAGGTGGTGTCGGGCCAGGCGTACCAGCAGCGCCGGGTATCGGCGCAGCACCTCGTGGTTGCGGTAGCCGGGTGGGCATACCTCGTACAGCGCTTCCACCGTGCGCGCATCGGGCCGGGCCGGCCCGGCCGGCTCGGGCCCCCCGTCCGGCGGGGCCTGGGTGCCGTGCCGGACCTTTTGGCGCGCGACGTCGAACCGGCTGGGCAGCTCCCAGGACGGCGTGGCATCGGCGATGTCGTTCATATGTTCGAATCATCGCATCTCGGATACCCCCCTCGGCAACCGGAAGGAAGCCGCCGCCGGCCCGTGCTCAGCGGGTGATCAACCGGTCACCGGGACGAGGAGGACGGGCGCCTCGGAGTGGTGCAGGACGGCGTGCGTGACGCGGCCCAGGTTGGGACCGAACCGGCCGGTCTTGCGGTGGGCGGCCAGCACGACCAGCGTCGCGTGGGCGCTCGCGCCGACCAGGGCGTGCGCCGGGGTGTCGAGGGCGACGTCCTCGACGACGGTGACGTCCGGATACTTCCCGCGCAGCGGCGCGAGCGCGGTGGTCACGGTGGCGTGGGCCACCTCGCGCCAGTCGTACAGGGCCGGGGCGTAGCCGGCGCTGCCCGCCATCATCGCCGGGTAGCGCCACACGTGCAGGGCCCGCAGCGGGAGGCCCTGGGACTGGGCCCGGGCGAAGGCGGCCTCCAGCGCGGCGGCGCAGTCGTCGTCGGACACGCCGACCACGATCGGCTTCGCGGCGTCCGTGCCGCTGGTGTCGTGATCGGGGTGCACGACCAGCAGCGGGCAGCGGGCCGCGGCCGAGACGGGCAGGCTGACCGAGCCGAGCAGCAGGCCGGCGAAGCCGCCCAGGCCCCGGCTGCCGACCACGAGCAGGGCGGCGCGGTCGCTCGCGGCCTCCAAGGCGTCCATGGCGTTGGCGAATTCGACGGTGGAACGGATGGACAGCTCGGGGTGGCGCAGCCGGGCACGTTCCGCGCCCCGCTCGACGATGTGGCGTGCTTCCTCGCGCAGTTGTTGGCCGAAGTGGTCGTCGGCGTGCCCGAGTTCGACCCATTCGAGCGCGTGCAGCACCTCCAGGGTGGTGTGCCGGCGCAGCGCCTCGTCCGCCGCCAGGTCCACGGCCCGCTCCGCGCCGGGCGAGCCGTCGAAACCGACGACGACGTGCCCGCGCGGGGGAGTCGACTGGGAGGTCGAACCGGTGGATTCGGCTGCCTGGTTCACGGCGGATCCCTTCGGTGTGCTCGGCGGCCCCGGTGGGCCGACCTGTGATCAGTCTCGGTGGTCGGGCGGACCGGGCCCAGGGCCGGAGGTCCCGCTCCGAGTGAGCCGGTGGGCCTGCTCGGCGTCGAGGAGCACCCACCGCGTACCCCGGGTGCCCGGGTGTCGAATCCACCGAGCCCGCCCGACCGCCGGCCACGCGGCGCGGCCGACGACCGCGCCCCGCCCCGGTCAGTCCAGGGGTACCCGCCAGTCCAGCAGCGAGCCGGCGTCCGGGGCCGGCCCGAACGAGCAGGTGCCGCCCAGGGTTTCGGCACGTTCGCGAAGGTTGGCCAGGCCGCTGTCGCGGGTGCGGTCGGCCGGCGGGCCGACGCCGTCGTCGCGCACCCGTACCCGCACCTGCTCGGCGTCGGCCTCGACGTGAACGTCGACGCGGCCGGCGTGCGCGTGGCGGGCGGCGTTGGCGAGTGCCTCGCGCAGGACGGCGACGACGTGGTCGGCGGTCGGTTCCGGTACCCGGGTGTCCAGCAGCCCGTCCACCCGCAGCGTCGCCGAGAAGCCCAGGACCGGGCCGGCCGCGTCGACTTCGCGCAGACAGCGGGAGCGCAGGCCGGCGCCGGTCTCCCGGTCGCGGGCCTTGAGGGAGAAGATGGTGGAACGGATCACCTTGATGGTGTCGTCGAGTGCGTCGACGGCGGTCTCGACCCGTTCGAGGGCTTCGGGGTGATCGATGAAGCGGGTGGCGCTCTGCAGCGTCATGCCGGTGGCGAACAGGCGTTGGATGGCCAGGTCGTGCAGGTCGCGGGCGATCCGGTCGCGGTCCTGGAAGACGGTCAGCAGTTCGGCGTCGCGGCGCCGCTCGGCGATCTCCAGGGTGAGCGCGGCGTGATCGGCGAAGCCGGTCACCATGCGCACGACGGCGTCCGACAACTGCGGCCGGTCGGTGCGGTTGGCGACCAGGAGCACGCCGCGGATGCGTTCGGGAGTGCCCAGCGGCAGCAAGAAGGCCGAGCCGAGGTCGACGCCCGTCGCGGTGGCGACCACCACGCCCGGGTGCCGGCCCAGGTCGGCGGTGACGGTCGTCTCGCCGGAGTTGAACACCTTGCCCAGCAGGGTGCCTTCGCCGGACAGGACGAGTCCTCGGACCCGGTCGGCGGCGACCCCTTCGGCGGCCTCGACGACCAGGTCGGGCGTGCCCGGGACCGGAACGGCCAGGGTGACCAGGTCGGCCTCGGCCATCTCCCGGACGGTCGCGGTGAACGAGCGCAGCACGTCCGCGGGGTCGTCGCCGGAGAGCAGGCTGCGGGTGAGTTCCGAGCTTGCGGTGAGCCAGTGTTCGCGACGGCGCACGTCGTCGTACAGGCGGGCGTTGTCGATCGCGACGCCGGCCGCGGCGGCGAGGGTGCGCAGGACCGCCTCGTCGTCCTCGTCGAAGTCGGTGCCGCCGCGTTTCTCGGTCAGGTACAGGTTGCCGAAGACGGTGTCGCGGATGCGGATCGGTACGCCCACGAAGGTGTTCATCGGCGGGTGACCGGGTGGGAAGCCGAAGGAGTCGGCGTGTTCGGTGAGGTCGTGCAGGCGCAGCGGGTGCGGGTCGCGGATGATCAGGCCGAGGATGCCGCGCCCGGTGGGGAAGGGGCCGATACCCAGGATCGTGTCGGCGTCCATGCCCACCGGCAGGAACCGGGCCAGTCGTTCCTCGTCGCCGATCACGCCCAGGGCGCCGTACTCGGCGTCGACCAGGGTGGTGGCGGATTCGACGATCCGGCGCAGCACGGTCTCCAGGTCCAGGTCGCTGCCCACCGACAGCACGGCCTCCAACAGTCCGCCCACCCGATCCCGGGTCGCGCGGACCGCCTCCACGTGCGCCTGCAGCTCGTCCAACAGCTCGTCCAGGCGCATGCGCGGCAGCGCGGGTCGCTCGTGCGACGCCACAACCCCTCCAAGACCTCGGTGATTCATCGGGACATTTCCGAGGCCCATGGTGTCAAACGCCGACTCGCCGGCCACCGCCGCGGGGCGGCGGCCCGTCGTCGCGGACGGGCCGATCGGCGTGCACCGTGCCCCGACGGGCCCCGGTCATTCGGGACTTCCGGCCCTGTTCCGTGCGGTCGCCGGGTGTGAGACTGAGGGCGCGCCGACCCGACCGGGTGTGTCGCGTCCGCAACTCCCGGGGAGCACAGCATGGAAGCCGGCCGCACCACCGAAGCCGCCGCCGGAGTACGGCTGCCGCGTGATCCGGGCGCCGCGGGCATGCCCGTGCCACAACCCGCGAGCGGGCAACCGGGCGGCACCATCCGGGTGTTCCTGCTGGACGACCACGAGATCGTCCGGCGCGGGCTGGCCGACCTGCTCGGGGCCGAGCCCGACATCGAGGTGGTCGGCGAGTCGGCGTCCGCGCAGGAGGCGATCCGGCGCATCCCGGCACTGCGCCCGCACGTGGCCATCCTGGACGGGCGACTGCCCGACGGCAGCGGGGTCGACGTCTGCCGTGCGGTGCGCTCGTCCTTCCCGGAGATCAACGCGTTGATCCTGACCTCGTACGACGACGAGGACGCCTTGTTCTCCGCGATCATGGCCGGCGCGGCCGGCTATGTGCTCAAGCAGATCAGGGGCAGCGAACTGGTGCGCGCGGTACGGGAGATTGCCGCCGGCCGGTCGCTGCTCGATCCGGCGGTCACCGCGAAGGTGCTCGAACGGGTGCGGACCGGATCGGGCGAGGATCCCCGGGTCGCCTCGCTCTCCGACCAGGAACGCCGCATCTTCGACCTGGTCGCGGAGGGCCTGACCAACCGGCAGATCGCCGAGCGCATGCATCTCGCGGAGAAGACCGTCAAGAACTACGTGTCGACCATGCTGCACAAGCTGGGCTTCGAACGCCGCGTCCAGGCGGCGGTCTTCGCCGGCACCCTGCCGCAGCACCGCGCGCGCGACTGAGCGGAGCGACGCGGTGACGCGGCGGCGCGCCCACCGGGCCCGCGAGGCGCCCGGGTGCTTGGGCGTGCAGGCGTGCGTGCGCTCGGGCGGGCCGGCGGGCGGCGCGCTCGCCCCCGTGGTCGATCACTCGGAGCGCGAGTTGCTAAAGTCTGCAATTGCTCAATCCGTGCCGACCGGGCGCGGCGCGATCGGAGGGACGTGGAGCGGTGAGCACCCCGCTGTACGAACTCAAGGCCGAGTTCTTCAAGACGCTCGGCCACCCGGCCCGGATCCGGGTGCTGGAGTTGCTCAGCGAACGCGAGTACGCGGTCGCCGAAATGTTGCCCGAGGTCGGCATCGAGGCGACGCGGCTGTCCCAGCAGTTGGCCGTGCTGCGCCGGGCGAACCTGGTGGCGGTCAGCCGTCGGGAGGGTTCGAGCGTCTACTACACGCTCACCAGCCCCCAGGTGGCCGACCTGCTCGCGGTCGCCCGCCGGATCCTGACCGGCCTGCTCACCGACCGGATGGGACTGCTCGAGGACCTGCGCGCGACCACCCCCCGAGCCGCTCCGTGAATCGCGACCTGCCCGGATCCAGGCCCGCGACCAATCCGGCCTACAGCCTTCGCATCCACGTGCCGCCGGGCGCCGCCGGCCTGGTCGCGACCGTACTCGCCGAAGCACCCGGCACCGTGGCCAGTCGCCTCGACGAGCCGGACGCGATGGGCACGTGTCGGATCACCCTGGACGCGGACGGCCCCGGCACGCTCGCCTGGCTCACCCGGACGCTGGCCCGGCGCCTGGGCGCCGACCTGCTGCATACCCAGGACCCGGTGTTCGCCGCCGCCTCCACCGGCAAGTTGACCCTGCGGGTGTGCGCGGCGACCACCACCGGTCACGACATCGCCCTGCTCGACGCCGACGCCGACCGCCGGGTCGTCTCGCACCTGGCCGCACACCCCGATCAGACCGATCACTACACCGGACGACGGCACCGCGTCGCGTTGATCAGCGACGCCAGCGCCGTCCTGGACTTCGACGCGCTGCCCGCCGACGCCGCGCTGCCCGCGCTCGAATCCCAGGCTGTACACCTGCGCAGGGCCACCGGGCTCGACGTCTTCCCGCTGCCCATCGCCACGCCGCAGGTCGAGGACATCGCCCAGGCGGTCCGGCTGCTCGCCCCCGGTTTCGCCGCCGTCGTGCTCGTTCACACCCGCCCCGAACACGTGTCGACCACCCGGACCATCCTCGGCCCCACGCCGCCGGTGCTCCTGCTCGACACGCTCAACGACGGCCTCGCCGTGGCCATCGCCGCCGCGACGGTCAACGCGCTGGTCAACCGGGGGGTCAACCCGCTGAGCGGGCGCGTGGTGCTGGTGGATCCGGCGCGGGGCGGGGACCTGACCGGGTTGCTGATCGCCTCCGGCATCGCCGACCTGACCCTGTTCGACCCCTTCGGTCCCGGAGCCGGCACGTTGGGGGTGGTCGCCGCCGAGGCCGACCTGATCGTCGACCTCACCGGACTGGCCACGCCGCCGGAGGGTGTCCCGGTCCTGCGGGCCCGGCCCGAGGCACCGCCGCGGTTCGCGGCGGCCACCACCGGCCCGCGCCCGTTGCACGCGCTGCCCGGACTGCTCACGGCGGCCACCACGACCCGGCGGTCGATCACCGCGCTCGCCCGGGTCGCCGCGGTGCACGCGTTGATCGAGGGCACGCCGCGCGACGCGCTGCTGCCCGCGCCGGACCAGCCGGGCCTGGCGGCGTCGATCGCGGCGGCGGCCACCCACGCCCTCACCGTCGACTCGGGCTGAGCCGGGTCGCGCGGGAGGACTCGACGGGGGTCAGCCGGGGACGTCACCGGCCGCGGTCTCGATCAGGTCGACGACCCGGAGCGGCTGCGAGGCCAACGAGGCGTGGCCGGTGGCGAGTTCGATGACCTTGCGCGGCTGCGTGCGTTCGGCCATGCGCCGCTCGTTGTTCGGATCGATCATCCGGTCCTGCGCCGACACCTGGTACCAGGTCGGCTTGGCGCGCCAGGCCGGCGCGGTCACGGTGTCACCGAACGTCGAGGCCAGGGGAGCCTTCTGGGTGACCGCCATGACCAGTGCCTCGTCCTCGGACAGGTCCTGGCAGAAGCTCTCCCGGAACTTGTCCTGCTTGATCCACAGGAAGCCGTCCGAATCGGGAGCGAGGTTGTCGAACGCGGCCGGTGGCATCTCCTGGCTGAGCTGACCGGGGCTCTCGCCCGCGTCGGGAGCGAACGCGGCGATGTAGACCAGCCCGGTGACATTGGGCAGATCGCCCATCTCGGTGATGACCGCACCGCCGTAGGAGTGACCCACCAGCAGCACCGGCCCGTTCACCTGCCGGACCATCTTGCGGGTGCGCTCGGCGTCGTCGGCCAGCGACGTCAACGGATTCTCCACCGCGAACAACGAACCGAAGCCCCGATCGCGCAATTCGACGACGACCTTCGCCCAGTGGGCGGCCCCGCCCCAGAACCCGTGCACGAGAACAACAGTCGGCTTGTCGGCCATGACGGCGCACCATTTCGCTCGGTGATCGATTGTCACTAACGGTCACAAACTATGTGAGATGTCACCCGCCGGCACCTCGCGGACGACCGCGGTCCGGACGGGGCCGGCGGTGGAGCCCAAACGGATCGGAGCACGGTCGAAACGGCGGTGCGACCGAGTGGTGACCCGATGGTGGACCCGGTGCCGACCGAGTGGTATCGATGCCGGATGAACATCGATCACGCCGATCCCGACGTCCTGGCCGCGCTCCGCGCCGCGTTCGATCCCGACGGCTCGGCGAAGCCGGCACTGGGATGGCCGGCGGTGCACGCCTTCGAGGCGGAGCACGGTGTCGTGTTGCCCGAGCCCTATCGCAGCCTCGTCGCCGAGATCACCGACGGGTCGTCGGCCGGGCCGCCGGAGTTCGGCCTTGGGCTCGCGGAGATGCCCTCCGATTGGGGCGCCGGTCGGCCGGAACGCGATCCGGGCAAGCCCTTTCCGCTCACCTCGCAGTGGTTGTGGGACGACGACCCCAGGCCCGAAGAGGAGACCGAGCCGATCCTGGAGCAGGTTTTCGACCACGGAACGATCGTGCTCGGCACCGACGGATGCGGCATGTATTGGCACCTCGTCGTCACCGGGCCGCACCGGGGACACCTCTGGAACATCTGCGGCGAGGGCGCGACGCCCTTCGGCGCCGAATTCGGATTCACCTCCGGCGCCCCGGGATTCGCCGGGTGGGTGGCGCACTGGGCGGCCGGCAAGGAGTGGTTCGACGTCGGATGAGGCGGCCGGCAGGCATGTGACCCGGATCTCATCCCGGTACCGATGAGTCGCGCGGGTCGCGGCGGTCATATCCGCGAGAAGGACGACAGGGACCGGGCGACCCCGGTGATCCACCGGGATCGCAGACCCTGTCACCGGTCACCGAGAGGACGAGACCCGATGAGCGACGTTGCCAACGGCCCAGCCGCCTACTTCCCTTCGATCGAGAAGAAGTACGGCCGACCCGTCTCGGAATGGCTGGACGTCATCCGATCCTCGCCGCTGACCAAGCACATGGAACTGGTCGCCTGGCTCAAGACCGAGCACGGTCTCGGTCACGGCCACGCGAACGCCCTGGTGAAGCACACCCACACGGTGGACGGCGACAGGTAGCGGCCGGCGGCGTACTCGCGCGGCGGGTCGCCGTCGGGTCCGGACGAGGCGGGCCCGCCACGGGGGTGTGGGTCCGCGCGGTCGGGGTCGGTCGGCGCCGCGCGTGGCAACGGGACGGGCCCCCGAGAGGGCGCCCGTCCCGCGTGGCCGGTTCGGTGCGGGTCGGTTACGGAGTGCAGGCGAGGGTGCCGGCGCGAAGGGCGTGGCCGCCGTCGTTGCCGTCGTCCGCCCACACGACCGGCTTGACGCCCGCGACGCAGGCGGCCTGTGGCGCGATGGCGAAGCCCTCGTTGTTGTAGTCGGGCATGCCGGTCGGGCGGTCGTACCGGGCGGTCACGGTGAACCGGCCCTGCGCGTCGATGTCGAGCACGGCGCTCCGACCCTGGCAGGTGTCGTCGCACGAGGCCCACAAGTGGCCGGTGGCGGGCTCGAATTCGAGGTCCATCACCGCCGGGAAGCCGCTCGTGAAGGTGGCGACCCGGGTGTATCCGCCGCCGCTCTGGTTCAACGCGTAGGCGTACACCGTGCCGTTGGCCTCCAGGCCGGCGAAGACCAGGCCGCTGCCGTGGCCCGGGTAGGCGGCCGGGTCGTAGGCGGCGCCGGTGTGTTCGTCCCGGAAGCCGTGTGCGGTGAGGAACGTGTCCGGGATCCAGGAGATGCCCTCCAGACCGCTGTTGGCCGCCACCGCGGGCAGATCGGCGGTGAGATTCCATTCGGCGGTCGCGTTCAGCGAGCCGGCCGTGCCGGCGACGTCGTAGCGCAGGATCTTCGGCAGGCTGACACCGTCGTTGTCGTTGTCGCGTTCGGTCGCCACGTACAGCCCGTCGGGGCTGAAGCTCACGCCCTCCGCGTCCGGGTCGCCGGAGCCGTTGGCGTAGTTCAACGCCTTGCCCGAAGCCCAACCACCGGACGGATCCGGGCGCCACGTCGCGCCGTTGGGCACCAGCCGGTAGAGCCGGCTCGGGCCGTTGCGCACCGCCCACAACACGCCGGGGCTCTGGAAGGACAGACCGCTGAGGTTCTCGCCGAACACGTTCGAGGCGTCGGCGACGGTGACGCCGGAGCCGCCGGGCCAAGTGCTCCCGGACGACTGCCCGCACGCGTTCGCCGCGCCCTTGGTCGGTGCGGTGGTCGTGGTGAACGCGCCGGTGCCGTCCGCGCAGCGGCCGTACGTGGTGCTCGCGTGCGCGGTCCACGAGTAGGAGTCCACCAGCGTGGAGCCGCCGGCCCGGAACAGCCGGGCCGAGTCGGAACTGCCCAACCCGAACGAGGAGTCGACGTCCAGCGCCAGATGCCCGCCCGCCGCCAGCGAGGTGCCGGCGGCGACGGTGTACGAGTGCGAGTTGTCGTTGTCCTTGACGACCCAGCCGGACAGGTCGACCGCCGTGGTACCGGTGTTGACCACCTCGACCCAGTCGCCGGGCGAACCGCCGTTCGACTCGACCTCGTTGATGCGCACCGTGGGTGCTGCCTGGGCCGCCGACTCCTGCGTCGGGGCCTGTGCGGATGCCGGTGAGCCGGACAACCCGAAGGCCGTCACGGACAGGGCGACGGCGACGAGTCGGACTCTTCCACGCCAATGCGTTCGCAAGGTGACCAGTCCTTTGTCTCAGGGGGTCGGGCAACGCACACCCTCCTGCGCAAAAGGTTCCGGCATATCGGCGACGGACGCCTTAACTTGCCGCGAACTGCGTGGGAAGGGCATGGGGCCGGCTGCGCCGCGTGACACACCGGTGGCTGTACGGGTGGCCGGCCGCGCCGGCCGGGTGGGCTGATTCAGCGCACGCTCGGGTAGCGGACGCCGATCTGTTCGCGGACGGTGTCCAGGGTGCGCATCACCGCGAGGGTGCCGGCGAGCGGGACCAGCGGCGACTCGGTCTCGCCGACGCGCAGACAGCGGTTCACCTCGGCGGCCTCGTGCCGCATGGTGCCGCGTTCGGGATCGGCGGTGACCTCGGCGAGCAGGACCGTCCGCGGCTCCCGGCCCGGCCGGTGGACGACGAAGCGGTCGGGGTAGAAGAAGCCCTCGGCGAATTCGATCCGGCCCCTGCTGCCGGTAATCGTCGCGGGGGCGTCGGTGTGCGCGGTGAACGTGCAACCCAGGGTGGCCACGGCGCCGTTGTGCCAGCCCAGCACGATCCCGGTGTTGTCGTCCACGCCCTCGGGGGTCAGATGCGCCCAGGCCCGGATCGCGTCGGGCTCACCGAGCAACAACTGGGCGAGGGACACCGGATAGACGCCCAGGTCGAGCAGCGCACCGCCACCCTGCGCGGGGTCGCGCAACCGATGCTCGGGCGGGAACTCCCCGGCGAAGCCGAACGCCGCCGAGACGCTCCGGATCTCGCCGATCTCGCCGGCGGCGATCAGCTCGCGCAGCCGGCGGATCAGCGGGTGACAGTACGTCCACATCGCCTCCATCAGGAACAGCCCGCGCTGCCGGGCCAGTTCCACCAGTTCCAGGGCCTCGCGCGCGTCGAGGGTGAACGCCTTCTCGCACAACACCGCCCGGCCCGCCTCCAGACACAGCCCGGCCGCGACCCGGTGCGCCGCGTGTGGGGTGGCCACGTAGACGACGTCGACGTCGTCGTCCGCGGCGAGTTCGGCCCAACTGCCGTGGGCGCGGGGTATGCCGAACCGCTCGGCGAACGCCTTCGCGCTCTCCAGGCTGCGCGAACCAACCGCGACGACCTCCGTGTTCGGCAGGCTCTGCAGCGCCTTGGTGAACTCGGCGGCGATGCCGCCGGTGGCCAGGATTCCCCAACGGATGGTCCGCGTACCGTCATTCATGGCATGCCCCACAACTCGGTCCCACGCGCGACCCCCGACGGTTCGGTGATCGTTTCGACGCGCTCGAACGGAGCGTGCCACACACCCGCCGGGTCCGCGCACCTCGGCGCGTCCCGCGGTCGCGGCGCCGGGCCGTCGGGCCGCTACGCCATGGCGATTTCGACGCCGATCGCCCGTTCCCGGGCGGCGTCGACCACCAGCGCGGCGGCCACCGCGTCCTGCACCGCGACGCCGACCGACTTGTACACGGTGAGCTGTTCCGGCGAGGTGCGTCCGGGGCGGGTGCCGGCGACGAGTTCGCCCAGTTCGGCATGCACGTGCCCGGCGGTGATCACGCCGTCCCGGATCGGCGTCAGCAGGTCGTTGCTGCCGGTGGGAAACGGCGCCAACGCGGCCTGTCGCGACTCGACACACACCAGCGCGTCGGCGATGGTGGCGTCGTCGAGTTCGCGGCCGGCCGGGTTGAAGCCGACCGAGGTGACATGCGTGCCGGGCGCCAACCACGCGCGGCGCACCACGGGTTCGAGGCAGTGGGTGGCCGCCGCCACGATGTCGGCACCGGCGATCGCGTCGGCGTAGTCGGCTGCGGGTCGTACCTCGGCGTCCAGCAGCGACGACAGTTCGCCGGCCAACGCCGCCGCCTTGGCCGGATCGCGGCCGGCCACCCGGATCTGCCGGATCGGGCGGACCCGGCACATCGCGAGAGCGTGCGAGCGGGCCTGCACCCCGGTGCCCACGATCGCGAGCACCGTCGCTTCCTCGCGGGCCAACAGCCGTGCCGACAACGCCGAACAGGCGCCGGTCCGCCACGCGGTGACCGCCGTGCCGTCCAGCAGCGCCGCGGGCTCCCCGGTGGCCGGGTCGAACACCACGATCAGGGCCTGATGGGTGGGCAGCGCGGTGCCCGCGTTGTGTGGGAAGAGGGAGACCAGCTTGCTCATCAGCACTCCGGCGGAGGGCACCCGACCCGGCATGGCCGCCAGGAACGCGTCCCGTTCGGGTACCAGCGCGGCGACCCGGTCCGGTGCCGAGGCGCGACCCGCACTCAGGTCCGCCATCGCCGGGGCCAGGGCGTCGATCAACGCGTCGAGTTCGAGCAGCGCCTCGACCTGCGAATGCCCGAGAACGAGCATGGCCTCGACCTCCTCGCGATCGCCGCCCGGTGCGGCCGGTGGGTCACAGGGTCGCCCGCGCCCGCCGTGTCCCCGCTCGCGACACGCGTTCGCTCGGGCAGGTTCACGCGCGTGGGTGCGGCTCGTCGGGCGCGGGCCACGATGCCCGGGCGAGCGTGCCGGGTACGGCTGTGCGCAGGGCTTCGACGGCCGCGACCACCGCGGGGTGGGCCGCGGCGCCGTCGCGGAAGGCGATTCGGGTGCGGCGCCGGATCGGCAGGCGGGTCAGGTGCACCTCGGGCGGCGGGTCGGTGATCCCGAGTTGCGGGACGATGGCGACGCCCCGGCCGGCCGCGACCAGGGTCAGCACGGTGGCGAAGTCGTCCACCTGGTGGTGTACCCGCGGGGTGAATCCGGCGGCCTGACAGGCCCGGATCGTCATCGCGTGGCACATCGTGCCCGAAGTCGCGGTGATCCAGGGCGAGTCGCGCCAGTGTGCCGGCACCGACGCGACCGCCCCGGGCGGCGGCGCCGGTGCCGTCGAGGCGAGATACATCGCCTCGACGCACAACGGCCGCACGGCCAGGCCCGGTTCGTCCGTCGGCGGGACGAAGTCGTACTCGTGGATCAGCGCCACATCCAGCTCGCCCGCGCGCAGCGCGTCCGCGACGCCGGCCGGATCGATCTCCAGCACCATCGGCTCCAGGCCCGGGTGCCGCTCGCCGAGATCGGCCAGCACCGTCGGGACGATGGTTCGGGTCGCGGTGGGGAAGGTGCCGATCCGCAGCGGGCCCGCCAGGCCGCGGCGTGTGTCGGCCAGTTCGGCCGCCGCCTGCTCCAGATGGGCCAGGACGGCCTCGGCGTGCCGGACCAGGTTGCGGCCGGCGGGGGTGAGGGTGACCCGCCGGCCCGTGCGCTCCAGCAGGGGCACGCCCGCCTCGCGTTCGAGGGTGGCCAGTTGCTGGGAGACGGCGGACGGGGTGAAGGCGAGCGCCTCGGCGACGGCGGCGATCGTGCCGCGCAGCGAGAGTTCGCGCAGCAGGCGCAGGCGACGGACATCGAGCATCAGCTCAGCTTACGCTCGGATTTATCAATGTGAACTGGACCTGAACGAAAGGTGCGGGTCACGCTGATGGGCATGCATCGGCTTCCACCCCTGCACGGGGTTCACGTACCGCTCGTCACACCGTTCGCCGCCGACGGAGGCGTCGCAGAGGAGGCACTGGAGGGCCTCGCACACGGCGTCCTGGACGCGGGCGCCGCCGGGATCGTCGCGCTGGGGACGACCGGCGAGGCCGCCACCCTCGACGCCGACGAACGACTCGCGGTCCTGGCCGTGTGCGCGCGGGTGTGTGCGGCTCGGGGCGCGCCGCTGACCATCGGCGCCGGCGACAACGACACCCGGGCCTCCGCGCATGCCCTCGCGGAGCTCGCGCGGTGGCCCGCGGCCGTCGCCGCGCTGGTGCCGGTCCCGTACTTCACCCGTCCCGCGCAGGCCGGCGTACGGGCGCACTTCGCCCATCTGGCGAGCGCGAGTCCGCTGCCGCTGATCGTCTATCACATCCCGTACCGCACCGGGCAGCCGCTCGACGCGGCCGGACTGCGCGAGTTGGCCCGGATTCCCGGCGTGGTGGGCGTCAAGCTGGCGACGGGCGATGTCGATCAGGACGCGGTGGACCTGCTCGGCGAGTCGCCGCCGGACTTCGCCGTGCTGGCCGGCGACGACCTGTTCCTGTCCCCGCTGCTGGCCCTGGGCGCGGCGGGCGGCATCCTCGCCTCGGCGCACCTGGCCACCGACCGGTTCGTGGCGCTGGCCGACGCCTGGCGCGGCGGCGACGTCGTGCGGGCCCGGGAGCTGGGCCACGCGCTGGCCGGGTTGTCGGCCGCCGCGTTCGGCGAACCCAACCCGACCGTGATCAAGGGCGTGCTGCACGCGCAGGGCCGCATTCCGACCCCGGACGTGCGCCTGCCCCTGCTGCCCGCCGGACGCGGGTCGATCGACGCGACGCTGAAGCGGCTGGCCGACCTGGGCGGGTAGCGCCACGCACGGCGGTCGTTCAGGCCGCCGGGAAGCGGCTCACCCAGCGGCGCTGCCAGGGGGTTTCCACGGCGCGCGGGTGGTGCCGGCGTCGGGTCCAGGCGATCGCCTCGGCGGGGTCGAGTCCGGCCAGCACGGCGAGGCAGGCGATGACCGTGCCTGTGCGGCCGACGCCGCCGCCGCAGGCGACCTCGACCGAGGCGCCGGTACGGGCTCGTTCGTGCAGGGCCCGGATCTCGCGGACGGCCGCGTCCCGATCGCGCGGCAGGAGGAAGTCGGGCCAGTCGATCCACGCGTGCGGCCACGGCAGTCGGTCCTCGTGCCGGCGGCGCAGCCGGTCGGAGCCGAGGTAGAGCCCGAACTCCGGGACCGGTCCGTCCGGCAGCGGGTGGCGCAGGCCGCGGCCGCGGATCGGGCTGCCGTCCGGGAGGTGCAGGGTGCCGGTGAGGGCGCTCATCGGACGCCGCCAATCCTGTTGCGGGCACGGTGGTTGGCCACGTTGACCCGGTTGCCGCACAGGTCGGGCGTGCAGTAGCGGCGGCGTCCGGCTCGGCTGGTGTCCACGAACACGCCCCGGCAGTGGGGGGTGGCGCAGGCTCGGAAGCGTTCGTGGCCGAGCGCCTGGACGACGCCGAGCAGGGCGATGCCGATCAGTGCGGCCAGTTCGTCGGCGAGGGTGGCCTCGGGAGCGGTCGGGACGTACCACTGCACTCGGCCGTCGGGGCCGCGACGCAGGGTGGGGGCGCGACCGGCCCGGTCGGCGAGTACGGTCGCGCCCGCCACGGCGTGCGCCTCGGTCTCGGTTTCCACGACGACGCGTGCCTCGCGGCGCAGCAGCCGTACCCGATGCAGGTCCTGCTCGGTCGGCGGGCGTCCGTCGGCCGTCGCGGCGAGGGAAAGCCCGTGCTCGGCAAGGAAGTTCGCCAGCGCGCCCGGATCGGGGAGGGCGTCGCCGGTGAGTCGCACGGTCGGTGAGGTGTTGACCAGATCGGTGGCGACGGCCGCCCCGGGGGCGTAGTCGGTAAGGGGGATTCGCACGCCTTGCGCTCCTTGGTAACCGATGAAGCGCAACTATAACCCTTACTGCCCGCCGACCGTGAGCCCGCCGCCACCTTTCGTGGGTCGCGGACCGGGCTGCCCTAGAACACCGGCGGCCCCGCTTCGACGCGCCGCAGGATCGGGGCCGACCGGTACAGGTCTTCGTCGGCCATGAGTCGGCGTTCGTCCCACCAGGTGGCGCCGGCGTCGACCAGCGGCCCGAGCAGGTCGTGGGCGCGGGCGGGGTCGGTGGGACTGACGCCGCCGAGGACGAGGTCGAAGGGTGCGTCGGACTCGCGGTGCCTGCGCACGTAGGCGACCAGGTCGTGCACCTGGTCGAGCGGCGGGGCCTGGCCGTGCCGGGCGTCGGCGAACAACGGCACCGCGCCGTCCCAGCGCGCGGCACGGCGCATCGGCGGGCGATTGGGCCAGAACCCGCCGATCCACACCGGCGGCCGCGGGCGCTGCGTCGAGGCGGGCAGCAGCGTCACGTCCCGGACCCGGAAGTGTGTTCCGTCGTGCTCCACCGGCTCGCCCGACCAAAAACGATCGAGCAAATCGAGCCCCTCGTCCAGGCGTTCGGCGAGGACGACCGGGTCCGTCGGCTCGCCGAAGTCCGCGTACTCGTCCTCGAACGGCCCGCCCAGCCCCGCGCCGAAGATCACCCGCCCGCCACTGAGCGCATCCAACGTGGCCACCTGGCGAGCCAGTTGCTGAGGCCGCCGGCGCGGCACCGGGGTGACCAGGGTGCCCAACCTGATCCGCGAGGTGGCCAACGCCGCGGCGGTCAGCAACATCCAGGGATCACCGAACGGCTGCCCGCGCCGCGCCCGTTTGTCGTGCACCACGTGATCCCAGACGAACAGCCCATCCCACCCGGCCTCTTCGGCGGCGACCGCGACCGCGGCCACCACCCGAGGATCGGCGAAGTCACCGAAGTTCGGAACATTCACAGAAAACCGCATCCCCGAATCCTGCTCCGCCCCACCACCCCGGGCAACCCCGAAGTCGTCGACCCGAGAGTCGGCCCGTCGGGTTCGACAGTGGCGAGTGCCCGGGGGTGGTGGGGAGTTGACGGGGAGGGATTGTGGTCTGTTGGCCGGGGCCACTGTTCGGGGTGTGGGGGCTTCGCGGAGAATCGTGGGGGAGCCCCGATGTGCGGGGTCGGCGGGAAGGGAGCAGGTCGTTGATCCGTTTCGCGCACCGCGCCAAGGGCGGGGCCGTGTTGGGTGGGGCACCGGGCCATCACGGGCCGTTCGGCGCCGATGGCCCCAACGCCCTTGCCGACGTTCGGCTCGTACCGCGTCCCTACACCCATCCGGACACCCAGATCCTGCTGTATGCGCTGTACGCCGAACAGGTCGCCCTGTACGGCTTCGCCGATCACCCCGACCTCACCGAGCCTCGCGATCTGGAGCTCCCCGAGGGCCTGTTCGTCCTCGCCTACAGCGGACACACCCCGGTCGGCTGCGGCGGATGGCGCACCATGCCCGGTCGGGCGGCCGAGATCAAACGCCTGTACGTCGAACCCGAACAGCGCGGCCACGGCCACGGCCGCCGCCTGCTCGGCACGCTGGAGCACACCGCCGCCCAGGCCGGCGCCCGGCGACTGGTCGTGGAGACCGGCAGCCGCAACGTACGGGCCCTCGCCCTGTTCGCGGGCGCCGGCTACACCCTCCGCGACCCCTACGTCGACGGCCGCGACCCGACGATCACCCGGGCCATGACCAAACCCCTGCTGCGCACGGCGGGTAACGGGCCGCTCTCCGCCCCACCTCGCTGACCTCAGTCGAAGAGGGATTCCTGCACGTCGAGTGCGGGCATGAATTCGGGTTCGACGGGGGGAGGGGAGGAGCCGGCGACCCGGATCAGGTCGTCCAGCGTGGACCAGCGGCCGGTGGCGATGCCCTTGGCGACGGTGGTGTGGAACAGGTGGGCCAGTGCGTACGCGTCCCAGGTGACCGCGCGTTCGAGGGGCGGGCGCAGGCCCAGGTGTTGCAGCCTGGTGTCGAAGGACTGCGGTGTGGCGGTCGGGGTGACGATCGCCGCGAGGGTGAGCACGTCCAGGACGACACACGAGGCGAGCAGCGGGCAGTAGGCGCGCTGCTCCCGGACGAGCGTCTTCTCGGCGAACGGCGGCAACCCGATGATCGCGTGCGGGAGATCGCGGGTCACGTGGCGCTCGATGTCCGTCAGTGCCGCGGCGAGTGAGCCGGGCGCCGCGGCTGGTACCGGGACGGTGATCGGCGCGGGCGGCGCGCCGTCGGGCGCGGGCGGTTCGATCGGGGCGTGTGCGCGCCAGGCGACGTGATCGCCCGGACCGTGATGGGTGAGCGCGGCGACCTCGACCGGGACCGGGCGGTGCAACCCCCGCGTCTCCAGCCGAAAGCGCAACCCCACGAAGCGCACACCCGACAGCGGCGCCGTACTCGTCGTCGTTCGTGATTGTCCGGCCACGGTCGGAGTCTAGGCCGGAGCTGCGGCGGGCCGGCGCGAGCGCACGGGGTCGGCGGCCGACGACGCTCAAAAGCGTGCGCCGCCGCCGGCCCGCGCCTCACAGGCCGTGGCGCCGGTCGCCCAGCACGCTCGCGCACACGCGGGCCTCGTTGTCCGCCGAGAACGGGTCCCGGCGGGCGGCGACCGCGCATCGGGTGGCCTCGGCGACCAGGTCGGCGTTGATCCGGGTCGCGGCGACGGCGCCGGCGGCCGCCGAGGTCCCGACCTGGGCGGAGGGATCGGTGACGTTGCCCGCGACCCACACGCCCGGTACGTCGGTGGCGCCGTACGGGTCGGCCGGGATGTGCTCGCCGGCCCCCGACGGATGCTCCACCGGCCACAATCCGATGCCGCCCAGGAACCCGGCGCGGGCCACCATCCGCGGCGCTACCGCCAACGCCGCACGCGCGACCAAGGTGCCGTCGCCCAGCCGTACGCCCACGAGGCGGTCCGCGGCGATCTCCAGCGATGCCACCACGCCCTCGACCACGCGGATGCCGACGGCGGCCAGTTGCTCCGCGTCCTCGTCGCTCGGGGGCATGGTGTGCGCGAAGTAGGTGACATCCGCGCTCCACTGGCGCAACAACAGCGCCTGGTGCACCGACAGCGGGCCGCAGGCCAACACCCCGACGGGCTGGTCGCGGATCTCCCAACCATGGCAGTACGGACAGTGCAGCACGTCCCGCCCCCACCGGCCGCGCAGCCCGGGTACGTCCGGCAATTCGTCGACCAGCCCGGTGGTCACCAACAACCGACGGGCACGCACGGCCCGACCGTCGGCCGTCGTCACCGTGAACCCGTCACGGGTACGGCGGACCGCGTCGACCTCGGCAAAGACCACGTGGGCGCCGTAGCCACGCACCTCGGCCCGGGCGCGGGCCACGTATTCCGCCGGCGCGATCCCGTCCAGGGTCGGCAGCCCGTGCACCCCCGCGGCCGGCGCGTTGCGCGGGGCACCGGAGTCGATCACCAACACCGAGCGTCGGGCCCGCGCCAGCGTCAACGCTCCGCCCAGTCCGGCGGCACCACCTCCGACGACCACCACGTCGTAATCGTCGTCCATCAGCCGATCGGTCATCGTGACCACCTCCACTACGACCATGCGACCGAGGTGCCGATTCCGCCAAACTTCTTTGCCGTCTTGGCAAACCCGACCGCGGTCATCGGCGGTGACCCTCGGCAAACCCGACGGCCGGCGCCGACGGCGACCCCCCGACCTCAGCCGGGAAGATCCCAGACGGTCGCCTGGAGTCGCAGCGGAACGTTGGCGGCGGCCGGCCCGTCCACCCGGATGAACCCGGTGCGCCCCTCGTTGGTGACCATGCACAAGCGGGTGCCCTGGGCGAGTTCGCCGCCCAGGTAGGTGCCGCGCTTGCGAATCGCCTCGGCGCACACCTGCGGCGTCGGGTCCGGATCGCCCTGCGGGATCGCGGCCAGGGTGTTGCTGGAGCCGACCGTCATGAGCTCGGGCGCGCCCAGCGTGTACAGGAAGGCGAGGTCCACGGCCTTGTTCGACTGGGAGACCAGCGGCGGACTGGTGTCGAAGTCGACGTACTGCTTGTTCGGGTCGACGGTGACCGGACCCGGGCCGAACAGGACCCGCGCCGTTCCACCAGCGTTCGTCGGGGTGTTCGACGCCGACTGGCCGCCCGCACCGCCGGCCGGCGGGTTCTGCCCGCCCGGCGAGGCAGCCGGGGGCGAGGTGCCGGGCACGGTGGCCGAATTCGCCGACGGACTCTTCGAATCCGAATCCGACCCGGATCGACTGACGGCGATGGTGACGAAGATGCCGATCAGCGGGATGGCGATGCCCACCACCCACCAGGCCCACCTGGGTTGGCTCGGATGCGGAGGAGGAGGTGGGCCCTGGGGGCCTGGGTATCCCGGATGGTTGGACAAGTCGCCTCCGTGGTTCCGTGGCCGATCGGCCGCGGAACTCTATCCGAGGAACGCCCCGGTCGCACACCCGTGATGCCCCGCCCGACCCGCCTCGCCCGCGGCCGGCGTCGCAGCCGCGGACATCGGGTCGGCACCGAACCGCCCTGCGGATTCCGCCGAGTTCGCGCCGACCCCGGACGACCTACCCGACCCGATCCGGCCGGGTCGAGGGATGCTCCGGGACGAGGTTGTCGATGATCAGGCCGAGGGCGAAGTCGAAGCGGTCGTGCCCCGCGCCCGAGGTCAGTTCGGCCGCGTGCCGCCTGATCTGCGGAAACCGGTCGGCCGGAAGTGCCTCGAACCGGCCGACCAGTTCGGCTCGGCTGAAAACCCACTCGTGGTCCGGGTGCTTCCGTCGTTGCGCGAGCAGCGAGCGCTCCAGGGCGTAGGCGCTGACGTAGAGCGAGAGGCTGTCGATGGCCCAGGCCGCCCGCTGCGGATCGACGCCCCCGGCGAGCAGGATGGCGAGCAGGCCCTCGTTGACCCGGAGGGTCTCCAGGTTGGTGGGGAGCATGGCGAGCGCGGCGCGGGAGACGCCCGGGTACGCGAGGAACCGGTCGCGGAGCTGGCCGCACACATCGCGGGTCTGCGCTTGCCAGTTCGCCGGATCGGGCTCGGGCAGCACGATCTCGGAGCAGAGCCGCCCGATGATCAGGTCGTCGATGTCGTCCCTGTTGACGATGTGCGCGTAGAGCGAAGAGGGCCCGGTCCCCAGGACGTGCGTGATCCTGCGGACGGTGAGCGCGTCGTATCCCTCGGTGGCGATGACGTGCAGGGCGGCGTCGGTGATGCGGTCGAGGGTGATCGGCGCCTTCCGCGAGGGCGTCGGCGCGGTATCGGCGGGCTGTGGTGCGTGGCGGGCCGCTCGGCCCCGCCTCGGGTGGTCGGAGGGCATGGGCACATTCTAGCTTGACCAGAACTAAGTTCGTCGCCTAGAACTTAGTTCATGACTACTGAACAAAGTTCGTTGACGGCTTCCCGTGCCGATCCGATCCCCCTCCGGCGGGCCTGGCTGGTCCTGGCCGTCGTCTTCATCGCCGAGATCATGGACCTGATCGACTCCAGCGTCGCCAACCTCGCGGGTCCGTCCATCCGCGCCGACCTCGGCGGCGGCCCGATGACCCTGCAATGGGTGCTGACCGTCTACACCGCGGCCTTCGCCCTCGGCCTGGTCACCTCCGGCCGGCTCGGCGACATCCTCGGCCGCCGACGCCTGTTCCTGATCGGCCTGAACGGCTTCGCCCTCGCCTCACTGGCCTGCGGCCTCGCGCCCGGTCCCGGCTTCCTGATCGGAGCCCGCCTGCTCCAGGGACTATTCGGATCGGTGATGATCCCCCAGGGCATGGCACTGGTGAAGGTCGTCTTCCCGCCCGAGCACCTGCGCAAGGCCCTCATGCCGTTCGGTCCGATCATGGGCCTGGCCACGGTGGCCGGTCCGATCCTCGCCGGCTGGCTGCTCCACCTGGACCTGTTCGGCAGCCAGTGGCGCTCGATCTTCCTGATCAACGTGCCCTTCGGCGTCGCCGCCGCGGTCCTCGGCCGCCGCGTCCTGCCCCACCATGCCGGTGAGGACCCGGGCAGCCGGCTCGACCTCGTCGGCGTGGGGCTGCTCACCGCGGGTTCCGCGCTGCTGATCGTCCCGCTCATCCAGGGGCGCGAGCTGGGTTGGCCGGTCTGGACGTATCTCTCGATGGTCGCCTCGGTCGCGGTGTTCGCGCTCTTCGTCGCCTCCGAACGTCGCAGCCCGCACCCGGTCATCACGCCGTCCCTGTTCCGCCGGCGCAGCTTCGTCGTCGGACTGCTGATCGTCGGCGGCTTCTACGCCTCGCTCGGCGCGTTCGTCCTGGTCATCAACCTGTTGTTGCAACTCGGCCTGCACTGGACGCCCTTGCACACCGGCCTCACCCTGATCCCCTGGGCGCTGGGCACCGCCGTCGCGGTCCTGCTCGCGGGTGCCGTGCTCGCCGAGAAGCTCGGCCGTGCCACGATGCGCATCGGCCTGTCCGTCGCGATCGTCGGCCTGCTCGCCCTGTGGTGGTCCACCGTGCACTGGAACACCGGCATCACCGTGTGGCAACTCGCGCCGTCGTTGTTCCTCACCGGCTTCGGCGCGGGCCTGATGTTCATCCCGCTCTTCGACTTCATCCTCGGCGACGCCACGGCCGAGGAGGTCGGCACCGGTGCCGGCATGCTCAACGCCGTGCAACAGTTCGCCGGAGCCATCGGTGTCGCCGCCCTCGGCACGGTGTTCTTCTCCCGTGCCGCCCACGGCACCACGCAGTCCTACTTCCACGCCGCGCAATGGGTCTTCGGCATCTGCGCCGCCCTGTACCTCCTCGCGCTTCTCCTGGTCGGCCTGCTGCCCAAACACTCCCGACCGGCGCACTGAGCGCGGGCGGTTGGTCGGCGGATCGTTGCGGATGCGCCGACAACCCCCGTGGTCGGTGCCCGGACCGCCCGGTGATCCAACCCCCAGTCGTCGGGCGGCTCCTTGCTCCGGCCGACGACGCGGATGCCTGCGGCAGCCGTCGAGGCCACCGGATCGGGCCCCGGGAGCGCAGAGCCCGGCGCGTCCGGCTGCATTGGGTGCGACACGCCGTGTGGTGTCGCGATCGTGTCCGACCCGTATCGCACAATGGCTCGATGATTCCGGATGACGAGTATCTGTTGAAACTGGGCCGAGTGACGTACGGCCTGGCCCTGCTGGAGAGTGTGATCCTGGCCGAACTGGACCAACTCCCCGGTCTGCCACCGGCGTTGGCGACACGCAAGCTGGCGGGCAAGAGCATCGAGGCGATCGCGCGGGCGCTGACCGACTCCGCGAACACCGACAAGGTCGCCGACGCGACGACCCGCGCCTGGCTCCAGGTGGCGGGCGGCGAACTCGCCGCAGCCGGGCGCATCCATCACGCGATCAAGCACGCCCGCGCCGCCGAGGAGGGTGAGCAACTGCACCTGCACCGGCGCAGCGGCGAACTCGGCGACGCCGTGGACATCACCACGGCCTGGCTGCAACGCGCCCAGTCCGACCTCGACGACGCCCTGCGCCAGGTTTCCGAAGGCCGGGCAAAGGCCGCCTGACACCACCCGGAACACCGCCGAAGAGTACGGCGGGCTCGACTTCGCGGCCGACGCCCGCCCCTCCACCCGTGCCCGGCATCGACGAACCGCGCACGCCGCTCGTCCCGGCCACGCGCGCCGTGTCCGGGCTCGCCTCGGCCCGCGAACGTGCCGCGGTATGCGGGTGGTCGGGCCGGCGTCCGCGACCGCCCCCCGCCCGACGGGTGCCGTACCGTGGCTGCGGCAACGGCGGTCGAGCAGCGGGGGCACTCGGGTATGCGGGTACTTGCAGGGCGGTACGAACTGGTGCGGTTGGTGGGCCGAGGCGGCATGGGGGAGGTCTGGCAGGGCGTCGACCGCGAGCTCGGGCGCACCGTGGCCGTGAAGGTGTTGCCCGCCGAACTCACCCGTCACGAGGAGTTCCGCCAACGATTCCGCCGGGAGGCCCGGACCAGCGCCGCCCTGTCCCACCACGGTGTGGCGACGTTGCACGACGTGGGCGAGGACGTCGACGGTGGCGACACCGTCCCGTTCCTGGTCATGGAGTACATCGACGGCAACACCCTGACCGACGCGCTGCGCACCGGCCCGCTGCCGATCGCGCGGGCGGTGGCGATCGCCCGCGATGTCGCCGACGCCCTGGTGCACAGTCACGGCCTGGGGGTGATCCACCGGGACATCAAGCCGTCGAACGTGATGGTCACCGAGTCCGGCGCGATCAAGGTGCTCGACTTCGGCATCGCCAAGGCACTCGCCGAGACGACGACGCGGTTGACCGCGACCGGACTCATGGTCGGCACGCCGGCGTACCTGTCGCCCGAGCAGATCGACGGGGAAGCGGTCGACGCGCGTTCCGACGTCTACTCGCTCGGCTGCCTGCTCTACGAACTGCTGACCGGGCAACCGCCGTTCACCGGAGATTCGCCGTTCGCGGTGATGAACCAACACCTGACCAAGACACCGCCGCCACCGTCGGCGCTGCGGGCGGACGTGCCGGGCGGGATCGACACACTCGCACTGTCGGCACTCGCCAAGTCACCGGCACAGCGGTACGCCGACGCGGCGGCGTTCCGGTCGGCGTTGGAATCGGCGCAACGGGCCCTGAGCGCCGACGTCACGGCGGTCGCGCCGCACGGCCTGCCGACCGCCACGGGCACACCGCCGTCACCGGCCTGGGCCGGACGGCCCGCGCCGGCCCGGTCCGCGGCGGCGGTCACCCTGGTGCCGCCGCCCCCGCGGCCCGCCGCGCCGCCGATGGGGTCGCCCGGGGCCGGGGCGGGATTCGGGGGTGGTTTCGACGCCGGACCCCGGGTCGTTTCCGGAGCCGTTCCCGGCGCCGGGCCCTGGCCCGGATCCGGCGCCGGGCCGGGGTACGCACCGGGGTTCGGGGCCGGTCCCGGGTTCGGGGCCGAGCGCGGGAGGCCGCAGTCGCCGTGGCAGATTCGCTACCGCTTCACCGAGGCGGGGGCCATCGCGGTGGTGGGCTGGGTGTTGCTGCTGATCTCCACGATCGCGCTCGTCCGGTTCGAGCGGCCGGTCCCGGTCGTCCTCATTCCCGCCGCCGAAGTCGCGCTGGTGCTCTCCCTGGTGGCGCTGCTGTGGTCGGCTCGGCTGAGTGTCACGATCAGTTGGGCATATGTGGTCTCGCTCAACTACGCGGCCCTGGGGGCGCCGACCTGGATCCACGCGCTGCCGTTCCTGGGGCTCGTACCGTTCGCGCTCGCGGGTTTCGTCCGCCGTCGGCACAACCCCTCGGTCCTGACCGGTCTGTTGTGGGTGGCGTTCGCCGCCGCCTGGTGGGCCCAGACCGAGTACCGGGCCCCCGGCCCCCGCGAGGGCGGTTACACCCTGGTCGTGCTGATCGTGGTCGCCGTGAGCGGCGTGCGCGGGTTGGCCGAGCGCGTGTCCCCCACCCCCTCCGCCGCCGACTCCGCGAACCTGCGGCCATAGGCCACACGGACCATGGCCCGGCTCAGGACGGTTGGGAGTGGTGGTCCAGCAAACGGGTGAGCAGTTGCACGAATTGCTCGCGTTCGGCCGGGGTCAGCGGGGCGAGCAGTTCGTCGTGCAGGACGTCCAGGACCCGGTCGAGGCGGCGCAGCTGTCGGCGGCCCGAGGGGGAGATGGTGATGACGTTGCGGCGCTGGTCGCGGGGGTCCGGCGTGCGCTCGACGAGGTCGCGCTCGGCCAGTTCGTTGAGCACGCCGACCAGGTCGCTGCGGTAGATGCCGGTACGCCCGCTCAGCGCCGCCTGGCTGCCCGGTCCGAGGTCCTGGAGCGAGGCCAGGACGGCGTAGTGCCACTTGCGGGCGTCGACTCGGGCCAGCCCCTCGTTGATCAGCCGGTCCGACCGCGTGGTGAGCTGCGACAACAGTCGGCTCGCCCGTCGACGCAGCCGGTCGGGCGTCCGGGGCGCGCCGTCGTCGGGCAGGTTCGGGGCTTCGGCTTCGATCATGGCCCACATCCTACCGTTGCGTTAGTCGGACTAACGATATACGTTCGCTCGTGCCGACGGCGTCGGTGCGGCCGACGCCGTCGAGCGAACTCGGAAGGAAACCCCACCATTCCCAGCAAGACACTGTCGATTCCCACCCCCGACGGCCGGGCCGACGCCTTCGCCGCCTTCCCCGACGGGAACGAGCGGCACCCGGGAGTGCTGCTGTACACGGACGCCTTCGGTCTGCGGCCGGTGCCGGCGGCGCTGGCCCGCGAACTGGCCGGGCACGGCTACTACGTGCTCGTCCCCAACCTCCACTACCGACACGGCCCGGCGCCGGCGGTCGAACTCCCGGACCACATCGGCGAGGACGTCCTACCCGAGGTCGTCGACCGGCTGATGCCCCTGCTCCGGGCGCACACCGTCGAGAGCGGCCGGCGCGACGCCGACGCCTACCTCGACTTCCTCACCACCCGGGCCGAGGTCGGCGCCGGCCCGGTCGCTGTGGTCGGCTACTGCCTCGGCACCCTCTTCGCGATGCGCACCGCGGCGGCCCACCCCGACCGAGTGGCCGCGGTCGCCGGATTCCACCCCGGCTTCGTGGTCGGCGACGCGCCCGACAGCCTGCACCGCCTGATCCCCACGCTCACCGCCGAGGTGCATCTCGGTCTGGCCGAAGGCGACCTGACACCCGAGATCGTCGGCGAGCTCTACCAAGCCCTGGACGCCGCAGGCGTCGGCCACACCACCGAGATCTACCCCGACACGACCCACGGCTTCACCATGGCCGACACCGACGCCTTCAGCGCCGCCGGGCTGCAGCGCCACTGGGACCGGCTGCTCGACCTCCTCGGCCGCACCCTGGTCCGCGGCTGAGGCTCCGGCTCGGCCAAGCGCCCGGGTTCTGCCCTATCCCAGGGCGTCGTGCAGCGCCGTGGGCACGTCCTCGCCCAGCAGAAAGTGCGTGGTCGTACCGGGCAGCGTGGGCAACGCCGCCCAGTGGGTGACGGGTTCGGCGCCGGGGCGGCCGTACGGCAGTCGCACGACGCGGTCGGAGTCGACGAAGCAGTCGTGCCGCTCGACGCCGTCCTCGTCGATGTGGCGCGCGGCGAAGCGCATGGGCATCACCAGCCAGAAGTCCTGCCCGGACTCGGGGTCGTCCGCGTGCGTGGGATAGCGGCCCGTCGTCGCCGCTGCCACGGGCATGCCGTCCAAGGGCAGTCGTTCGCGGGCGTCCACCCACTCCACCGTCACGTGCATCCGCGCTCCCGATTCCGGTCCTGCTGGGATTACTTCAACGAAGCGACCCGCCCGCCGGTTCCGCTCCCGGCGGGCGGTCGACCCGGTGCGCGGAGTGCGGGCGGGGGTCTTTCAGTCGTGTGCGGGCGGCATCTCCCACGGCGCCTGGGGGAGGATCTCACCGGTCTCCAGCAGCGACTTGAGGTTCGCCAGTACGGCCGGCCAGCCATGCGAAATGCCGTCGAGCATCGCGAGGTCGGCCAGGTTCTCGTGGGTCACGGTGAGCCGCACGATGTCCTGGTGCGGTTCGACGAGGAAGGTGACGACGGACGGTTCGCGCGTCGCCTCGGCGTCGGGGGAATCCTCGAAGGTGATGACCAGGCGGGTCGGGGGCTCCGTTTCGAGCACCCGACCGACGACGTCGACGGCGCCCGATCCGTCGGTGCGCCGGTGCTCCCAGGCCGACCCCGGCCGCCAGTCCGAGACGTTGGCGTGGCCCCAGTATCGGGCCGTCAGGTCGGCGTCGGTCAGGGCCTGCCACACCTGGTCGGCGCTCGCCCGGATGTAGGTGACGTAGACGTAGTCGGGCACGGGTTCGGGTGCGTTGGTCATGGCGTACTCCTCTGCCTGTTTCCTGATGGCACTGATCGCTTGCAGACGGGGCTTCTCGAAGCCCGAGATCCAGCGCTCGTCGATCTCGTGGATCGGTGCCGGGTTGAGGTAGTGCAGCCGCTCCCGGCCGCGCCGCACGACGGTCACGAGGTTGGCCCGCACCAGAATGTCCAGATGCTGGGTCGCCGACTGGCGTGCCATGTCCAGGCGTTCGCACAGTTCGCGCAGCGTTTGGCCGTTGTGTTCGTGCAGCCGGTCGAGCAGCAGGCGTCGGGTGGGGTCGGCCAGTGCTTTGAAAATCGAGTCCATCGCTCTCGCTTCGAGGCTCACGATCAATTATGCAGGCAAATACCTGCCTATTGTCAATCGCGAGGTCGACGACCGGTCGCAGGGTGTTCGCCCGGGTCGGCGCGCTTCGGCGCGAGGGCTCAGGAGGCGGGTTCCGCCGGGAGGTCGTCCGGCTCGGGCTCGGGCCGGGGCTCGGTGGAGGCGGGGAGGGTGAGGATCATGGTCAGGCCGCCGCCGGGGGTGTCCTCGGCGGCGAGCGAGCCGTGCATGGCCTCGGCGAAGCCGCGGGCGACCGCGAGTCCCAGGCCGACGCCACGACTTCGGGGGGCGTCGCCGTGTCGGGCGAAGGCTTCGAAGACGCGGTCCTTGGCGTCGTCGGGCAGGCCGGGGCCGCGGTCGACCACGCGCAGTTCGACGCGGTCGCGGACCACCTCGGCGGCGACGATCACGGGTGTTTCGGGCGGGGTGTGCAGGACGGCGTTCTCGACCAGATTCGCCACCACGCGGTCCAGCAGCTCGGGGTCGGCACGCACGGTCGGCAGCGTGCCGGGCACCGACACCCGTACCGCCGTCCGCGCGACTCGGGCCACCGCGCCCGGGACCACCTCCTCCAACGCGATGTCGCTCGGCAGCGGCTCGATCGTGCCCATGCGCAGCCGGCTCATGTCGAGCAGATTGCCGATCAGTTGGTCGAGCCGATCCGCGCCCGCCTCGATGGTGGCCAGCAACTCGGCCCGCTCCGCCCGCGCCCAGTCCACCTCGTGCGAACGCAGGCCGGACGCGCCGGCCTTGATCACGGCCAAGGGCGCGCGCAGATCCCGGGCGACGAGGGCGAACAGGGCGGTGTCGACACTGTGCCCCTCGCCGAGCCGACGGGCCTCGGCGGCCTCGGCGACCAGGGTGCGGCGTTCCAGGGCCAGCGCGGCCTGCGCGGCGAACGCGCCCAGGACGGCGCGCGTGTCGGCGGGCAGCGCGCGACCGGACAACACCAGCGCGAGCGACTCGTCCACCGGCACCTCGACGTCCGCGGTATCGGGCCGGGTCGGCGGATTGGGGCCGATCGAGCCGACGCTCTCCCAGGGCCCGCACGATCCGTCGCGTTGCAGCACGGCCACCGACTCCACCCCGAACGTCCTGCGGACCCGTTCGAGCAGCGCGGGTAACGCTCCTTCACCGCGCAGTACGCTGCCGGCCAGAAAGCTCAGCGTGTCCGCCTCCGCCTGGCTGCGCGCGGCCTGCTGCGCGCGCCGCGCCGCCAGGTCGACGACCGAGGCCACCGCCAGGGCGATCACCACGAAGACCACGAGGGCGAGCACGTTGCCCGGCGCGGCGATCTTCAGGGTGTGCGTCGGCGCGGTCAGGTAGTAGTCCAGCAACAACGATCCGACCACGGCCGTGCTGACCGCCTGCCACAGGCCGCCGAACAGGGCGACCCCGACGGTCAGGGCCAGGAACAGCAGCATGTCGCCGGGCAGCGCCACACCGCCGCGCATCGGTACGAGCACGGCGGCCGGCACCAGTGGGCCGAGCAGGGCGACCGCCCAACTCGCCACCGCCCGGCCCCGGGCGGTGCCGGAGCGTTTGGGCGTGGTGTCCCGGCCGCGGCCGACGTGTTCGTGCGTGACGATGTGCGTGTCGATGTCGCCGGAGCGGGCGGCGAAGGTGGCGCCGACGCCGGGGCCGCGGACGTACTGCCAGGATCTGCGTCGGCTGCCGCCCAGCACCACCTGCGTGGCGTCGACCCCCCGGGCGAAGTCGAGCAGGGCACCGGGCACGTCGTCGCCGACCACGGAGTGGAACGTGCCGCCCAGCGAGTCCACCAGGCGGCGCTGACGGACCAGGTCGGCGGGCGAGCAGCCGGACGGGGCGTTGCTGCGCGCGACGTGCACCGCCAGCAGTTCCCCGCCCGGCCCCCGACCGGCGATCCGGGCCGCGCGCCGGATCAGCGTGTCGCCCTCGGGCCCGCCGGTCAGCGCGACCACCACCCGCTCGCGGGCCCGCCACGCTGCGTCGATCCCGTGGTCGTGGCGGTACTCGCGCAGGTACTCGTCCACCCGGTCCGCCACCCACAGCAGCGCCAGCTCCCGCAACGCCGTCGGATTCCCCGGCCGGAAGCGGTCGGCCGACGCCGCGGCCTCGGGCGGATACACGTTTCCGTGCGCGGGCCGCCGCCGCAGGGCCTCCGGCGCCGGATCCACGAGCTGGACCTGGTCCGCGCGACGCACCACGCCGTCCGGCACCGTCTCGTGCTGCGCCACACCGGTGATCGACTCGACCACGGCGTTGAGCGATTCGAGGTGTTGCACGTTCACCGTCGAGATCACGTCGATCCCGGCGTCGAGCAGTTGCTCGACGTCCTGCCAGCGCTTCTTGTGGCGCGAACCGGGCGCGTTGGTGTGCGCGAGTTCGTCCACCAGCACGACCTGCGGTCGACGGGCGATCACCGCGTCCACGTCCATCTCGGTGAACGAGCCGCACCGATGCGACAGTTGCCTGCGCGGCACGACCTCCAGGCCGGCGAGCAGCTCCTCGGTGCGGGGTCGTCCGTGGCACTCCACGACACCGACCACCACATCCGTACCGTGCCGTAGTCCGCGCCGTGCCTCGTCGAGCATCGCGTACGTCTTGCCCACCCCGGGCGCCGCACCGAGATAGACCCGCAACCGGCCCCGCCGGCAGTCCTCGACGGCGGGGCCGGCCGGCCCCGAGACAGCGGGATCCGGCGAACTCCGGACTCCGACCCGTCCGTGCCTCACCGGCACCCACCCCTTCCATCGGCCGCCCCAACCCGCAAAGAGGTCAAAACCAACCCCACCGCCCCCGTGCCCCGAACACCCCGACGACCGACCCCGGACATTGTCGTGCACAACCCCCGTCCCGGGGCTGCGTCCGGCCGGCGGCGTGAACGGCCGGGCGACGGGACCGCGGAGGGGGCGGCGAGCTGCGGCCGTCCGGGGCCGACCCGAGGGGCCGGCCCCACCGGGACCGCCGGGCGGGGCGGGGCGCGGATGCGGGCGGGCCGCGCGTGCCGGGGTCGGGCTGCCGCGCGAGGCCGCGCTGATCCGGTTCGATTCGCCCGGCGCCCGGGACGGACCGGTCGTGCTCGGCGGATACGGCTCGCCGCGCAACTCGCCCCGGGTACCGTCTGCGCCGCGCCGCGCCGTGCGCTCGTCTGTGCCGCCCGTGCGCGCCGGGCCCGCCGGGGGCCCGGCCGGTCGCCCGCCCTGCCGGGTGGGCCCGGCGGTGCGGCGGCGGGGTCATGGCTCCGGGAGGAAGGTGTCGAGCATGGGGCTGAGGAGGTGGGTGCGCCGGGGGACGGCCATGTGGGTGGTGTCCGGGAGGATGGCCAACTGGGCGGCGGGGATCAGTTCGTGCATGCGTGCGGCGTGCTCGATGCGGATGAAGTCGGTGTCGCCGAGCACGAGGAGCGTGGGGGCGGCGATCGCACGCAGCTCGTCCTCCGTCCACTCGACGAAGCCGTGGGCCAGTGGCTGGAGCTTGGCCAGGGTGGCCTCGAAGTGGGTGGGATCGGGGGCGACCCGGGTGTAGGCGTCGACCATCGCCGCGAAGTCGGCCTCGGTCGGCAGTCGTGGGGAGGTCTGCTCGGGCGCGGTGATCTCCGCGTGATAGCCGTCGTGTCGGTAGTGCGTCGCGAGCAGGACGAGGTGGTCGATCCGTTCCGGGTGCCGTACGGCCGTCCGCAGCGCGACCAGGCCGCCGAGGCTGTAGCCCAGGAAGTCGGCACGTTCGATACCGAGCAGGTCCAGCACCGCGACGACGTCGTCGGAGAAGACCTCCAACGACATCGCGCGCTCGCCGTCCGCCGTGTGGCCGTGCCCCTGGAACTCGACCGCGATCACCCGACGGTTCGCGGCGAGCGAGGGCAGCAGCGCGGCGAAGCTCAGGCCGACGGTCTGCGCGCCACCGTGCAGCACGACCAGCGGCGGACCGTCGTCGCCGTGCAACTCGTAGTACATCTCGATGCCGTTCACCGGGGCGTATCCGCCGGTGGGGGCGTTGGCCGTCATCGTGCTCTCCTCGGGCGTGGGTCGGGTCGGGGCAAGCGGTCATCTGAGGGGACTCTCCATCACCCCGAAACTCATCGCGGCACACCGTCCGCCCCGCCGTCGGCCGAGCGCATTCACCCCCCTCCCCCGGGGATCGGACCGGGTGGGCGTCCGAGGCGTGCGGTGCCGGGGTGACCTACCGTTGGAGATGGTTATTTCATATCAAATCGGTCAGGGGTTGGTATGCGGGCGACATGGAAGGGCGCAATCTCGTTCGGACTGGTGAGTATCTCGGTCCAGCTTTATCCGGCCACGTCCGAGCATCGGTCGCCGGGGCATCAGGTGCATCGCGGCGACGGCGGGCGAATCCGCTACAAGCGGGTGTGCGAGCTGGACGGCGAGGAGGTCGTCTTCGCCGACATCGCGAAGGCGTACGAGGCGGCGGACGGGACCCAGGTCGTCCTCACCGACGAGGACATGTCCGAGCTGCCGCTGCCGAGCAAGAAGATCGTCGACGTACTGGCCTTCGTGGACGAGGCCGCGATCGATCCGTTGATGTTGTCCAAGCCCTACTACCTGGGGCCCGCGTCGTCGGCGGCGGCCAAGCCGTACGTGTTGATCCGCGAGGCGCTCGCCGGTCGGTCCCGGGCGGCGGTCACGAAGATCACCCTCTCCACGCGCGAGAGCCTGGCGCTGGTCCGCGCCCAGGGCGAGATCCTGACCCTCCAGACGATGTTGTGGCCCGACGAACTCCGCGCGCCCGACGGCATCGCCCCCACCGAGAAGGTCATCATCCGCCCGCAGGAGCTGAAGATGGCCGCCTCGTTGATGGACACCCTCAGTGAGGATTTCGACCTGGACGAGGTGCACGACGACTATCAGCGCGCGATGGACGCCCTGGTCGAGGCAAAGGCCACCGGCGGGCATCCCGAGGCGGAGGAGGTCGTTCGGGACGAGGGCGAGAGCAACGTGGTCGACCTGATGTCCGTGCTCACCGCGAGCGTGAAGGCCGCCGAGAAGGGCCACGCCAAGCCGGCGAAGGAGACGGACGGCAAGACGCGGACGACGACGAGGAGCCGGCCGGCGGCGAAGAGCACGAGCGGCCGTGCCGCCGCGAAGAAGAGTACGAGCAGCCGCGCAGAGGCGAAGAAGAGTACGAGCACCCGGCCGCGCCGGAAGACCGGCTGAAGATCGCCGCCGCGGTCGGCCGCGGCGATCAGGCGGGGTCCGTCGACTCCCGGGCGAGGGCGTCCAGGGCGGCCAGCTTGAGCAGGTCGCGATCGGGCGCGCCGTCCGCACCCGCGGCGGCCCGGGCGGTGATCAGCGCCCGCATCGCGGACAGCCGAGCGGCCCGGCCCCGATGGAGCGCGTCCTCGTCGCCGACCTCGGCGGCGCGCAGGCAGGCGAGGTGCGCACGCTCGAACCCGAGCTGGACGTCGAGCAGCGGGAGCAGGTGTTCGGGCAGTGGGTCGGGCGTGCGATCAGGCAAGCGTTCGGACATGTGTTCGAGGATAGGCCCTGTGGCTCGAACTCGTCGCCCGTCGGACAAGTCCGGTGCCACCGGGTGCCGGATCGACGTGGAACATCGCGCCGCGGGTCGCGGGCACGGCGGGTGCCGGCGCGCCGACTCCTGCGGGTGAGCCGGAACCTGCCGAGGTGGCGGCCGGGTGCCCGGCCTCGCCCGGAGCCTCGCGCCGAGCGGCTTCGCACCCGCCCGGCCGGCCCGCGCGGGCGGGGTGCGCGGGCGGGGTGCGCGGGGTGGCATCCTCAAGTCCGAGGACTGTGGCGGCCGCTTCGCGGGCCGGCGGGTCCGAGAAGTTCACCGACGTCGACGACGGCGCTTCCTTGTCCATGGCCGGCCCATCCGGCATGGGTGTATCGGGATGAGACAAACAATTCGGGTAATCGGTGTAAAGCTTCGTAATGCTTGTCGATCGGGCGACAAGAGGGGGTCTAGCTCCACCGACTCGGCCGGTTTGCTCGTCGCATACTGGCGAGGGGCCCGTGCGGCCGATGCACCGAAACCCTGGGGAAGGGCGCGGGACGGATGGAAAATGCGGGTTCGGGCGGTGGGGCGCGAATGCGGGCGAGGGGTGGGGGCTTCTCCTTCTCGGGCGGGCTCGTGGCGTTGGGGCGGTCGCTCGCGTTGTGGGGGCTGTCCTTCGTGGCGGCGCTGTTGTCGCTCGCGGTGTCCGTCGTGGTGTTGTTGCTCGGCACCGGCCTGGGGCTGGTCCTGGTGGCACCGGTCGTGCGGGCGGTGCGGGGGCTCGCGGATCGGCAACGCGCGCTGGCGTATCGGTGGTCGGACGTGCGGATCCCGGTGAGCTACCTGCCCGAGCCGGCGCCCGGTGAACGCGGCTTCCTCGCGCGGCTGCGGTGGATCGTCCGGGATCCGCAGACGTGGCGCGACTGGCTCTGGTTGGCGATCGACCCGATCGTCGGCGCGGCGCTCGCGATCGGGCCGGCCGCGTTGCTCCTCGGCGGCTGCTGGGCGATCGGGTTGGGGTTCTACGGCGTCCCGTTGTCGCAGGAGTGGGAGGGCCTTCGGTATCTGTTCATCCCCGTCCGGGACCAGACCACGGCCACCCTCGCCGCGCTCCTGGGCGTGTTGCAGTTGCCGGCGGCGCTGTGGCTGGCGCCGCGTTCGGTGCGCCTGCACGCCCGCTACACCCGGGCCGTGCTCGCGCCGAGCGAGAAGGCGCAGATGGCGTCCCGGATCGAGCGGCTCACCGCGACCCGCGCCGAGGCGGCCGACACGCAGTCCGCCGAGATCCGGCGAATCGAGCGCGACCTGCACGACGGCGCGCAGGCCCGTCTGGTCGCGATGGGCATGACGCTCGGCGCGGCCGAACACCTGCTGGAACGCGATCCCGCCGCCGTACGCGAACTGCTCGTGGAGGCCCGTGAGTCCTCGTCGAAGGCGCTGGAGGAACTGCGCGACCTGGTCCGCGGCATCCACCCGCCGATCCTGGCCGACCGGGGCCTGGGCGACGCGGTGCGCTCGCTCGCCATGATCTGCCCGCTCGACGCACAGGTCGACATCGACCTGCCGGGGCGGCCGGAGGCACCGGTGGAGTCGGCCGCCTATTTCGCCGTCTCCGAGGTGCTCACCAACGCCGCCAAGCACTCGGGGGCCGACCGGGTCCGGATCGAGATCGGCCACGATCTCGGGCTGCTCCGGATGGAGATCACCGACGACGGCCGAGGCGGCGCGGACCCCGGCCGGGGCAGCGGCCTGCGCGGCATCGAGCGCCGGCTCGCCCCCTTCGACGGGGTGCTGACCGTGACCAGCCCACCCGGCGGTCCGACCCGGGTGACCATGCGGATCCCGTGCACACTGTCCACGTCGCGGACCATCACCTCCTCCGGGGCCGGGTGATGTCGGTGCCGATGCAACGTCCGCTGCTGTTTCTCGACGTCGACGGGCCGCTGCTTCCGTTCGGGGCGGCCGAGTATCCCGACCATGGCGCCGATCCCGAGGCGTGCGATGCCGACGCGAATCCGCTGTTGGCCAGGCTCGACCCCGGGCACGGGCTCCGGTTGTCGCGGCTGCCGTGCGACCTGGTGTGGGCCACGGCCTGGATGGAGGAGGCGAACACCCATATCGCCCCGCGGCTGGGTCTGCCGGCGTTGGACGTGGTGGTCTGGCCGGAACAGACCGAGGTCGACGACCGCGACGAGCGGGCCGGGCTGCATTGGAAGACCCGCGCACTGGTCGGTCGGGCGGGGGGCCGGGCGTTCGTCTGGGTGGACGACGAGATCACCGATGTCGATCGGGCGTGGGTCGCCGTGCATCACGAGGGTGCCGCGCTGCTGCATCGTGTCGACCCGCGCCGGGGTCTGACCGACGACGACTTCGCCGCCGTCGCCGCCTGGCTCGGCATCGTGCCGTCCTGATCCGGTGCGCGTCGGCGGGGCGGGTTCGACCGGTCGGTCAGGGGGTGTTGCCGCGGTTGCGGGTCACCGAGTCGCGGACGGCGGGGACGATCTCGGCGGCCCAGCGGTGGTGTTGGGCGGGATCGTCGGATTCGGCGCCGAAGATGAAGGTGTCCATGCCGAATCGCAGCACCAGCGCGGTGAGTTCCTCGACCCACTGGCGGGGCGGGCCGACCAGGAAGCCGTTGGAGGGGCCGTCGGTGATCGCCCCGAAGACGTTGTAGACGCGTCGGATGTCGGCGGGATCGCGCCCGGCCTCGGCCGCGCCGTCGTCGATGCGGCGTTGCATGTCGGGCAGTTTCTCGGGCGTCGCATAACTGTTCGAGGGGCACCAGCCGTCCGCCTTGCGCCCGAGCATGTCCAGCAGGCGCGGGCCCAGCACGCCGAGCCAGATGCCCATCGGGTGCACCGGGCGCGGCCCGGGATGCACGCCCGCGAGCTGGTAGTGCCGACCGGTGTAGCGCACCGAGCGCTCCGCGGACCACATCAGGCGGACGATGTCGACCGCTTCCTCCAGCGCGCTCGCCGCCTCACCCGGGGTACGCGCGGGGCCACCCATCGCCCCGATGGCTTCCCAGAACGCGCCCGCCCCCAGGCCCAGTTCGAATCGCCCACCGGAGAGCACATCCAGGCTGGCCGCCGCCTTGGCCAGCACCGCCGGCGGCCGCAGCGGCAGATTCGCCACGTCCGGGAACACCCGCACCCGCCGGGTGTTCGCCAGGATCACGGCCATCAGCGACCAGGTGTCCAGGAATCGGCTCTGGTAGGGGTGGTCCTGCACACCGACGAGATCGAGACCCTCACGCTCGGCCATGCTCGCGAGCGCGAGGATCTCGTCGACCCGTGAGCTGTCCGGGGTGGGAAAGACACCGAACTCCAACGGACGCCCATAATCGGTCATATCTCCCATTCTAGGCGGCGGGTCGCACCTTCGTGGACGGTCGCGGTGCGGCGTGTCCCGGGGTGCGGGTGTCCGGGTCCGGGGAAGGACCCGTGGTCACAAAAGGCGGTCGTGGTTCGTCATGTTCACGACGGAGTGGCATCGATCCGGGTTCGATGTCGCGGTGCATCCGTCCGTCGACGACAGCAGTGAGGACCACGTCATGCCGTTTCCGACCGAGTGCGCCCGATGACGGCGCCGTCGATCCAGCGTGCCTCCGCCTACTGGGCGCCCTGGGAGCACGCGTTGCACGTGTTCCTGGTCCGGGTCCACGGCGATCGGGCCTTGGCGGCGCGCTTTGCCGACAACGACGCGGGACGCTGCGCCTCGGCCCTGGAGGCGGTCACCGTGCACCTGCCGCACACGCTCGAACGCCGGCGCGCGACGCGGGCCGTCACGCAGGCGGTCAGGCTGTACCTGATCCACCAGGGACGGACCGCCACGTCGCCGCATCGTCCGGACGGCACCTCGATCGGCGCGGCCTGCCGCGACCTGTCGTTGCTGATCGCGCCCGAGGGCACCCTCGTACAACGGCGCGGGCGCACCGGTTTCGACGCGGCCGTCGAGGCGGCCGACACGAGCGAACTCGTCGCGCGGCTGAGCACCCTGATGCCCGAACTCCACCGCCGGCGCATCACCCTCGACCACGTGCGCCTGGCGAAGGACCTCCTGTGGTGGGAGACCCCGGTCGGCCGGCGCTACACGCGCAACCGCTGGGAGGAGGACTTCCACGATCTGGGCGGCGGCGAAGGGGGCGGATGGGGGCGGGAGAGGTTCCCGGGTGCGACCTGAGTGGTACGCGCCGCACGCGCCTCGGCCGCCGTCCGCCGGCCCGGCGCTCACCGGGCGGCGGTCGTCGCCGAACCCGTGGGGGGCGAGGTCGAACTCGGGCCCGTGCTGCTCGTGCTCGGGGTGCCGTCGGTCGAGAGGTCCGCGCCCATCGTGGTGGCCGGTCCCGTGGCCGTCGCCTCGCTCTCCGGAGCGGAGGCGGGCGGTGACTGGGAATCGCCCGTGCTCGGGATGTTCGTCGGCGCGGTCGGGCCCGCCGACGGATACCCGTCCGCCCGGATGCCCGCCAGGATCGCGGTGAGCCGGGCCTTGTCCAGGAGCGGGTCCGATTCGACGAAGGCCCCGTCCGCGCGGGTGACCCGTGCGGGCCGGCGCTCGTCGAAGCCGGCCGGTGCCTTGCCGACGCCCACGGCGAACCAGGGCGGGTCGGTGCCGTCGAGATTCGGCGGGTCCACCGTGCCGAAGCGCAGCGCGTACACCGCGTCCTGGGCCTGCGCGCCGACCGAGGCCACCAGCGAGATCAGGTGTTCGCCGGGGGCCAGCAGGCCCTCGTCCAACTGCACCGGCACACCGGTCGGGCGGCGGCTGCCCGTGGCCACGCTCTCGGCGACCCGGTGCACCCGGGCGGCGTCGGCGGCGGGACCGGCCAACGAGGCGACCCCCCAGCCGCCCGACGTCCACTGCCAGGCCAGTTCGATCCGGCCGTCGACCGGAGCCGGTCCGGTCAACCACGCGGCCGGGTGCCCGTTCACCGAGGGGGCGGGCGCGCCCAGGCCGCCCTCGCCACCTGGCAGCCGGTCCGGCGCGTACATCGTCACCGTCCCCCGGGTGGCCGCCACGTCCGGCGCCCCACCCGGCTTCTCCGGACCCAGGATCACCCGCTGGCGGTACTTGCCGGTCTCGTAGATCACCGGCGTGAAGCCGCCCGCCGACCCCACCTGGAAGGCCCGCTGCCGCACGTCGAACGTGCCGCCGGCGGCCGGACCGGTCGCACCGTTGTGCAACGGCGCGGCGATCAACACCGTCACCAGCACCACCAGTGCCACCGCGACGGCGCCGCCCGTCACCGCGAGCGCGCGCCGGATCCGGACCATGCGCCGGCCCTCCCGGATCGCGCGGGCCACGTTGACGCCGGGTTCGTCGGGCGCGGTCTGCGGCGTTTCGCGCAGCCCGGCCAGTAGTCGGGCGCCCTCGTGCTCGTCGGTGTCCATGGCCGGTCTACTCCCCTTCCCAGCGGGCCACGACCGGCCCGTCCAGCAGTGCGCGCAGTCGTGCGAGTCCCTGCGCGGTCTGGCTCTTCACCGTGCCCTGCGAGCAGCCGAGGATCTCGGCCACCTCGGCGACCGGCAGATCGCACAGGAAGCGCAACACCAGCACGGCCCGCTGCCTGGGCGGCACCCGGGACAGCGCGATCCGGACCGCGTCCCGGGTCTCCACGTCGGGCCCGGGCAGTGCCGGCAGCGCCGGAGTCTCCTGCGGTGCGCCGATCAGCCGCACCCGGGCCCAGGCCAGGCGGCGCTCGTTGAGGAACGCGCGCACCAGCATCCGGTGTACGTACCGGTCGAGGTCGTTCGCCGCGGCCGCGCGCCGCCAGTGCACGTACAACCGGGTGATGGTGTTCTGCACGATGTCGTCGGCATGGTGCGGATCTCCGCAGAGCAGGCGGGCGACCCGGCGCAGGGCGGGCAGGCGGGCGGTCACGTATTCGGTATACGCGTGCTCGTCGCCGCGCCGCACCCGACCACCCTCCATGTGTGCCCCGACACCTGCCGGGGTGCCCGCCGGTCCCGTGTCCGTCCCGGTGAACTCCTCGGTACGGTACGGGGCCGCCTGCTCAGCCGGCACGGGCCGCACCCCCTGTCCGCACGTCCCACAACCACACCCCGTCGATCGGTACGCCCGGGCCGAGCAGGCGGTCCAGGGTCGCGCGCAGTGCCTCCCGGTTGGCGTGCGGGCCGAGCACCACCACGTCCGCGCGCCAGTAGGCGAGGTCCGCGCGGGCCTGGGCCCGTTCGTCGTCGGTCACCTCCGGCACCGCGCCGCCGTCGCGTACCTCGCGCAGGAGTTGCGAGGTGGGTCGGGTGACCGCGCCGTAGCCGCCGAGTCGGTCCGGTCCGAACGGGCCGACGAAGTACCCCTCGGCGAGCGGGAAGCCCAGCCCCGCGTCGACCTGCCAGCCCAGCGCGCGGGCGTCGGAGGGATCCGGCAGCGGTACGGCCACGATGGCCCGGCCGGGGCCGGTGAAGCGGCGCCACGTCCCGTCCGCGAAGAACGCCGGGGTCGGCTCGCGCGGCGCGGAGGCCAGCGGCTGGGGCAGCAGCGGCAACAGCGCCTGGAGCGCCGCGACGCACCACAACAACCACAACCGCCGATCGCCCGCGTCCCGCACCGCCTGGGCGGCCAGCGCGAGCAGGATGCCCAGCACGGGCACGCACACCATGGTGAACCGGCTCTCCAACACCGATTCGTACAGCGGGAGTTGCCCGAGCCAACGCCACGGTCCGGAGATGCCGGTGGGCTCGCCGTCGAGGATGATCTCCGGGCCGAGCGAGCACAGCGCGGCGCCGACCAGCACGCCCACGAGGGCCTTGGTCAGGGCCCGGCGCCACAGCGCGGCGGCGATCGCGCCGGCCAGGATCAACAGGGGCCAGCCGAAGAACGCGTTCTCCTCGGTGCGGTTCATCGACAGCCGTGCGGACACGTCGATGTCGCCGGCGAGCGATCGGTCGGCGTACGCGGTCAGCGCCGCGAGGTCGTTGCCGGCCGGGCCGTGCAGCAGGTTGGTGTAGCTCTGCGGGCCGGTGAACTGCCACCACAGCGGATAGGCGATCAGGACCCCGCACAGTGCCACGCCGATGGGGAGTCCGCGAGCCAGCGGGCGCAGCGCGGCGCGGGCGGCGGCCGGCGCGACACACGCGTAGGTCAGCGCGAACAGCGCGATGCCGGTCGAGGCCAGCAGCAGCGCCTCTTCGCCGAGGAAGATCTGATACGTGGTCAACAGGCCGAGCAGGATGCCGTCGCGGATCGGACGCAGGCCGGCGGCGAGGCGGATCAGCCGGTCGATGATCAGCGGGAGCACGAACAGCACGGCCAGGTTGGGGTGCGCGTTGGCGTGCGAGACCATCGGCGGGGCGAACGCGCAGAAGGCCCCGCCGAGGGCGGCGGCCGGTCGCGAGACGACCAGGTGACGGGAGATCAGGTAGTACCAGGCGGCGGCCGTCGCGGCCAGCCCGCCGGTGAGCACGATCGCCCAGGTCGCGGCCGGCCCGAACAGCCAGGTGATCGGCGCGAGCGGGATGGACAGTCCCGGCATCGAGGTGTTCGCCATCAGGTTCACCCCGTCGGGGTGGTTCTGCAGCGTCGTGGTCAGCGGGTTCTCGCCGTGCGCCACGGCGCGCGCGGTCACCGCGAAGAACCACTCCCACTGGTGCTGGTCCTGACCGCTGTCCACGAGGTATCGCCCGGCCGGACCACCGGCCCACAAACCGCGATACAGCACCAGCGAGGCGACCAGGTAGGCGGTGCAGGCGAGCGTGTCGGCGATCCGCCCGGTGCGCGCGAGTCCGAGCGCGCGCGGCGCGGTGACCGCCTCGCGTGCGGCGGCGACGGCCTCGCGTGCGGTGGTCACGCGGCCCGACCCGGCGGCAGCGGGACGCGGAAAGGGTCCCGGGAGGCGTCCGAACCCCCGTTCGCGCGGGCCGACATCGTGCCGGGCCGCTGTGGGCGACCGTGCCGCAGGCGGACCCGGGCCAGATCGGTGAGCACCTCCAGGCAGTGTCCGGGCCGCAACTTCGAGCCGCTCTGGTGGGTCCAGGCGACCGGTACCTCGACGAAGCTCCACCCACAGGCGCGGAACAGCCGGAGCACCTCGATGTCGAACGCCCAGCCGTCCACACACGCCCGCGCGAACGCGGCGCGCGCCTTGGCGCCGTCGAACAGCTTGAACCCGCACTGGGTGTCCACCGTCCCGGGCAGCGCGACCGCCCGGATCAGCCGGCCGCCGACATCGGACAACATCCGCCGCACGGGCGGCCGATCCACCGCGAAGGCCCCGCCGCGCGAGCCGATCGCCGCGTCGAAGCCGTCGTCCAGGGCGGCTTGCAGTCGAGCCAACTCGGCGATCGGGGTGGCCAGATCGGCGTCGCACACCAGGACCCGCCGGCCGCGCGTGATCGCGACACCCCGGCGGACCGCGTGCCCCTTGCCCCGGTTGACCGGATGCCGCACCACGCGCACCCGCGGGTCGTGCTCGGCCGCGGCGGTGGCGAGGTCGTACGTATCGTCGGTGGATCCGTCGTCGGAGACGATCAGTTCCCAGACGATCCCGGCGCTGCGGAGATGGTCGAGGACGGCCACCAGCGTCGCCGGCAGCCGCCGCGACTCGTTGAACACGGGTATCACGACCGACAGCTCGGTCCCGCAAGGAGTTCGCTTCACAACCCTGTGACACGGCCGGTGTCGGGGCGGGTTGTATGACGTGGGTCACATTCGGGCGCCGCCCGCGGCCGGGCGCGGGACGGCGGGTCGCCGCCGGCCGGACCGACCGACGGTTCGGCGTGCGCCGTGCCGAGTCGGCGGTCCGCCGGGCGGCGATGTGCCGATCCCGACCCGTCGATCGCTACGCCGTGTAGTCGCCCGGGTGTCGGCCTGCGAGTATCGCCGCAGGTCGGTGAACCTCGGAGCGATGGGGCGGGAACGGTGGCGCAACTCCCGTCGAAGGTTTGCGTCGAGCCGGATTCGTGCCGCGCCCGTCTTGCATACTCACGATCGAAGTCGACGTTCCGTGGCCGGAATTCGTCGAGTTCGGTTCTTTCGGCTTCCCGACCCCAAGCACGCTCCCGACGGTCTCACCACGGGCAGCCGCCGGCGCCGGGATGAGTGACGGGTCATCACCTCCACATGGGCACAACGCGTAGTCGTCCCCTGCTCAGCGCTCTCCGGCTACGACGGGCCTCGGCCGCCCTGATCGTGCTGGGAATGCTGGTCCTGCTCTTCCCCATGATCTCCTCGGCCGCCGAGTCGCCGCCGACCCGCACCGCGCGGGCCGACCACCTCACCGGTGAGCAGCGCGCCATGACACCCGGACTGGTCACCCGATCCGGCAGCTACAGCGAACTGGCCTCCGGACCCGACGAGAGCTTCGGCGACACCCGCTCGCGCGCGGCGGACTGGCTGACCGTGCCCGCCGCCGGGGCGGACGGCACCGCCGCGGCGACACGATCGGTGCCGGCCGGTACACCGTTGGGCAAGCGCACACCCACCATCGCGTCGGCGACGATGAACGTCTCGCGTACCGGGCAGAGCCTGAACGCCGCGTCGGACGTGACCGGATTCGACCATCCGCTCAACCAGTTCCGCGAACTCGACCAGGTGGTCGGGGTGACGTCCCTGGTGCACATCGACAAGGTGCACACCGAGGTCGGCGCGCCGAGCACCCCGGCGCAGGCCGGTGCCGCCGAGGCCCCGCGCGCCACGACCGCGGTCACCGGCCTGACCTTCTTCCCCGGTTCGCCGCGCGAGGAGCGCGTCGAATTGCCGGACGGACGCATCCCGGGCGGCCTGCTCACCCGCACGCTCAACTTCCGCACCGACGACGACGGCTTGGTGATGAAGAGCCTGTACAAGGGCGATCCGGCGATGTACCGGGCCATGCTCGGCGACGGCACCGGCTTCCTGGACGCGACCTGGACCGTGCTGGTCGCCGACCTGACCTCGACCACGCCCGACTCCGCGCGGGCCGGTCTGGGGGTGACCATCGACATGCGGTGGCGGGTGGGCATCGACGCCCGGGACACGCTGCAACTGCGCATCGACGGCAACGAGCGTTACCTGGACACCCGGATCGCCGAGGTGACCGCGGGCGATCCGGCCGCGGTGTTCCGGCGCCCGGCGCTGCCCACGACCACCGTCACCGGGTTCGGCCCGCCCGGAGCCGGGCCGGGCGCCACGGTCACGGTGACCGGGACCGGCCTGGACGCGGGCGGGCTCGGCGCGTATGTCGACGGTTCGCCCGAGCGGATCACCGGCGACGCGCTGCACGTGGCCGCCGACGGCACCTCGCTCACCTTCGCCGTGCCGCCGGGCGCGACGCCCGTCAAGGGTGTGCTGGTGGTCGGCGACCACGGCGAGGGGCAGGCCGGGAGCTTCCCCGCGCCCGGCGGCGGCGACTCCGGATCGACCGACCCGACGACCGGGGCGCCGCCGAGCCCGACCGACGAGGGGCCGGTACGGCACGCGTCCTGGCAGGGCCCGGCGGTCAGGGTGGGCGACCTGCCCGAGTCCTGCGTCACGGCGGCCCAATGGCGAGTCCCCGCCGACCGCGCCGTGTTCACGGCCGTGCTGGGCGACGGCGGGGTGCGCGCTCCGGCGATCGACTCGGCCGTGTTCACCTTCGCCGACGAGGCCGGGGCCCGGCACGAGGTGGCCACCGGCGCCGGGCCGAGTTGGGGGCAGCCGTGGCCGGCCGGGCCCGCCGCGCACGTGGTCGGCACCCGGCCCGCGCAGGCCGCGGCGATCGTGCCGAACGGGTGGACCCTGGTCGCGCTGAGCGCCGACCACCATGGTGGCGACCCGGCGAGGCAGGCGGCGCTCAAGCCGGCCGGCGGCTGCTGGGCGCTCGGGCAGGAGCGGCCGACGACGCCGCCGACGAGCGTGCCGCCGACCACGGCGCCGCCCACGAGCGCGCCGCCCACCACGACGCCGCCGACCACCCGGCCGCCGACCGGGCCGCCCACGCTGCCGCCCACCGGTGAACCCTCCGGCGGGCCGTCGCACACCTCCACGCCGACCGGATCCGGCGGCACCTCGACGTCGCCCCCGGGTTCGGACGGCGGTGGCTCCGGTGGCACCGGTGGTACCGGCGGCTCCGGCGATTCGGGCAACTCCGGTACCGGCGGCTCCCGTCCCGGCACCGTCCCGGAGACCGCCACCGGTGCCGGCGGCAGCCTGTCGCGCACCGGGGCCGATGTGGTCCTGCCCGTCCTGCTCGGTACCGCCGCGCTCGGCGCCGGCCTCGTCCTGATGTTCGCCGCACGTTCCAGGAGCACCCGATGAGCCCCGCCCCCGACCGGAACCCCCACCTGCCCCGCTCGGGCGTGCCCGACCGGCTCGCCGCGACGATGAGCATCGCCGAACAACACGAGTACCTGCGCAGTCGGCGTCGTACCCTCTCGCGCCGCGGCGTGCTCACCGCGATCGGCCTCGGCGGCGCGGCCGTTCCGCTGTTCGGTACGTCCTCGTCGGCCGGCGTGCGCCGGGCGCCGTCGTTGCTCTCGGGCACTGACTACGTCGACGGGAACGCGCTCAAGCCGTCCGGCCGACACCTGGCCCTGGGCGCCGACCCGCGCAGCCAGGCGGCGATGAGCTGGCAGGTGCCCAAGCCGGTGCGTCGTCCGTTCCTGCGCCTGGGCACCTCGCCCAAACAACTGGACCAGGTGGTGCCGGCCGAGATCCGGCACCTGCACTCGCACCTGATCGAGTACGCGGACAACCCCGCCTCGGCCTACTTCGACTACGACCAGTACCACCTGCACGCCGCGCTGGACGGGCTCGACCCGGGCACGCGCTACTACTACGCGCTGGGCCACGAGGGCCTGGACGCCGGTTCGGTCGCCGCCACCGTGGGCTCGTTCCGCACCGCGCCGGCGGCCGACCGGGTACCGGAACCGTTCACCTTCACCGCGTTCGGCGACGAGGGCGTGGAGTTCGGCGCCGCCGCCAACCAGACGCTGATGGTGCGCCAGAACCCGGTGTTCCACCTGCTCGCGGGCGACATCTCCTATGCCGCCTCGGGCGCGGGTCTGCCGTCCAGCCACCACAGCGCCGATGGCGCGGACAAGCTCCAGCCGGAGGTGTGGGACGAATACCTGCGAATGATCGACCCGGTGGCGGCGTCGGTGCCGTGGATGGTGGCGATGGGCAACCACGACATGGAGGCGTTGTACTCGCCGGACGGCTACGGGGGCCATCTCGCCCGCTGGCACCTGCCCGGCAACGGGCCGCGCAACGCGCATGCCACGTACGGCTTCCGCTACGGCAACGTCGCGGTGGTCAGCCTGGACGCCAACGACGTCTCGCACGAGATCCCGCACAACCGCGGCTACACCTCCGGCGCGCAGACGACCTGGCTGGCCGGGCATCTGGCCCAGCTACGGCGCACGCCCGGGATCGACTTCGTGGTGGCCTTCTTCCACCACTGCGCCTACTGCACGGCGACCGACCACGTCTCGGACGGCGCGATCCGGGAGGAATGGATCCCGCTGTTCGACCGCTACCAGGTCGACCTGGTGATCAACGGGCACAACCACGTCTACGAGCGGGCCGATCCGATGCGCGGCGGGGTGCGCACCCGGCGGGCCGACATCGGCGACCGGATCCGGCCGGCGACGGACGGCACCACCTATCTGACCGTGGGCAGCGGCGGGAAGAGCGGCTACGAGTTCTCCGCGCCGGAGACCTACGCGGGCGGCCCCGCCGATGTCACCGACGCGGTCAAGGGCGGCTTCCACACCAAGGCGGGCAAGCTGGACGAGACCGTGGAGTGGTCGCGGGTGCGCTTTCGTGGCAACGCGTTCATCGCCGTCGACGTACGACCGGCCGCCGTCGGGCGGGAGACCACGATGACGATCCGCACGCTCAGCGCCACGGGCGCGCAGATCGACACGATCACGCTGGTCCGGGAGGCGGGTACGCCGATCCCGTCCGCGAGCGCGGGCGAGCGGGGGACACGCGCGAGCGGCTGAGCGCGCGGGCGGCCTCGGATGGGAATCGCACAGCGGTTCGACCGAGGCCGCCCGCCGGCCGCGCATACCGTGCGTCAGGTTGCCCCGGTCAGCCGCGCGCGGGTGCGGGCCGGTGCCGTCGGCGGCAACGAAGCGATGATGTCGGCGAGGGTGACCCCGGCGAGGCTGCTGCGCCAAGCCTCGTACGCCTCGGCCATCTTCGCGGCCAGGATGCAGGTCTCCTGGCAATCCTCGGGGGGCAGCGCGCCGCGGCCCTGCTGCCGGATCTCCCGGCACTCGTAGGGCGATGACGTGCCGTCGACGGCCTCGACGACCTGGAGCAGGGTGATCCGCGCGGCGGGTCGGGCGAGCCGGAATCCGCCCTTGGGGCCGGTGGTCGCCGCCAGCAGGCCGGCCCGGACCAGGGCCTTCAGTTGCTTGGCCAGATAGGGCGCCGGAAGGTCGTAGTACTCGGCGAGCTGGTTGGTCGACGCACTTGCCCCGGGGGCGAGTTGGCCCAGCGACGCGGCACAGTGCAGGACCCATTCGGTGCTCCCGGGCAACTTCATGAGGCTCAGTCTATCGTAGAGATCATGGACCTGTTTAGTCCGTGATAGTGTCTGCGATGCACCGAGCCCGAGTGCACCGAGCGTGCGGTGCATCGAGCCTGCGACCGAGTGGAACAGGCTGCGTGGAAAAGGCTGCGTGGAACCGGAACAGGGAGAGATCATCATGCGGATCGCAATCGCCGGCGCGACCGGAAACATCGGCGCGCTCACCGTCGCCGCCCTGGAGCGGGACGGCCACGACGTGGTGCGGATCAGCCGTTCGCTGGGCGTGGACCTGCTCACCGGCGACGGCCTCGACCAGGCACTGGCCGGCGTCGAGGCGGTGGTCGACGCGACCAGCGCACCGGCGACCGACCGGGACGGGACGGTGACCTACTTCGGCACGTCCACCCGGAACCTGCTGGCCGCCGAGGAGCGGGCCGGGGTCCGCCACCACGTGCTGCTGTCGATCGTCGGGATCGACCGGGTCGAGGGCAACGCGCACTACGCCGGCAAGCGCGAGCAGGAGCGCTTGATCGTCGAGGGCACGGTGCCGTGGACGATCGTGCCGGCGACGCAGTTCCACGACTTCGCAGCCACGGTGGTGAGTTGGACCGAGCAGGACGGGGTCGCCCCGATCGCGCCGCTGCTGGTGCAGCCGATCGCCCCCGCCGACGTGGCCGACGTACTCGCCGACGTCGCCACCGGCGAGCCACGAGGCCGCCATGTCGGCATCGCCGGCCCCGAGACCCAGGACCTGGTCGACATGGCCCGCCGCACGAACCAGGCCCGCGGCCGCACGGTGAAGCTGGTACCGACCTGGTCGTCCCTGTTCGGCCCGTCGATGGCCGGCGACGTCCTGCTCCCGGCCGAGGACGCCCTCATCACCCCGACCACCTTCGACCAGTGGCTCACGGAGCAGCACTAGCGGAACCCGGCAAGTCGCCCCCGCCGCCCGGGAGTCGGCGCACCGGGGCGGGAGCCGGCAGGGCCGGCGGCGACGCACCGCCGCCGGCCCTGCCGGGCTACGCCCGATCCGGACCCGGGTCCATGCCCGCGGTGTCGAAGCGGGTGCCGGCCGAGTCACCGTTTCGGCGTCGTAGGCCGGCCTTTTCCAGGACCCGGACCGAGGCCGGGTTGGTCGACTCCACCTCGGCGTACACGGTGTGCACCGGGGGGAGGGTCAGCGCGTAGGCGACCAGGGCGCGGGTGGCCTCGGTGGCGTAGCCGCGGCCGCGCCGGGACGCGACGACGCCGTAGCCGAACTCCAGGTCACCTTCGGTCGGCGGCCACATCAGGCCGATGCTGCCGATCACCAGCCCGGTCTCCCGCTCGATGATCAGCCGGTGGCCGGACGCCGTCGGGTCGTCGCACGAGTCGGCGATGACACCGGCGATGACGCGGTCGCCCTCGGCGGGGAAGTCGGCCGCCCAGTGCGGCGATCGCACGTCGGCGAGCACGGCGGCGATGTCGTCGGCGGACCACGGCCGTAGCACCAGGCGCTCGGTGGTCAGGTCCGTACCGACGGGAAGAGCAGGGAAGGACACGCGAAACTCCAGTCGTTCGAGACGACCGGGTCGGTGGCGGCGCGGTGAATTACGCGCGCACGACCCGGACAAGGGCATGACGGTGGAACCCGGCGCGGGCCATATTCATCAACCTCCCTTGTCGCGGCGGCGAGCACGCGTGATCACGTGTCGACGGAACCTACCAAACGAGGGTGGCGAGGCGGGAGGGGCACCCGCTCTCGCGGCGGTGGCAGGCCGCCGGGATCACGGTCGCACCGCGCCGGCGACGGCCGGGAAGTGGCGTGCGTCGTCGGCGGGTTCGGGCGTCCCGCCGACCGGACACCTCGCTTCGCCGGCCGGTTCCGGGGCGCCGGGACCGGTCACGTGATGACGTCGGGTCATGGACGCGCGGTCGGTCCATCCGGTGAGATGGATTCCGCCCTTCGCCGCCCCCCACCACGAATTCGCATCGCCGGTTCGTGCCGGGGGAGTTCGACGGGCGAGTTCGGCCGCTCACCCCTGCTCCCGGCGTCCCGGACGGGAACGCCGGCATCCTGGAGGTTCTCGATGCGTCGACTGACCACAATTCTCGCCGGTACCTCGATGGCGGTCGCCGCCGGACTCGGCGCGACCACGATCAAGCGCGTGTGTGCCGGGTACGGCGACGTGCCGCGCGGCACCTGCAACGCCACGGCCTGGACCTACTACCAGGCGGTCAAGCTGCTGGGCTGACCCGGACGGGCGGCGGCCTCCCCGCCGCCCGGCCCGGTACGGCGGGACCCGGCCGGAGGCTTCGGTCGGGTCCCGTCGTATGCACACGCTCCGGGGCGCAATATGTCACCCGATCGAGTGGAACGCACGCCGATGCACCGAGTGGGGCCTGCCTCGGAACTATCAAGGAGGGCATGAACGACGAGTCGAGTTCGACGGTGACGCGCTGGTGCGGGCCGGGTGCGGGAGCGTTCGGCTGTGCTCCCGGGGCGCCGCGGCAGATGTGGTCGATCGGGGTGGGCGCGACACCGGTGTTCGATTCGTTGGTGCGGGAATGGGCTCGGACCACTCGCGAGCTGCCCCAGGCGGCACCCAGGTACAGCTGCGACTCCTGTCGCCTCTCGCATCCGCCGGCTCCGTAGGCCGGGTCGGGATCGCGGGCGCGGGCGCGCCGGCGTCCCGCCGGCGTGCGTGCGACGGTGGATGGGAGTACGCGCGAGCGGCTCGCCGGATCCGGGTGGGCGCGAGCGTCGATCACCGGGAGGAAACATGTCCCCGATCTCTCGTGGCGTCGGGAACCGGTCGGCGGGAGCCGCATGGGGATCGGCGGGGGTGTCGCGGATGCTGCTCGTGCTCGCGTTCGCCTCGGTGGTCCTGGGTGTGGTCGTACTGGCCTGGCCGACCCGGACGGTGCAGGTGGTGGCCGTTTTGTTCGGGCTGTATCTGCTGGTCAGCGGCGTGATCCAGCTCGTGCTGGGGGCGGGCGCGCTGTTCGCGGGCGGGGTGCGGGCGGTGCTGATCGTCAGCGGCCTGTTGTCCGTGGTGCTGGGCATCCTGTGTCTGGGCGGTGGCTCGCGCTCGGTCACCGTGTTGGCCGTGTGGATCGGTATCTGCTGGCTCGTTCGCGGCATCGCCGAACTGGTGGGCGCGCTGGCCAACGCGGGTTTGCCCGGTCGGGGCTGGATGGTGTTCTTCGGGCTCGTGGACATCGTCGCCGGCATCGTGCTGATGGCCGCCCCGGTGACGAGCACCAAGGTGTTGGCCGTGTTGGCCGGCATCGTGCTGATCGTGCTGGGCCTGATCGGCGCCGCTGCGGCGATCGGCGTGGGCCGGGGTCGCTCGGACGCGACCTGGCAGGCGGGTTCGGCCTCGCGGTCCTCGCGGCTGCCCTGACCGCGACCCCGGCCCCGACGGGCGGCGTTACCTCGGCGGGTCGTCGTGCAGGGCGTACAGGCCGGGGAGGTTGACCACGATGGCCTCCTGGGTGCTGCGGGCGATCACGACCACCGCTTCGGTGTCGGGGTCCGGGTTCTCCTCGCGGTGCGGGACGAACGGCGGGACGAAGATGTAGTCGCCGGGGCTCGCCCGGAGGCGGACCTCGCGGACCTCGCCGGAGGAGTCGTCGGCGAAGACGAAGACCGGATGCCCGCTGATCACGTGGATCGCGGTCTCGGAGTCGCCGTGGTGGTGATCGCCGGACGAGGTGGCCGGGGCCACGTGGGTCTGACCCATGAACAACTTTTCGGATCCGACCGTGTGCCTGCTGACGGCGGCGAAGCGGCGCATGCCGCTCGTCTGGGTCGTGTCGGCGTCGAGGGCGTCGGCGCGGACGTGGTGCAGACGCAGTCGCGGCGAGCCGGCGCCGGCCGGGTCGGGCAGGTGCGGGTGGAAGCCGGTCCCGGCGTTCGTGCCGTGCGGGCCCGGCACCGGGTCCTCGGCGTGCCCGTCGGGAGGCGGGGAGGACGGCGGCGGGGTGGGGCCTGGGGTCATCACGCGTCCTTGGCGAGGGTAGGGCCCGGCCGGGTCGTTCCGGGAGGGGCGGCGCCGGGCGGTCGGGGTGGTGCGGGGCTTCAGGACTTTTCATACACCACCCGGCCGGCGACCACGGTGTGGGTGATCGGGATTTCCGGGAGCGCGGTGGGTTCGGTGGCGAAGGGGTCGGTGGCCAGGACACACAGGTCCGCCGCCATGCCGGGTGCCAGCGAGCCCTTCCACGATTCGGCGCCGTCCTGGCGGGCGGGTGTGCCGGTGTAGGCGCGCAACGCCTCGCGCAGGGCCAGGCGCTGCTCGGGGCCGCACACGGTGCCGTCGACGCCGGTGCGGGTCACGGCGGCGACCACGCCGCGGCGCCAGTCGGGGGTGAGGACGGGGGCGTCCGAACTCAGGCACACCTCGATGCCGGCGTCGAGCGCCTCGCGGGTGGGACACATCCGGGCCAGGGTCTGCGGGCCGAGCGTGTCGTGGAGCAGGTGTCGGGTGGCCACCGTGATGCCGGGCTGGGTGTTCAGGCCGATGCCGGCCGCGGCCATCTCGGCCAGCGTGTCCGGATGCAGCAGGTCGCCGTGGATGAGGTAGTGCCGGGCGTCGGGGCGCGGGTGCTCGTCCAGGGCGGCGCGCAGTGCGGCGACCACCGCGGCGGAGGTGCGGTCGCCGGTGGAGTGCACGCCGATCTGGTGCCCGGCGGCGTGCGCGGCGCGGATCATCCCGGCCAGCCGTTCCCGGCGTCGCTCGGCCGTGTCGCCGTCGATCAGCAGCGAGCCGTGTGACCCGTCCGGGTAGGGCTCGCACACCCAGGCGCTGCGCATCGGCGGGATGCCGTCCGCGAAGATCTTCACCCCGGCCACCCGGAACCAGCCGGCCACCTCGGCCGGCGCGGCGAACCCGCGCAGTCCGGCGGCGAACGCGTCCGCCGAGCTGGGTCCGTCCAGCTCGCCGAAGAGCAGCAGGGCGGTGACCCGTGCGGTGAGCCGACCCTGCGCGGCCAACGCGGCGTAGTCCCGGAGTGCGGCGGAGCCGAAACAGCCGCTCGCGCCGTCGTCCTCGCCGGGACCCAGGCCCGGTTCGGTGTAGCTGGTCACGCCGAGCGAGGCCAGAAGTTCGTGGGTGCGCAGGATCGCGGCCTGCCGGTCGGCCGTCGTACGCAGCGCCGGCTCCGGGGGCGCGTCCGCCGGATCCGGGTGTCCGTCGCCGCTCAGTCGGTCCATCAGCAGGTGCGGCCACATCGCGCCGAGCCACACCCCGTGCAGGTGGGAGTCGTTGATCCCGGGCAGCACCGCGCCGCCGTGCAGGGGGATCACGCGCGTGTCGGGGCCGATCAGCGGGGTGGTGTCGGCGTCCTCGCCCACGTGGGTGATGCGGCCCTCGGTGACGGCGATCGCACTCGCGGTTCGGTCCCGGGCGTCGAAGGTGTGCACGCGGCCTCCGGTGAGCACCAGGTCGGCCGGGCGGGTGGTGTTCGGCGATTCGTGGTCGCGCACTTAATTTCCTCCTGGGATCTGGACAGGCCCACCGGAAGCCCATACCGTACACGCAATCAGATACGATTTGCGAGTCGATTGGGAGGCAACGGTGCCCCTGCATCCGGAAGCCCAGGACATCATCGAGCGCACTCGGATCGGCGCCTCCGGACCCGCTCCCGTCGCCCTGGACGCCCAGGCCATGCGGGACGGGTTCGCCCTCGCCTGGTCGATGCCGGAGCGACTGCCGAGCGTGGGCTCGGTCCGCGACACCACGATCCCCGGACCGGCCGGCGACATCCCGGTCCGCCTCTACACCCCCGAGGGTCCCGGGCCGTTCCCGGTCCTGGTCTGGTTCCACGGCGGCGGCTGGACCATCGGCTGTCTCGACGAGAACGAGTACGCCTGTCGTGTCGTGTGCGCCGGCGCCGAGACCGCGGTGGTCTCGGTCGACTATCGCCTCGCGCCGGAGAACCCGTACCCGGCCGCCGCCGACGACTGCTACGCCGTGCCGGGGTGGCTGCACGAACACGGCGACCGGTGGGGCCTGGACGGCACCCGGATCGCGGTCGGCGGGGAGAGCGCGGGCGGCAACCTGGCCGCCGTGGTCGCGCTCAAGAGCCGCGATCTGGGCGGCCCGCCGATCGCCCTCCAGGTGCTCGTGTCGCCCGTGGTCGGCCATCCCGACGACGGGCGGTCCTCCTACCGGGAGTTCGCCGACGGCTACTTCCTGTCCAAGGCGAGCATGGACTGGTTCTTCACCCAATACCCGCGCGACGCCGCCGACCTGGCCGATCCGTACCTGCTGCCCAGTCGCGCCGACGACCTCTCCGCGCTGCCGCCCGCACTCGTCCTGGGCGCCGAATACGACGTGCTCCGCGACGAGGGCGAGGACTACGCGAAGGCGTTGAACGCGGCCGGCACCCCGGCCCGGACGGTGCGCTTCGACGGGCTCATCCACGGCTTCTTCGGGCTGCTCGCCACCGATCTCACCGATGCCGCGCGGGCGCACGAACTGGTCGTCGGGGCGCTGCGGGACGCATTCGCCGGGAAGACGGGATGAGCGCGGCGAGCCCGGCGCGCGAGGCGGACACCGCGGCCGTGCTGCGGCTGCGGGGCGTGGCCATCGCCCGGGACGAGATCCCGGTGGTGCACGATGTCTCGCTGGACGTGGCCCCCGGCGCGGTCACCGTGCTCCTGGGCGCCAACGGCGCGGGCAAGACCACCCTGATGGACGGCATCGCGGGCCTGGTACGCACCACGGCCGGCACCATCGAACTCGGCGACCGCCCGGTGCACAAGCTGCCCGTGCACAAGCGCGCCCGGGCCGGCGTCGGCTACGTCGAACAGGCCCGCACCACCTTCCGCACCCTCACCGTCGAACAGAACCTGCTGGTCGCCCGCGCCGGCGCCGGCGATCCGGACACCGTCTACCGACTCTTCCCGGAACTGGCCCGCCGCCGCACCCTCCAGGCCGGCCATCTCTCCGGCGGCGAACAGCAGATGCTCGTGCTCGGCCGCGCCCTGGTCACCGACCCCAAGGTGGTCCTGGTCGACGAGATGTCGCTCGGCCTGGCCCCCATGGTGGTCCACCGGCTGATGCGCGTGGTCGGCGAACTCGCCGCCGAGGGACTGGCCATCCTGCTCATCGAACAGTTCGCCAACCTCGCCCTCGGCGTCGGCACGCACGCCTACGTCCTGCGCAAGGGCCGCATCGTGCACGACGGACCGTGCGCCGAACTGCGCGGCAAACCCGAACTTCTGCACGAGTACTACTTCGGCTCGACCACCGCACCGCGACCCACCGACCCACCCGGCCCCGCCGCCGAGCCCGCCCGAATCGGCGGTGGCAGCCGATGACTTCCACCACCAAGACCCCCGCCGGCCGGAAATCCACCGTCATGGACCTGATCGACAAGCGCTCCGCGACCGGCATGATCGCCTTCGCGATCGTGGCCTGCGTCGCGATCCCCAACATCCTCTCGCCCTACTGGCTCTACCTCGCCATCACCAGCGTGATCGGCGCCGTGATCATGCAGAGCTACGGTGTGATCGTCGGCCGCGCCGGCGTCATGTCGCTGTGCCAACTCTCCTTCGCCGCCATCGGCGCCTGGGTGGTGATGCGGCTCAACCTCGCCGACGCCCCCGGCGGCCTGCTCGTGTGGCTGGTCGTCGGCGGGCTGGCCGCCGCACCCGTGGGCGTGCTGATCGGCCTGCCCGCACTGCGCGTTCGCGGTGTCAACCTCGCCGTGATCACCTTCGGCGCGGCGGTGTCCACCGACATCGTGCTCAACGCCAAGCAGTTCCCCGGCACCGAGGAACTGGTGACCGTGGCCCGACCGGCCGCGTTCACCAGCAACGCCGACTACTTCGTCCTGGTCGTCATCGTCTTCACCGTGATCGCGCTGGGCCTGGCCGCCCTGGACAAGACCCGGCTCGGCCGCTCCTGGCTCGAACTGCGGCACTCCGAAAGGCTCGCCGCCTCACACGGCATCTCGGTGGCCCGCAGCAAACTCGCCGCCTTCGCGATCAGCGCGTTCATCGCCGGCATCGGCGGCGGACTGATGGCCGGCCAACTCGGCCTGGTGGTCTCCGGCAACTTCGCCATGGGTCAGTCCGTCACGCTGTTCGCGATCGCCATCCTGATCGGCCCGCACCACCCCGAAGGCGCGGTGATGAGCGGGGTGTTCGGTGCCGCGACGGCGACCATCCTGGAAAAGGTCAAGCTGCCCCAGGACCTGGGCGGCATCATCTTCGGCGTCGTACCGATCTTCGCGCTGCGCAGCGGGATGAGCCAGACCGACTTCACCCGCAACCGCAAACGCCTGGCCAAGGCCCGCAAGGAGGCCGCCGCCACCACCGCCGACGACGACGAACGCGAACGCGCCGACGCCGGACCGCCGACCGAGCGCACCGTGGGCGCTCCCGCCCGCCCAGTGGGCACCGAACCGGCCCTGGCCGTCACCGGATTGACGGTGCAGTACGGCCCGGTCACCGCACTGGACGCGGTCGACCTGATCGTGCCCGCCGGCACCGTGGTCGGCCTGATCGGCCCCAACGGCGCGGGCAAGTCCACCTTCATCTCCGCCGTCGGCGGCTTCCTTGGCCGGCTCCCCGGTTCGGTCCGGCTGGACGGCGTACCCATCGATCGCCTGGCTCCGCAGGTCCGCGCGGCCCGGGGACTGCGGCGCACCTTCCAAACCACCCTGATCGCCCCCGAGTTGACCCAGTACGAATACCTCGACATCGGCGCGGGTCGGCGGCTCGGACGGGACGAGGCCGACGAACTCCTGGAATTCTTCGGCTGTCCGGTGGGTGACCTGCCCATCTCGATCGTCGACGCCGGCACCCGCCGGTTGCTCGATGTGGCCGCAGCGATCGCCGCGCGACCTGCGGTGGCCCTGCTCGACGAACCCGCCGCCGGCCAATCCGCCGCCGAATCGCTGCGCCTGGGAGCTCGACTCGCCCAGGTGCCGCAACGCTACGGAGTGGCCATCCTGCTGGTCGAACACGACATGGAACTGGTGCGGGTGGCCTGCCGCGAGGTCACCGTGCTGGACTTCGGCAAGGTGATCGCCGCCGGCCCCACCGAGGACGTCCTGCGCGATCCCGCGGTGTCCGCCGCCTACCTCGGCGGCGCCGACACCCCCGACGGCGCGGTCCCCCCGACCGCGATCGTCACCCCCACCGGCTGACCGCCCGACCGGGCCCGATCCACCCGTACCGCCCCCGCGTCGCGCGTGTGCCTCGACGCCGACCCGGGTTCCCCCGGCATGCCTTCGATCGGATCGACTGCGTACCGATCCACCATGACAAGGACGTTCCCATGAAGCGTTCCCTCGTGAGCCGGACGGCCGTCGCCGTCATCGCGCTCGCCCTGTCCGCGACAGCGTGCGCCGGCGACGGCAGCGACGGCGGCTCCACCAGCGGCGCCATCAAGGTCGGCTCGATCAACGGAATCACCGGGCTGTTCCAGACCCCGGAGGTCCCACAGGCGGTCAAGGCCGTCTTCGACGAGGTCAACGCGGCCGGCGGGATCAACGGCCGCAAGCTCGAATTGATCAGCAAGGACGACGCGATGAACCCGCAGCGTTCCACCGAGAACGAGGTGGAACTCGTGCAGTCCAAGGGCGTGGTCGCCCTGGTCGGCTCCTCCAGCGCGGTCGACTGCGGGGTCAACCGGGCCGCGTACAAGAGCGCGAAGATCGTCTCCATCCCGGCCGTCGGCGTCGACCCCGCGTGCTTCAACAGCCCCGACATCGCGCCGGTCAACCCCGGCCCGTTCAAGCTGCTCACCGCGATGCTGTACTACGCGTCCGAGACGCTGCACCACGACAAGGTCTGTCTGTACTACACCACCCTGCCCGGCAGCGGCGGCGGGATCAGCGACGCGATCAAGGAGTGGAGCGACCTCACCGGCAAGCAACTCGCCGCCAAGGACACCGCCGTCGGCGAGGGCGACCCCACACCGCACCTGATCGCCGCCAAGCAGGCCGGCTGTCAGGCCGTGCTCTACAACGCCCAGGTCGGGCCCTGGTTCGCCCAGGCGCAGACGCAGGACATGCAGAACGTCGACTTCATCATGGGCGCCAACAGCTACACCGACGCGAACGCCAAGCTGGTGCCCGCGGGCATGCGGGCCTACGTCGGCACCGAGTGGCAGCCGTACACCGACGTGACGCTGCCCGGCAACGAGCGCTGGGCGCAACTGATGGACAAGCACGGCATCCAGCGCACCGCGTTCAGCCAGGGGGCGGTGATGTCCGCCGACGTGTTCGTCCAGGTGCTCAAGGGCATGAAGGGCGACATCACCCGCAAGTCGGTCACCGAGGCGTTCAAGAAGATGAGCCCGATCGACTACCCGATGGTGGGTTCGCCCTGGGTGTTCGGCCCCGACGACAAGCACAACCCGGTCCAGGGCAGCCGTTTCGTCAAGGCCGTCGACGGCAAGTGGCAGGTGTTGCCCGAGGGCTTCATCGTGCCCGGCAGGAAGTAGCCCGGCCGCGGTGCGACCGATCCACCCCGGCCCGACCGTCGCCGACCGCCCACGCGGTCGGCGCGGTCGGCGCCCCGGAGCAGGAGGTGCTCGACAAGCATGTTGAACTCGGTGATCGCGGGCCTGAGCAGCGGTGGGGGCTACGCGCTGTTGGGCCTGTGCGTGGTGTTGACCTATCGGCTGGTGGCCGTGGTGAACTTCGCGATGGCGGCGATCGGCGCGATGGGCGCCTTCACGATGGTGTCCCTGACCGACGACGGTCTGAACGTATGGCCCGCGCTGGTGCTCGGTGTCGCGGTCAGCGCGGCCCTGTCCGGCATCCTGGGCGCGGTGCTGATCCGCTGGTTCGGGGAGCACAACGAACGCACCAAGGCCGCCGTCACGGTGGCCATCTACGTCGCGGTGATGGCGGTGGGGCTGCGGCTGTTCGGCGCCACCTCCACCGGCGCGCGGCGTTTCCCGGCGCCCTTCGACGGGGCGCTGTTCCGGATCGGCGACGTGGTGGTCTCCCAGGCCGTGCTGGTGTCCATCGCCTTCGCGGTGCTGATCACCGTCGGCGTCGAACTGATGTTGCGCAAGACCCTGGTCGGGCTGCGGCTCCAGGCACTGTCCGAACGCCCGGGCACCGCACAGGTGGTGGGCATCTCCGCGCCGCGCCTGGCCACCGCGGTATGGGTGGCGATCGGCGCGCTCACCGCGCTGGTGATCATCCTGGTCGCGCCGCGCCTGGGCGGCGACTTCTCCACCCTGGGCAAGCTGATCGTCACCGCGCTCGCGGTGGCCATGGTCGGTGGGTTCCGCAACCTGCCGCTGACGTTGGCCGGCGGCCTGCTGCTCGGCTGCCTCGAAGGCATGTCCGCCGCGCTGGATTCGGTGCGCGAGTACCGCGGCGTGATTCCGTTCCTGGTGATCCTGGTGCTGCTGTGGTGGCGCAGCCGGCACGAGATCTGGGACACCGCGCACAGTCGATGACAACGAACCGGAGTTCGCAGATGATCATGGGAACCCGCTCCACCCCGGACGGCTCCACCCGCGCCGCCGTGCTGCGCGCGCACGACCAGCCGCTCACCCTGGAGGACATCGCGCTGCCCGAACGGTGCGAGCCCGGCGCCGTGTTGGTCCGGATCGGCTGCGCCACGCTGTGCGCCACCGACGTGCACCTGTGGCGCGGCGCGATGAGCTTTCCCGGCATGTTGCCGATGGTGCTCGGCCACGAGATGACCGGCGTGATCGAGGCGGTGGGGGTGGGCGCGATCGACGCGCTGGGCCGCACGCTGCGGGTCGGCGACCGGATCGGCTGGTCCGAGTCGACGTGCGGCACGTGTTACGCCTGCACGGTGTTGCGGCGGCCGGTGGGGTGCGCGGACCGGGGCTACGGCTTCCGGCAGCGCTCGGATCAATGGCCGTACGCCACGGCCGGGTTGGCCGAATTCGCCTACGTGGGGCCGCGGGCGGAGAAGGTGCTCGTGCCGGACGACGTGCCCGACACCTGGGCCGCGTGCGCGGGGTGCGCGGTCAAGACCGTGCTGCACGCCTTCGACCGGGCGGGCGGGGTCCGGCCCGGCGCCGAGGTGGTGGTGCAGGGCGCCGGGGCACTGGGCCTGGTGGCCGGTGCGATGGCCAAGGCGAGCGGCGCGCGGACGGTGATCACCATCGGCGGGCCCGAGGGCCGGCTGGCCCTGGCCGAGGAGTTCGGCGCGGACGTCGCCATCGGGCTGGACGGCGACCCGGCCGCCCGGCGCGAGGAGGTGCTGGCGGCCACCCGAGGGCGCGGCGCGGACCTGGTCCTGGACCTGGCCGGGGCGCCCGGGGTGGGCGCCGAGGCGGTCGAACTCGCGGCGTTCGGCGGCACGTTCGTGATTGTGGGCAGTACCGGACCGACCCCGGAGCGGTTGCCGCTGGGGACCGTGATGGGTAAGGAACTCAATGTCGTCGGCTCGCTCAACGGTGATGTGGGCGACTATCACCGGGCCGTCGAGTTTCTCCGCGACTTCCGGCAACGCTTCGACTGGGACCGGCTGTTCGCCGAGCCGGTCGGACTGTCGGGGGCGAGCGAGGCGTTGGCCGCGATGGGGCGGCAGGAGCAGGTCAAGGCCGTCGTGCACCCATGGCTTCCGTGAGCCCGCGGGTTGCTTTTCCAGCGCCGGATCCATCCGCAATACCCGATGCCGAGAGGACCTTCGATGGGTGACATCGACAGCAATATCGTTCCGCGACGCCGGTTGGGGATCGAGGGCCCGTCCGTGTCCGCGCTGTCCCTGGGCTCGTGGCACACCTACGACCGGATGGACTTCCACGACGCGGTCGACCTGGTGGCCTGCGCGGTCGAGGCGGGGATCAACCTCTTCGACGTGGCGGTGTACGGGATTCCGGGACAGAAGCCGGTGTTCACCGACGTGTTGTTCTCGGCGATCGTGCGGGCGGCGGGGTTGGCGCGGGAGCAATACCTGTTGTCGACCAAGGTGTGGCTGGAGGGCTATCCGGCGCAGCCGTTGCGCGAGCAGGTGGAGCGGGCGATGTTCCGGGCCGGGACGGAGTACGCGGATCTGGCGATCCTGGGCGACATTCGCAGTGCCGACCTGGATCTCGAACAACTCGCGGGCGACCTGGCCGAGTTGGAGAAGGACGGGCTGATCGGGCACTGGGGGGTCAACAACTGGTCGGCGCAGGCGATCACCACGATTCGTGCGCACGCGCTGATCGCGGGGTCGCCGGGGCCGCAGGTCGCGCAGCTCAAGTACAGCCCGTGTCGGCGGGCGATCGCGGACGGGGCGCCGTTCGCCGAGTTGTTCTCGGCCGGGTTGTCGATGCAGGCGTCCGACGTCCTGGAGGGCGGCATCCTGGCCGGCAAGGTCGCACCGGCGCGGGAGATCGGGCGGGATCCGGGTGGGGTGCGGGAGCGGATCATCGCGTCCGCGCCGGGCCTGGCGGCGGTGGCTGCCGAACTGGACGCGAGCGCCGCGCAGGTGTGTGTGGCGTTCGCGCTGTCGCATCCGGCTACCGCGAGCGTGTTGTTCGGGGCGACGCGGCGGGAGCAACTGATGGACAACATCGGGGGGTTGCGACTGCTGGACCGGGTCGGGGCGAGCGTGTTGCGGGCGCGGTTGGTGCCGTTCTTCGCGGACGGGGGTGTAGTGGACCCCGCGGGTCCTTGAGAGGGCCTCAGCGCGGTGACCTCGAAGGCCGGTCGGGCTGATTCGGCCTCACGCGCCCGGCCGGGGCGGAGGGTGGCCTCCGGCGCCGGCCGGGCCGGGGTGGGTCTCGAACGCCGGCCGGGCCGAGGTGCTCTCCGGTGCCGGCCGGGCCGAGGCGGCCGTGTCGGTCAGGCTCCCGAGGCCGCCGGGTCCATGACGTCCTTGTCGGCCCAGGCGTCGGTCAGGGCCGTGCGGAGGGCGCTTCCGTGATGGGTGAGTAGGGCCAGGGCCTTCAGGTTGTCCTGCCATTGGCTCATGCGGCTGGCGCCGAAGAGGACCGTGGCGACGGTGGGATTGGCCAGGCAGAAGGCGATGGCCACCTGGGCGGGTGTGGCGTCGAAGTCGGCGGCGACCTTGGCGACGAGGGGATACGCGGCGCGGATGCGGTCGCGGATGTTGCCGGGGTCGGCGCCGATCTTGCGTTGCGGGTGGAGGTTGCCGGCCAGGATGCCGCCCTCCAGGACGTCGGACGCCTGCATGGCCAGCCCGTCGGCGAACAGTTCGGCGAAGGGTTCGCCCTCGGGCACGGTCCGCCGGGCCGGGCTGTACTTGAGTTGGGCGAAGGTGGGCGGCGTCAGCCCCTGCTCCGCGGCGAATCGCCGGGCCCGCCACACGTCCGCGGCGGACCAGTTGTTGACGCCCCACGCGGTGAACCGGCCGGCCGCGATCTGCTCGGCGACGTCGCCGACCACGGCGGGGACGTCCAGTTCGCCGAAGAAGTCGCCGACCACGACCAGGTCGGCCCGGTCGGTGCCGATCCGGTCGAGCGAGACGGCCAACTGCTCGGCGAAGCCCTTCTTCGGGTACTCCCACAACCACAACTTGCCGCACAGCAGGTACTGGTCGCGGGCCACGCCCGCCTCGCGGATCGCCTGCCCGAAGATCAGATCGGTGCGCGCGTTCTCCGCGTGCGGGCCCATGTCGTAGTGCGCCACGTCGAAGAGTTCGACGCCGTGCGCGAGCGCGTCGCGGATCAGCGCGACGGCGTCCGCCATGCTCATCCTGTCCCACGTGTTCCACGAACCGAGGCCCAGCACGGGCACCTCGGGACCGTGCGCGCCGAGTCGACGACGGGGCACCGGACTGCCGGCGGGGGAGTGCACCACGGGTCCTCCTGGGAAGCGGGGGTCGACCTGATCGGCGGGATCGGCGGATCCCCATCGATCGCCATTGTTGACGGCATCGGTAATCATATAGCATTCCAGATACCAACTTCCTGTCCCGCGAGGAGATCCGATGTCACTTCCCTCGGACGCCCAGGCCGAGGTCGGCCCCGATCCCATCGTCGATGTCGCGATCGGCTACATGGCCGCCAAGCAGTTGTTCGCGGCCAACGAGGCGGGCCTGTTCGCCGCGCTGGCCGACGGCCGCACCCCGTTGGAAGAACTCGCGACCCGGATCGCACTGCCCACCCGGACCACGCTGATCCTGGCCGACACGATGGTCGCCCTGGGGCTGCTGGAGCGCGACGCGGACGGCTACGCCAACTCGCCCGCCACCCTGCGCCACCTCGGCGGGTGCGGATCGGATGTGGACCTGCGCCCGTTCCTGAGCTTCCTGGACACCGTCAGCTACCCGCACTGGCTCGGCTTCGCCGAGACCTCGCGCACCGCGCGGCCGGCCCCGCTCGACCTTGGCGGCGACCGGTTCGGCGTCTTCCTCGGTGGCGTGATGACCTACAACGCCCTGCACGCACGGCAGTTGGCCCACGCCTACGACTTCGGCGCGCATCGACGCGTGCTGGATCTGGGCGGGCTGTCCGGGTCCTTCCTGGCCGAAGCGCTGCGTCTGCACCCCGAGTTGCGGGCCACCTTCCTGTCCGGCGGCGATCTGGTCGGCCACGCCGAGCAGACCCTGGCCGGAGCCGGCGTCGAGGAACGAGTCGAGGTGGTCACCGGCGACCCGCTGACCGACGAGGTGCCCACCGGCTTCGACCTGGTGCTCCTGGAGCATGTCGTGCACCGCTTCGACGCCGAGCACAACCGGCGGATCGTGGCGGCGGCGCGCAAGGCCGCCGCCCCCGGGGCCCGGCTGCTGCTGCTCGACTTCTTCCTGGAGCCGGACGGCACACCGCGGCTGATCGACAGCCTGCACGCGGGGGAGTACCTGGTCATCGACGGCACCACGGTCTACCCGCGCGGCGAGGTCGAGGAGTGGCTGGTCGAGGCCGGTTGGCACCCGGTGGACCTGCTCGAACTCCCGGGCAGCCCGCGGGTGATCGTGGCGGAGGCCCGATGAGCACCGGCCGGGTCGTGGTGGTCACCGGCGGCGCGAGCGGCATCGGCGCGGCCGTCGCCCGAGCCTTCGCCGAGAACGGCGACCGGGTGGTGATCGCCGACGTGGACGCCGACGCGGCCGCGAAGGTCGCCCGCGAACTCGACGGCACCCCGGTCGCGATGGACATCACCGACCCCGCGTCGGTGGCCTCGGCCCTGGACCGGGTCGTCGCCGAACTCGGCCCGCTCGCGGTGCTGGTCAACAACGCCGGCCTGGTCGCGGGCGGCGGCCTGCTCGTCGAACTCCCCATCGAGGTCTTCGACACCGTGGTCGCGGTCAACCTGCGCGGCACCTTCACCGTCACGGCGGCCGCCGCCCGGCGGATGATCGCCGAGGGGGCGGGTGGCGCCATCGTCAACATCAGCTCGATCGGCGCCCGCCAACCCACTGCGGGCCTGGGGCACTACGAGGCCACCAAGGCGGCGGTGGACGCGCTCACCCGCACCGGCGCGATCGAACTGGCCCCGCACCGGATCCGGGTCAACGGCGTCGCGCCCGGACCGGTGCACACGCCGATGACCGCCGGCCTGATGTCCGACCCGCAGGCCCGGCAGGTCTGGGAGGCGCGGATCCCGCTGGGCCGGATCGCGGTGCCCGAGGACGTCGCGCCGCTCGCGGTGTTCCTGGCCTCGCCGGCCGCGGCACACATCACCGGGACGGTGGTACCGGTGGACGGCGGCCAACTGCTGGGCTGAGCGGCGCCGGAGGGTGACCGGCGCGGACACGGAAGGGCGGGCTCGACCGAGCCCGCCCTTCCCCGTGTGCCGTCGTCGCTACGGCGTTCCCGCCTTGGCCTGGTGCAGCGCGGCGGCCGTGGCGATCTTGTGTGCGCACGCGGCCTTCTCGATCAGCTGCGGGTCGGCGCCCGCACCGATCAGGTCGAGCAGGTTCTCGTGTTCGCGCACCGAGGTGCGCGCCCGCCCCGGCACGTAGGTGAAGGTCGACCGGCGCATGTGGTCCAGCCGGGCCCACTCCGATTCGAGCAGCGCGTTCAGGTGCTTGTCGGGGCAATGCGCGTAGAGCGAGAAGTGAAACTTCCGGTTGAGCGCGGTGAACGCGGTGGGATCGAAGTCGGCCAGCGCCTCGACCATGCGGTCGTTGATCGCCCGGGCCTCGGCGATGTTCGCGGCGCTCATCAGCGGCGCCGAGATCGCCGTCGCGTAACCCTCCAGACGGGCCAGCACGTTCAGCGAGTGCTCGACCTGCGACCGGTCGAAGACCGCCACCCGGGCGCCGACGTTGCGCACGATCTCCACCAGGCCGTCGGACTGGAGTCGGCGCACCGCCTCGCGCAGCGGGATGGTGCTGACCCCCGCCTCCCGGGCGAGCTGGTCGAACACCAGCCGATACCCGGGCCCGTAGGTGCCGTCGAGGATGCGGCTGCGCAGCAGCTCGTAACACATCTCCGACTTCGACGCCTTGGCGGCCTTGCTCGCGGCGGTGGTTGCCTTTGCGGGACTCAACTACGGTCTCCTCAGTCTGGACCGGACACGGTCGCGGGCCGGGACGAGGCGTCCCGGCCCGGCGTGGTCCGGCGTGTTCGGTGGGCGTGGTGCGCCGCGGTGGGTCAGCGGTGGAGGACCCGTAGGGCGACTTCGCCGAAGTACGGGTTGACCAGCACGCCGTGGTGGTCGCCGGCCATGCAGACGAGTTGCGCTCCCGGGACCAGCGCGACCAGTTCCTCGGAGCCGTGGACCATCAGGTCGTCCGCGCCGACCAGGAACCACGGCGGCGTGCCGCCGGCCCACGCCTTCGGCGCGAACGGGGTGCTGCGCAGACCCTCGACACAGGTCACCAACCCGTCCGCACGCGCACCCTCGGCCCGGATCAGGCCCGCGATCATCCCGGTGAGCGGATCGGCGGGCGGGTGGGCCTCGTCGTGCACCGCCCGGCGCAGCTCCGGCACGTCCACGGCGGCGAACGGCTCGGTCGGGCTCAACCCGCCGAGCACCACCCGGCCGATCCGGTCCGGAGCCAGTTCGGCCAGCTCCCAGACCAGGCGGGCGCCGAGCGAGTACGCCAGGACGTCGAACCGGTCCGCGCCGTACGCGTCGACCACGGCCAACAGGTCCTGCGCGGAGGCGACCGCGTCCACCTCCGCGGCGCTCGTCGGTGCCGGGCTGGCGCCGTGGCCGCGCAGATCCGGCGCGAGCAGGGTGTGGCCGGCATCGAGCAGGGCCTGGACGAGGCCGGTTTCCAGCCAGGTGCGGCGCGCGCTGGAACAGAATCCGTGCACGAGCAGCACGGGGGGCTGCTCGGAGCGCTCGGCGCTCGGATAGGTGGTGACGGCGAGGGGCTGCCGCAGGCGCATCCTACTTCTCCACTCAGCTATTTCGGATACGATTTCAGATCGTACACCAGGGGCGAATACTCAGAGCTGCGACCCGATCCGGAATCCGTCGCCGGCCGCGTCCCGCGCGAAGGAGAAACCGTCGGCGCCGACGGTCACGTCCGCCTCGTGGTTCTCCTGCCGGGCCAACACCGGTTGCGGGCTCCCGGCCAGGTCCAGGACGGGGGACGCCTCGGCGTACCAGGACGGCACCACCGGGTTGCCCCACCAGTCCCGGCGCTGGTTGTCCCGCACGTCCCAGGACAACACCGGGTGGTCGGGGTCTCCCGTGTAGTAGTCGGTCGTGTAGATCTCCACCCGATGCAGGTCGGGATCGCGCACGTAGACGTAGAACGCGTTGGAGACCCCGTGCCGCCCCGGTCCGCGCTCGATGTGCGCGGACCGGCGGCGCGCGCCGAGCAGGTCGCACACGTGCAGCACCTGGCCGCGTTCGTGCGTGCTGAACGCGATGTGGTGGAGCCGCGGCCCGTCGCCGCCGGTCAGCGCGATGTCGTGCACGGTGTCCTTGCGATGCAGCCAGGACGCGTACAACGTCTCGTCCTCGCCGCGGATGTCCTCGGTCACCCGAAAACCCAGGTCGCGGTAGTAGCGTTCGGCCCGCGCCACGTCCGGCACCACGATGTTGAAGTGGTCCAGCCGGGCGATCGCGCCCGCACCGTGCAGGTCGTAGCGCTGATGCAGGCGTGGCACGTGCTCGGCCTCGTAGAAGAACTCCAGCGGGAACCCCAGCGGGTCCAGCACCCGTACGGCCGGCCCGATGCCCCGGGTGGCGCCCGCCGCCCGGCGCTCCACCGGCACGCCCAGCGCCCGGTAGTAGCGCTCGGCGACGTCGACCTCCCCCGGTGCGCGCACCCGGTACGCCAGCGCGGCCAGGGCGCCGGACGCGCCGCGCCGGAGCACCAACGAATGGTGCAGGTACTCCTCGAAGGCGCGCAGATACACCGCGTCCTCGTCCTCGTGGGTGACCACCAACCCCAGCAGGTCGACGTAGAACTCCCGGGACGCGGCCAGGTCGGTGACCACCAGCTCGGCGTACGCGGCGCGCACGATGTCCGGGCACGGCAACGGTCCGGGTTCGGGGGCGGACCCGCCGGGGCGGGTGGTGGGCAGCGGCGGCAGGGGCGGAACGGACGGAGTGGGCATCGGACTCTCCTCCTGTTCGAGGCACCGGATCCGGCCGGCGCGGGCGGGCCCGGTCACCCGGGTCCGATTCGGAAACTAGTGCCCGGCCCCGGGCCGGGGCTATGGTTCGAGCGCACGGGGTGCCACGTCACGCGGCACCGAACCGGGCGGTGTGCAGCGGTGCCATGGCCACGTGCACCGCCTGCTGGGACGTGTAGAAGTCGATCGAGCGGTAGCCGCCCTCGTGACCCAGCCCCGAAGCCTTGATCCCGCCGAACGGAGTGCGCAGATCGCGCACGTTGTGCGAGTTGATCCACACCATGCCGGACTCGACGCTGTGCGCCACCCGGTGCGCCCGGCGCAGATCGTTGGTCCATACGTAGCCGGCCAGGCCGTAGGGGACCGCATTGGCCAGTTCGATCGCCTCGGCCTCGTCCGTGAACGGGGTCAGCGCCACCACCGGTCCGAAGATCTCCTCCTGGAAGATCCGCGCGTCGGCCGGCACATCGCAAAAGACGGTCGGCGCCAGGTAGTTGCCGACCGGCAGGTGCGCGGGCCGGGTGCCGCCCGCGACCAGCCGCGCCTCGCGTCGGCCCGTCTCGACGTAGGCGAGGACCCGTTCGTAGTGCTCGGGGTGCACCAGTGCGCCCACCTCGGTGGCCGGATCCTGCGGCGGGCCCACCACGATGCGCTCGGCCCGGGCGGCGAACCGCTCGACGAACTCGTCGTAGACGGCGCGTTGCACCAGGATCCGCGAACCGGCGGTGCAGCGCTCGCCGTTGAGCGAGAACACGCCGAACAGCGCGGCATCGATCGCCTCGTCCAGGTCGGCGTCGGCGAACACGATCACCGGGGACTTGCCGCCGAGTTCCATCGACAGGCCCTTGAGGTGCCGGGCGGCGGAGCCGAAGATGGTCCGGCCGGTGGTGGTCTCGCCGGTGAACGAGATCAGTGGCACGTCCGGGTGCTCGACCAGGGCCGCGCCCGCCTCCTCGCCGATCCCGCCGACCAGGTTGAACACGCCCTGCGGCAGGCCCGCCTCGGTCAGGATGTCCGCCCACAAGGACGCGGACAACGGGGTGAATTCGGCCGGCTTGAGCACCACCGTGCAGCCGGACGCGAGCGCCGGCGCGAGCTTCCACGACTCCAGCATGAACGGCGTGTTCCACGGCGTGATCAGCCCGGCGACGCCGATCGGCCGGCGATTGACGTAGTTGAGCTGGCGACCGGGCACCTGGTACGCCTCGTCGGTCTGACCGACGATCAGGTCCGCGAAGAAGCGGAAGTTCTCCGCCGCGCGCTGCGCCTGGCCCAGTGCCTGGGTGATCGGCAGGCCGGTGTCGAAGGTCTCCAACTCGGCCAGTCGCGCGTCCCGGCGCTCGACCTCGTCGGCGATGCGGTTCAGCACCCGGGCCCGGTCCTTGGCGGGCAGGTGCGGCCACGGCCCCGCGGTGAACGCACGGCGGGCGGCGGCGACGGCGGCGTCCACATCGGCGGCCTTGCCCGCCGCGGCGGTGGCGTAGGGCAGGTTGGACGCGGGTGCGCAGACCTCGAAGGTGGCGCCGTCCAACGAGTCGACGTGCCGGCCGTCGATGAAGTGGCGCAACCGGGTCGGCAGCGCGGTGGGCACCCCGGAGTGCTCGACGGGCGTCGTCGTGGTGGTGCTCATATGGCTTCTTCTCCAAGGGCGGGGTCGGTCAGCAGTTCGAGTCGGCTCTCGGCCAGGGCGGTCACCCGCGCCCGGCCGCTTTCGGACAGCGGCAGCAGCGGCGGCCGGACGAAGTCGGAGCCGATCAGGCCGCGTCGGTGCATCAACCACTTGGCCGGCGCCGGGTTGGTCTCGACGAACAGCAGGTCCACCAACGGCTGTACCGCGTAGTGCAGTTCGCGGGCCCGGCCCAGGTCACCCGCCTGGTAGGCCTCGTACATCCCCGCGACCGCGCGCGGGGCGATGTTGGCGAGTGCGGAGACGAAGCCCGCGCCGCCCAGGGTGAGTACCGGCAGACACAACAGCTCGATGCCGGACCACACCAGCAACTCGGGACCGGCCGCCTCGATCACCCGGGAGAAGTGCTCGAAGTCCTTGGTGGTCTCCTTGATGCCGACGATGTTCTCGTGTGCCCGGAAGAGTCGGGCCACGGTCTGCGGGTCGATCTCCACGGCGGTTCGACTCGGCACGTTGTAGATCACCACGGGCAGGTCCGGATACTCGCGGGCGACCGTCGAGTACCACGTGAACAGCGCCTCCTGGGTGGGGCGCGCGTAGTACGGCGTGATGATCAGCACCGCGTCGGCGCCCGCGTCCCGGGCGATCCCGGTCAGCTCCAGGGTCTCGTCCAACTTGGTCGATCCGGTGCCCGGCAGGAACGGCACCCGGTCGTCGATCTCGGCGGCGACCACCCGGATCGCCTCGGCGCGCTCGGCCAGGGTCTGTGCGGACGGCTCGCCGGTGGAGCCGCCGAGCGAGATGCCGTGCGAGCCCGCCGCGAGCTGCCAGCGGACCAGGCGGCGCAGCGCGGCGTGGTCGACCGCGCCCGTCGCGGTGAAGGGGGTGACCAGCGGGGCGATCGAGCCGCAGATCAGGGACGGGTCGGCGCGGTACTTCATCGGTGCTCCTCGCGAGGGGTGGTCGGGGCGATGGATGCGGAGACGGGCTCGGGGTCGGTCGCGGCCCACGCGCGGTAGGCGGGTTCCCAGTCCGGACCCAGCGGGTACAGGCCGGCCAACCCGGCGCCGGCCGCGACCTGTTCGGCGATGAACCGCTCGCGGGACTCCTGCTCCTCGGCGTCTCGGACCACCTCGGCGACCAGCGCGGGCGGGATGACCACGGCGCCGTCGTCGTCGGCGACCACGACGTCGCCGACCTGGACGGTGGCGCCGCCGCAGGCGATCGTGACGTCGGTGTCCCAGGGCACGTGCCGGCGGCCGAGCACGGCGGGATGGGTGCCGGCGGCCAGCACGGGCAGGCCCAGTGCGGCCACGGCGGCGCTGTCGCGCACGGCGCCGTCGGTGATGATGCCCGCGGCGCCCAGGGTCTTGGCGCGCAGCGCGAGGATGTCGCCCAGCGTGCCGGCGACGGTTCGGCCGCGGGCCTCCATCACCAGGACCTGGCCGGGTTCGAGCGAGTCGACGGCACGTTTTTGCGCGTTGAAGCCGCCGCCGTGGGTGGCGAACAGGTCCTTGCGGAACGGGACGAAGCGCAACGTGCGGGCGGTGCCGACCAGGCGGGTGCCCGGGGTCAGCGCGCGCACGCCGTCGATGCTGACGGTGTCGAAGCCGCGGGCGCGCAGTTGCACGCTGAGCGTGGCCACGGCGACGCGGGCGAGGCGGGCGCGCAGGTCGTCCGTGAGCACGCCGGGGGCGGTGGTCCCGGCGGCGTCGGCCGATTCCGGGCGGATGCCGGTGGCGTCCGCGCGGGTGGCCGGGTCCACCCTGGGTGGGGAGCCCCAGGCGGGGAGTACGGGGCCGGCGACCACGTCGGTGCGCAGCCGGCCGGTGTTGTGGGCGGGGTGGTCCAGGCTGTCCACCTCGACCTCGATCCGCTGGCCCACCTCGGCCACCGAGGCACCGGCGGGGGTGCCGGTCAGGATGACGTCGCCGACCTCCAGGGTGAGCAGCCGGGACAGGTCCGCGATCAACTCGGCGAAGCCGAACAGCAGCGTCGCGGTGGTGTCCTCCTGGACCAGGGCCCCGTCCAGCCAGGTGCGCACGCGCAGCGCCTCGGGGCGCAGGTCGGCCGCCGGCAGCAGGGTCGGCCCGAGCGGGGTGAACCCGTCGCCGCCCTTGGCCCGGACGTTGGATCCGAGGTCCGCGTAGCGCAGGTCGTACAGCCCCAGGTCGTTCGCCGCGGTCACCCAGCCGACGTGCGCCCAGGCCCGGGCGGGGGACACGCGATGTGCGGCGCGGCCGATCACGAGGGCTATCTCGCCCTCGAAGCCCAGCAGTTCGACCCCGGTCGGCCGCTCGACCGGGCCGGATCCGGTGAGCGAGCTGCTCGGTTTGAGGAAGTACGAGGCGTGGTCGGGGACCCGCCCGCGTTGCCGGGCGCGGGAGGGATAGTTGAGGTGTACGGCCAGCACTTTGCCGGGTCGCCGTCCCGTCGATGCGGTCACCGCGTCATGCGTCACTCCGCCACCCCTTTGCGCCTTGGATCAGCGATGCCATCTCGGAACGTATATGATTCCGGATAGAATAATAGAGGTGATCTCGGTTCCACTGTCAACCGTTGCGACGGGCACGCTTGTTCGGCCGACCCGGTGGCCTGCGGACGAACGCCCTTCCGGCGGAGCGGTGTTGCGGTGCCGGCACGGGGAGGGCGGCCGGGTGAGGGTCCGGAGAGGGGGCGGCCGAGGGCTTGCGCCGCAGCGCCGTGCCGAGCTCGGCACGGGTCGGTCGGCCGCTGCCGCTCGTCGGGGTGTGGTGATGGTCACGCTCTTCGCCCGACGCGGTGATCCGGTGGTGCGCTCGGCGGCCATGCGCTCGCCGGCGGTTTCGGACGGCGGACAGGGCTCGGACAGCGGACAGGGGCTCCGCGGACACACACGCGGAGCCCCCGGGTCCCGGTCGGGGAGGAGGCCGAACCGGGGTATGACGGGTCAGCCGTGGTGGCCGCCGGCCGGGTCCGCGCCGTGGTGGCCGCCCTTGGCGTGGTCGTGGCCGTGGTCGCCGTCGAAGTTGCCGCAGAAGTTGCCGAACGTCGGGTTGAGGATGCCGACGATGTCGAGGGTGTTGCCGCAGATGTTGACCGGCACGTGGACCGGGATCTGCACGTTTAGGCCGGACGCCACACCGGGCGAGCCCACCGCGGCGCCGTCGGCGTCGGCGGCGGCACTCGCGGCACCGGCGCCGGCCATCACCAGGGCGGCGGTGCCGGCGGCCAGCACGGTTGCCTTCTTGAACGAGCTCACTTGGGTATCTCCGTATCGAACCTCGCGCCGCCCGGATGCGGCGCGTTCTCGTGGTGCAACGAGGCGAACCGGCGCGGGCAACCGGTCGGTGTCGACGTTCACCCGAACGCGGGTCGGTCCCGGTCGCGGGCGAGCGGGCGCTCCGAAACTCGATGGCCATGCGCCCACGACCGCATTAGCGTCACGACGGTGAGCCTCGACATCCGGGAGATCCCCGAAGAGCACCTGGACCGGATACTGGATCTGGCCGATCTGGCCTTCCACGAGAAGGAGTCGGCCGACAAACGCGAGCACTACCGCAAGGTGCTCACCGATTGCGACCGCATCGGTGCGTACGACGGCGCCACCCTGGTCGGCCAGATCGCCGCACATCGCTTCGAGCTGTCCGTGCCCGGCGGCGATCTGGCCTGCGCCGGGCTGGACTTCGTCGCCGTCGCGCCGACCCACCGCCGGCGCGGGCTGCTCGCGCGGATGATGGCCGAGCAGTGGCGCCGGTGCGCCGAGGCCGGCCAGGTGCTGTCCTGTCTGTGGGCCTCCGAGAACGCGATCTACGGCCGCTTCGGCTACGCGCCCGGGACGGAGGGCTACTCCGTCGAGATCGACAGCCGACGCCCGCTCGCGCTGCGGATCGCCCCGGATCCGCGCCCGCTGCGGCTGGTCGACGCGGCACAGGGACCGGCCCTGCTGGGTCCCGTCTACGACGCGGCGCGCGCGCTGCGCCCGGGTCGCTTCGCCCGGACCGAACAGTGGTGGGCCGAGAACGTACTGGCCTGGGACGAGGACGACGACGACTCGCCGGTGCGGATCGTGGTGCTCGGCGAGGACGGCGCCGTCCCGGCCGGATACGCCATCTACCACGTCGAGTCCGGCAACGCCGCGACCGATGCGCCGCGTATGGTCCAGGTACAGGAACTGGAGGCGGACAGCGCCCCGGTGGCCGCCGCGCTGTGGCACTACCTTGCCTCGATCGACCTGACCGGCAAGGTGGCGGCCTGGGTTCGACCGCCGGACGATCCGCTGTTGCTGTTCGCCGCGGATCGGGACCAGGTGCGGGTGACCAGGCAGTTCCCGGCGTTGTGGATCCGGCTGGTGGACGTGCGCGGCGCGCTGACGGCACGATCGTGGGCGGCGCCGGTCGATCTGGTCCTGGAGGTCCGCGACGGGGCGGTGCCCGGCAACGACGGCAGGTTCCGCCTCACCGCCGGCCCCGACGGCGCGACCTGCACGCCGACCGAGGACCCGGCCGAACTCACCCTGGACGTACGCGAACTCTCGGCCGGCTACCTCGGCGGCACCCCGGTGGCCCGGCTGGTGGCGGCGGGACTGGTGGCGGAACACGTCCCGGGTGCGGCGGCCCGGCTGGACGCGGCGCTGCGCACGGACCTGCTGCCGTTCGCCCACGAGGACTACTGAGCCCACGCGCGGCGATGCCGTCGGTTCCCGGTCCGCCCGCCCGCGTGGATCGGCCGGGCGGACCGGCGGCGACGCCCCCGGTCAGGGGGGCGCCGCCACCCCCGAGGGCGGGCCGGGCGGTTCGCTCTGATGCGCGGTGAAGTAGCGCACCAGGTCCGGATCCAACGGCGGGACCACGGTGCGCACACCCCCCGCCCGCAGCGAGGCGGTGGCGGCGACGCCCGCGGCCACCGCCTCGCGGGCGGCGATCGGCGACGTGCGGGTGGGCCCGCCCTCGACCGCGAAGCGCAGGAACTCCTCCACCAGGGCCCGGTCCGCGCCGCCGTGCAGGCCGCCGCCGCGCACCGACTCGCTGCGGTCGGCGTCCGCCCGGTAGCCGGAACGGCGCCGGTTCCACAACTTGATCGAGGGATGGGCGTCCTCCAGGCCGTCGCCGAAGTTCTCCAGCCGGCCCTCGTCGCCGATCACCGTGTAGTTGCGCCAGTAGTCGGGCGTGAAGTGGCACTGCTGGTAGCTGGCCAGGACGCCGTTGTCGAGCCGGGTGAGCATCATGCTGATGTCCTCGACATCGACGATCGGATTGAGCCCGGTCATCGCCGTCGGCGGCCACACCTCGGGCGCGAACCCGTCCTGGGCCCGAACCTCCTCCTCGACCCGGCCGCCCGCGTCCGGGCCGGCGCCGGCGAACACCGGCTCGCGCCGGGGGTTGCCGCCGTACACCGCCAGGTCGCCCATCGCGACCACGTCCCGGGACCAGCCGCCGGCCAACCAGTGGATCACGTCCAGGTCGTGCGCGCCCTTTTGCAGCAACAGGCCGGTGGTGCGCGCGCGTTCGGCGTGCCAGTCCTTGAAGTAGAAGTCGCCGCCGTGCCCGACGAAGTGCCGGCACCACACCGACCGGACCCGGCCGATCGCGCCCTCGTCGATCAACTCGCGCATCCGCCGCAACATCGGCAGATGGCGCAGGTTGTGCCCGACGTACAACCGGGTCCGCGACGCGCGGGCGGCGCGCAGCAGTCGGTCGCAGTCGGACAGCGTGATGGCCAGCGGTTTCTCCACGAACACCGGTACGCCGGCGGCGAGGAAGAACAGGGCGGGCTCGACGTGCCGATCGTCCGGGGTCAGCACGAAGACCGCGTCGAGTCGATCGTCGAGCATCCGTCGAAAGTCGGTGTGCACGGCGACGTCCGGCCCGAACAGGTCCACGGCGTACGCCCGACCGCGCGCGGCGGGGTCGGCGCAGGAGACCACCCGCGACCGACCCGGCCGATGCGCTTCGACGGCCAGGGCGGCCCGCTGCCCGACCCCGACCACGCCCACGCGCAGTTCGCTCATCGGATCAGTTCCCGAGCGTGGCGCGCAGCGCGGGCTGGAGCAGGTCGCCGTGGGCGCGGGCCATGTCGTCGCACAGGTCCCAGATGCGCTCGACCGGCAGCGCGGCGGCGGTGGCCGGGTCGGCCATCGCGGCGTGCCGGATGTGTCGCGGATCGTCCTCGAGGGCGGCGCGCACGACCAGGTCGTTCATGCTCAGGTAGGCGCGGTTGAGTGCGGCGCACTGTGCCGGCAGCGCGCCGACCCGGGTCGGCTGTACCCCCAACGCGTCGACCAGGCACGGGACTTCGACCACGCCGTCGGTGGGCAGGTTGTCGATCAGGCCGTGGTTGGGCACGTTGCCGTAGACCGTGCGCGGGGTGCCGGTGACGATGCTGTGGATGATCTGCGGTGCGTACTCCATGGTGGATTCGACCGGGACCGGGTCGCCGGCCGCCAGCGCCCGGCGGGTCTCCTCGTAGGCGGCCATGTTCTCGTCCACGATGCCGAGATAGGCGCCCACCGGCAGCCGCAGTCGGGTGATCTCGCTGTCGTGACCCAGGTACCAGGGCACGTACTCGCTGGAGTGCTCGCTCGTCTCGGTCGGGTAGTAGCCCAGCCGGCGGTACATGTCCACCCGTACCCGGCGCCGCAGTTCGCCGTCCCGGGCGATCAGCTCGTCCAGCTTCGGGTACAGGTCCGTGCCGTCGTGTTCGAAGCGCAGCACCCATGCCTGGTGGTTGACGCCGGCGGCGCGGTAGTCGATCTCCTCGTAGGGGATCCCGACCAGGTCCGCGAGGCCCTGCATGGTCCAGTAGACCGAGTGGCACAGGCCCACCACGCGGGTCAGGCCGGTGGCGCGGGTGAGGTAACCGACGTTCATCGCCATCGGGTTGGTGTAGTTCAGCAGCCAGGCGTTCGGGCAGATCTCGGCGATGTCCTCGCCGAGCGCCCGGAGCACCGGGAAGGTGCGCAGGGCGCGGAAGATGCCGCCGATGCCGAGGGTGTCGCCGATGGTCTGGCGCAGTCCGTAGCGGGCGGGCACCTCGAAGTCGGTGCGGGTGGCCTCGCGCATGCCGACCTGGATGATGTTGATCACGAAGTCGGCGCCGGCGAGCGCCTCGCGGCGGTCGAGGTGGGTGCTGATCCGCGGGTCCGCGCCGCGCTCGACGGCGATCAGCCGGGCCGCGCCCTGCGCGGTGGCCAGCCGCTCCGGGTCGATGTCGTGCAGCGCGATGTGTGCCTGCCGCAACTCGGGGAAGGCGAACAGGTCGGCGAGCAGCCCCTGGGTGAACACGACGCTGCCGGCGCCGACGAAAACGATCTTGGTGCGGGTCATCACTGGTTCTTTCCGTTGCGGGCGAGGGCTGCGACAGCCTCGTCCCAGGTGGGTTGGGCCGGGGTGCCGCCGTGCGCCCGGGTGGACAGGGCGCCGCACGCGGCGGCGAATTCGAGGGCTCGGGCGGGCGGTTCGCCGGCGAGCAGGGCGGCCAGGTAGCCGGCGTCGAAGCTGTCGCCGGCGCCGACGGTGTCCAGCGGCCGGGCCGCGATGCCCGCGGTGCGCAGCACGCGGCGACCGTCGTGCACGAAGGCGCCCGCGCCGCCGTCCTTGACCACCACCGACGGTCCGTGCGCGGCCAGTCGCGCGGCGGCCTCCTCGGTGGCGTCGGGGCCGGTGTCGGCGCCGAGTCGGGCCAGCGCCCTCGCCTCCTGGGCGTTGGGCAGCAGGATGTCGACGACGGGCAGGACGGCGGCGAGCCCGGTGGGGTCCCAGCGACCGGTCGGGTCGTCGTTGGTGTCCAGCGAGGTGCCGGCGCCGTGGGCGCGGGCGATGCCCAGCAACTCGGGCAGCGCCGCCGCGAGTCGGGGCATCAGGAAGTAGGACGCGGCGTGTACGTGTCTGCTGTGGGTGAGCAACTCCTCGGGTACGTCCTCGGGTCCGGTGTCGGCCAGGGTGCCGGCGGCGGTGAGGATGGCGCGGTCGCCGTCGCCGCGGGTGAGCACCGCGGTCAACGGCGTCGCCAGGTGCGGGTCGGTGCGCAGTGCGTCGGTGTGCACGCCCCGGGCGGTCAGCGCGGCGCGCACGAAACGGCCCGCGTCGTCGTCGCCGACCCGGCCGGCGATGGCCACGCGCAACCCGAGTCGGGCCGCGCCGCACGCGGTGATCGCGGCGGATCCGCCGAGGGTGAGCAGGCCGGTGGGCACGAGTTGTTCGCGTTGCCCGAAGGCCAACGGCTCGTCGAGGGGACCGAGGACGACGTCGGGATTGGCGTCGCCGATGACCAGCAGGTCGAAGGTGTGCGACATCGGGCTTCCTGTCGGTGGAGCGGGGTGGGTCGATCCGCAGGCGAGCGGCGGCTGTCCCCGGGAGGGTCGAACTCCCGTGACGGCGTCAGCCCTTGAGCCCGCTGGAGGTGATCGACTGGATGAACGCCTTCTGCGCGCCCAGGAAGGCCAGCAGGACCGGGAACACGGTGATCACGTTGCCCGCCATCACCGCCGCCCACTGGGTGTGGTGCTGGCCCTGGAAGGTGGTCAGGCCCAGTTGCAGGGTGTATTGGGTGTCGTGGTTGATCGCGATCAGCGGCCAGGTCAGGTCGTTCCAGGTGGTCAGGAAGGTGAGCACGGCGACGGTGCTCAACGCGGGCCGGGACAGCGGCAATACGATCAGGATCAGCACCCGCAACCGGGAACAGCCGTCGATCCAGGCGGCCTCCTCCAACTCCCGGGGCAGCGACAGGAAGAACTGCCGCAGCATGAACACCGCGAACGGCGTCACCAGGGACGGGATGATCAGCGCGCCGAGGGTGTCGATCAACCCGAGCCGCTTCATGATCAAAAAGGTCGGGATCATGGTGAGCTGGAACGGGATCGCCATCGTGGCCAGCATCGCCACCATCAGGGTGCGCGAACCCGCGAAGCGCATCCTGGCGAACGCGTAGCCGCCCAACGCCCCGAAGACCAGGTTCGAGGCCACCGCGACCGCCGAGACGATCAGCGAATTCATGAACCAGCGCGGGAACATCGCGTTGCCCAGGACGTAGCGGTAGCCGCCCAGATGGATCCCGGAGGGCCACAACGCCGGTGGGAACCGGTTGATCTCCGCGTTGGTCATCACCGAACTGAGCGCGAGCCACACCAGCGGCAACGCGAACAGCAGGGACAACGGCGCGAGCAGCAGATGCCACGGGCTGAACGGCAACAGTCGGCGCCGGCCCGGCGTGGGCCGCGCGGTGTCGCGCGCCCGGGTCGCCTCCACGGGTGCGGTGGTCGTTGCGGTCATCGTGTCGCCCCCTCGACGGTGACGGGCTTGCGGCCGCGCACGAACCGCATGCCCACCCCGATCACCAACAGGGCGACGGCGAGCACGTAGGCCGCCGCCGCGCCGTAGCCGGCGGTGAAGTTCTTGAACGCCTGCTCCCAGATGAAGTAGACGATGACGGTGGTCGAGCCCAACGGCCCGCCCTTGGTGGTCACATAGACCAGGTCGAAGACCTGGAGCGCCTGGATGGTCTGCCACAACAACAGGAAGACGGTGACCGGGGTGAGCGTGGGCAGCACCACGTGGCGCAGCAGTTGCCATCGCCCGGCGCCGTCGAGACGGGCCGCCTCCAGCAGTGACGGCGGCACGTCCTGGAGCGCCGCGAGGTAGATCACCACGCAGAATCCGGTACCGCTCCACACCGAGATCGCCACCAGCACCAACAGGGCCTGCCCGGGGTCGGTGAGGAAGCCCTGCCGCCCGATCCCCAACTCGTGCAGGACCGAGTTGGCCGCGCCGAACTCCGGATCCAGGATGAAGGAGAACAACACCCCCTGGGCCGTGGCCGAAATGACGAACGGCACGAAGATCAGCGTGCGATACACGCCCACCAGCCGGATCCGCCGGTTCAGCACCTGGGCCAGGAACAGCCCGAAGGCCATGCTCAGCGGTACGTACAACACCGTGTACAGCAGCGTGTTGCGCACGGCCTGGCCGAAGTTCGGATCCTGGGTCAGGGCGTCGTAGTTGTCCAGACCGACCCAGCGGCTGGGCGTGACCAGGTCGTCGGCCCGGAAGGAGAGCAGCAGCGACCAGACGAAGGGCACCACGCTCAGACCCAGGATGACCACGACGGCCGGAAGGATGTACGTCCAGGCGGTCGCCGACTCGCGCCGGCGTCTGCGGCGCAGCGTGCGCCGTTGTCGGTCCTGGTCCGAGAGCGTGAGTGGAGCGGGCAGTGATGACATGGAAGGCTCCTCAACGCGGGATCACGAGGGCGGCCCTGGCCGCGGCGGCGCAGCGGTTCAATGCCCGGGTCGGACTGCTCTTGCCGAGCAGCACGGAGACGATGGCCTCGCCCAGCGCCATCGAGATCTGTGGGTAGGCGGGATGCGCGGGACGCACGCGGGCGGTCTCCAGGGCGGTGGTGAACACGGCCAGGCCCTCGGTCCCCGCGGAGTGCTCGCGCCACTCGGGCCGCGCCTCGGCGGTCCGACTCAGCGGCAGGCTGCCGACCTCGGCGTCCCAGATCACGTCCTGATCCGGCTGGGCCAACCAGGACACGAACGTGCGTGCCGCCCGCACCCGGGCGTTGCCGTTGTCGAAGACCGTCCAGGTGTCCGGCGCGCAGATGGTCATCGGCCGTCCGCTGTAGCTGGGCAGCGGCACCACGTGGTAGTCGATCTCCGCCTGGGTGATGTCCGGGATCTGCCACGGGCCGGTCGCCACCATGCCCATCCGGCCGGACGCGAAGACCTGGTACATCTGCTCGCTGCCGGGCTTGGGGTCGAGGTAGACGCTCTTGCTCCGGGCCAGCGCCTCCACGGTCTCCAGCGCGCGCACCCCGACGTCCTTGAAGCCGATGTTGCGCCCGTCCGCGGCGACCACGTCGCCGCCCAGGTCCCACACCATCGGCCACAACCGCCACACGGTGTCCTCGTCGCCCACGCCCGGCCAGCCGGTGCCGAACACGCCGCGCCGCAGGTCGGTCAACCGCTGCGCCGTGGCCAGGAAGTCGTTCCAGGTCCAGCCCGGTTGCGGCAGCGGGAGGCCGGCGTCACGGAACAGGCGTTTGTTGCAGATGATCGCGAGCGCGTCCATCACGGCCGGGGCCGCGCGCACCTTGCCGTTGATCGTCACGGCCGCCCGGGCCGGTTCCCAGTAGTCGTCCCACGGTGTGGGGGAGGAGTGCACGCTCTCGCTCAGGTCGACCACCTTGGGACTGCGGGCGACCCCGGCCAGGTCGGAACCGAAGATGTAGGCGATGTCCGGGTAGGAACCGGCGGCGAGCGCGGCGGTGATCTTCTGCAACATCGCGTCGGCCGGCGCCCCGCCGCCGAGGTCGACCCGGATGCCCGACTGGGCGAGGTGGAACCTGTCCACCAGGGTCTTCAGGGCCGCGAGGCCGGTGTCGGTCTGGCCGTGCCACATCTCGATGGTGACGCGCCCGTCGGCACCCACACCGTCGTTCGTGCCGGCGCACGCGGACAGCGCCGCGGCGGCCGCGGCACCGGCGCCGACGCGCAGCACGCTGCGGCGGGAGAGACCCGCGGGATGGTGTCGGCCGAAAACCACTGGACCTCCAGGAGACTTCGAAACGTGCGAGGCGGACCCCGCGGTGCGCGCGGGCGCGCACCGGGTGAGGGAAGGGGCCACTCACGCCGGGGCGGATACGGATGCAGGCGGGGCCGCGTGGGGAAGCGGCGGGCACGGCCGGCCCCGGGACGCGGGTTGCCGACACCGGACGGGCGGGGCACACTCGCGACGGGTGCGCGCGGCGGACCGGACCCGCGGGCCCGGCGCCGAAGGGCGAACGAACGGTGCGCCGGGCCGCGGGCGGTGCGGGGTCAGCAGGTCTTGCGCAGGTACTTGCCGGCCCCGATCGGACTGACGTCGAGGTCACGGCGCACGATGCTCAGTTGCCCGCCCCACTTCGAGCAGGCGTTGGCCATGCCCTTGGCGGTGTACTCGATCACGATCACGTTGTTGCCGAAGTATTTCGTGTAGTCGTTGCACTCTTTCCACTCGCCGCATTCCTCGGCGACGGCGAAGTCGAGCCCCAGGGCCGTGCGGTGCTCGGCCAGGTCGGAGGTGTTCTTCTGCGCGATCGCCAGGCCGCGTCGGTGCGCGTGGGCGGAGAGCAGCGTGATGTAGTCGCGGGCGTTGTCGTCGGTGAGCAGGCCCTCGGAGCGGGTGTAGCTGTCGTAGTTGTCCGGCTCGACGGCCTGGAAGCCCTTGCTCGCGCATTCGTCGACCAGGGCGTTCACCTTCGCGGCGACCGCGGTGCGCTTGTCGGGGGTGCGCAGGTCGAGCAGGGCTTCCTTCCATTTGCCGTCGTAGACGATCGAGCCGTCCGAGCGGCGCAGCAACAGGTCGGCCGGCCAGTCGCCCTCCGCCTTGGGCTGGGCCTGGAAGGCGTTGACGTAACAGATGTTGTAGAGCCCGGGGGCCGGCGTGGCGCCGTGGTCGCGGGTGACCACCCGGACCCCGGTCGGCGGGGCGTAGGCGCCGCCGATCTGGTAGTCGAAGCCGGCGTGTGTCGGCGGCAGGGTGATCGCGCCGGCGTTCGCGTTCGCGGCGGTGGTCGTGCTCGCCGCGCCGGCCGCCCGGGTGCCGGCGCCCGGGTCGTTGCTCGCGTCGGCGGACGTCGAGAGGAACAGGGTGCCCGCGATCGCCGCGGTGGTCGCCGTGAGCGCGGCGAGGCGTCGGGCCGATCTGCGCGGGAGGAAGGTGTTCATCATCGAACTCCAGATGCGGAGGATACGTCCCCGCCTCGGAGGTCCGCGGGGTTCGCGGGCGTCCTGGCGACATTGTCCGGGCTTGCGGCTTCCGCCGCCTACCGGCTGGGCGTACCTTTGACGCCGATTGCACTGCCCTCGGCGTCGCAGCAGTAAATCGAGCAACTTTCGTCATGTCAAGAGACCATCCGTGCGCGGGGTGCGCACCGGAGATGTCCGCTCCGACGCCGAAATAGCGGCTGTCGAACCTGTTTTGCGAACCCGTTTCGCGAACCCGTGACTGCGCGAATGCGCATGGATATGCTGCGCACATGTTGAGAACCGAGCGTCATGCGCGCATTCTCGAACACGTCTGTGCGAAAGGCAGCGTGAGCGTCGAGGAGTTGGCCGAGACCCTGGCGGTCTCGGGAGCCACCGTGCGGCGCGACCTCCAGCACCTGGACGCGATGAACCTGCTGCGCCGCACCCACGGCGGTGCCTCCGTGGGCAACATCGGCCTGGAGACGCCGATGCAGTACCGCAGCGAGCGCCGCCGACCGGAGAAGCTGGCCATCGCCCGAGCCGCCGCCGCGTTGGTGCCGGACAAGGCCGTGGTCGGACTGACCGGCGGGTCCACCGCGACCGAGATCGCCCGCATCCTCGCCGACCGGGGTCCCGTCACCATCGTCACCAACGCGGTGAACATCGCGGCCGAGATGGTCCTGCACAAGGACGTCACCCTGGTCGTCATCGGTGGCACCGCGCGCAACGAAAGCTACGAGCTGGTCGGCCCGATCGCCGAGAAGACCCTCGCGGACTACTTCACCGACGTGACCTTCCTGGGCGTGGACGGCATCAGCGCCGCGCACGGCTGCACCACCCACGACCAGCTCGAAGCCGCCACCGACCGGGTCTTCACCGACCGCAGCAGCCACACCGTCGTGGTGGCGGACAACTCCAAGATCGGCAAGGTGACGCTGGCCAGGATCTGCCCGCTGAGCCGGATCGGCCACCTGGTCACCGACCGGGACGCCGCACCGGAGGAACTGGCCGCGATCGAACAGGCGGGCGTCGTGGTGACCGCGGTGTGAGCACCGGGCGCGGTGAACCGCTTCGACGGTGCCCCCGAGGGCGGATCCGTCCGGAGCCGCGCCGAGGCCACGCGGTCGTCGACTACAGGTAGTCGTCCAGGCGGGCGAGGGCGAAGCCCTCGCGGGTGACCGCGTCCAGGACCCGGCGGAGCATCTGGGTCATGTCGCCCTTCCACTGCCCGGGGCCGCGGAAGTGGGTGAGGATGATGTCGCCCGGCTTGAAGACGTGGTCGTAGCGATACTCCAGGTGATCCGGGAAGGCTTCCTGGTTCCAGATCGGGAAGGCGACGATCCCGCAGGACCGCGCGGCGCGCAGGGTGTCCTCGTTGAACTCGCCGTACGGCGGCCGGAACAGGCGGGGCGTCTCGCCGATCTCGCGGGTCAGCTCGTCTTGTTGGCGGCAGATCTCCTGCTGCTGGCGGGCGTAGCCGAGCGTGCGCAGATCCGGGTGGTTGAGCGTGTGGTTGTTCACCGACACGCCCTGTTCGTGCAGCCCGCGAAAGTAGCCGTAGTCCTGGCGCGCCAGGTAGCCGCTGACGAACGCGCTGAACGGCACCTTGAGTTCGCGGACCATCCGGGCGAAGTCCGGGTCCTTCTCCGCGCCGTCGTCGATGGTGAGGAAGACCACCCGTTCGTCGGTGGGCACCCGATGGACCACGGCCGGCAGGTCGCCGTGGAACCTCACCCCGGGGCCGGGCCGCAACACCGGCCGGGTGGCGGGCGGCGCGGGCGCGGCGATCGGGGCGTCGGCCAGGCCCCACCTGCGCGCGGCGGCGACCACGCCGGCCCGTTCGCGGCGGGCGGCCGCCTCGCGTTGGGCCAGGTCCGGACGTGTGCCCCGGCCCTGTGCGCCTTCCTGCGCCGGCAACTCGGCCGCCGCCCGTTCCGGCGCCATGCCACCCGCCGCCTGCGGTCGCTGCGGGGCCGGCCGCGCCGCCTCGACCGGAGTCGCCGAGTCGGCGCATCCGGCGGTGGCCAGGCACAGGCACAGGCCCAGCGCGACACCGCAGCGGGTGAGCACTCGACGCGAGCGCGACGTCATCGATTCCACACAGCCCATGGCGGCGTCTGGTGCCCATTCCCGGCCCGATCCGAACCAGGACATTCGTTCGATCGCGGTCGGCGGGCCGGTCGACCGCGTGCCGGCGGCGCGCGGGTGTGCTCCGATCGGGTCGGCCGGTACCGGGAGTTGCCGCCGCCGAACCGACCGCGGCGTGATCGTTCGCCCCGCCGTGCCCGCCGCCGAACCAGGGTCGGCAAGAATGGGCGCGTACACACGATCGAAGTGCACACGACGCACGCACGATCGCAACGTAGCCGAGAGTCGAGCCGAGGAGGCAGGCGTGGGTGCCGAGAACGGGCAGTCCGCAGAGCAGGCGCAGCCGATCAAGCAGCGCAAGAACGGCCTGTACCGGGGTGTCTCGGAGGAACTGGCCGCGAACATGCGCGCCGGCTGGGCCGACACCGCGCGCGACGACCTCGCGCCGATCGAACAGGCCCCGAACACCGCCCGCCGCCGGGCCGCGCTGTCGGCCCGCTTCCCGGGCGAGCGCCTGGTGATCCCGGCAGGCAACCTCAAGACCCGATCCAACGACACCGAATACTCCTTCCGGGCGTCGAGCGAGTACGCCTACCTGACCGGCGACCTGACCCAGGACGGGGTCCTGGTCCTGGAACCGGTCGCCGACGGACACGAGGCGGTGTTGTACCTGCTGCCGCGGTCGAACCGGGAGAACGGCGAGTTCTGGCTGGACGGCCAGGGCGAGTTGTGGGTCGGCCGGCGGCCGGGGCTGCGCGAGGGCGAGGCGCTGTACGGGCTGCCGTGTCGCGACGTGCGCGAGGCCGCGACCGAGGTGGCGCGGGACGGCGCGAACGTGCGCATCGTGCGCGGGCACGACGCCGGGCTGGAGCGTGCGCTCGGCGAGCGGTCGAACGTCGAGCGGGACGAGGAACTGCGGGTCTTCCTGGCCGACGCGCGGCTGGTCAAGGACGAGTTCGAGATCGGCCGACTCCAGGCCGCGGTGGACTCCACGGTGCGCGGCTTCGAGGACGTCGTACGGGTGCTGGACCGGGCCGAGGCGACCTCCGAGCGCTACATCGAGGGCACCTTCTTCCTGCGGGCGCGGGTCGAGGGCAACGACGTGGGCTACGGCTCGATCTGCGCGGCCGGACCGCACGCGACCACGCTGCACTGGGTCCGCAACGACGGCCCGGTGCGCGCCGGCGACCTGCTGCTGCTGGACGCGGGCGTGGAGACGCACACCCTCTACACGGCGGACGTGACCCGGACGTTGCCGATCACGGGCCGGTTCACCGAGATCCAGCGGCGCATCTACGACGCGGTGTTCGCCGCGCAGGAGGCGGGTATCGCCGCCGTGCGCCCCGGCGCCAAGTACCGCGAGTTCCACGACGAGGCGCAGCGGGTGCTCGCCGAGCACCTGGTGGCCTGGGGCATCGTCGAGGGGCCGGTGGAGCGGGTGCTCGAACTGGGCCTGCAGCGCCGCTGGACGCTGCACGGCACCGGCCACATGCTCGGTCTGGACGTGCACGACTGCGCGGTGGCGCGGACCGAGTCGTACGTGGACGGTGCGCTGGAGCCGGGCATGTGCCTGACCGTGGAGCCCGGGCTCTACTTCCAGGCCGACGACCTGACGGTGCCCGAGGAGTACCGCGGCATCGGCGTGCGGATCGAGGACGACATCCTGGTCACCGAGGACGGCAACCGGAACCTGTCGGCCGGTCTGCCGCGCGCGGCCGACGAGATCGAGTCCTGGATGGCCCGCCTGCGCGGCTGACCCGGATGCTCGCACCGAAGGCCGAAGGCCGCCCTCCCCGGCCCGGAGAGAGGGCGGCCTTCGGCGTGTGCGCCGGAGCGGTTCAGGGCTCGCGGCCGGCGACGCGGGCCAGGCGGGCCTCGATCTCCTCGCGGACCGGGCGATAGGCGGCGTCGGCGGCGTGCATCCGGGCCGCACAGTGCTCCCAGGCGCGTCGGGAGCGTCGGCCGCGGCCGGGGATCAGGTCGTAGCGGCGCAACCGTACGGTGCGGACGTCGACCATGAAGCCGGGCCTGGTGCGGATCCCGTGGGCCAGGCGGACCTCGGACTGGGCGGCCTTCAGTTCCTTCTCGAAGCCGTCGTGGGCCCACCACCAACGGGCCTCCTCGTCGGGATCGGCGGGGAGGACGGGATGACGTCCTTCGAGTCGGGTGATCGCGTACAGGGTGAATTCCAGTCCGTCGGGGATTCGCACCCACGCCATGGAGTCCCACGGCTTGGGGACGAGGCGGAAGGTCTCGCGATGCACGGTGGTCATCGGGGGCTCACCGGCCGGTGCGGCCGGCGTCGCGAACGCTCGCGCGGGCGGCCTCGATCAGCGTCGGACGGTCGATCGCCAGGTTGCGCAACACCCGGGTGGCCGTGCCGTGTTCGAGTTCGGCGACGGCGATCAGCACGTGTGCGGTGCGCAGTTTCCCGGGGTGTTCGGCCTTGGCGAGGGAAACGGCGCGCCGGAACACCTCGTTCGCGCTGCCGGTGGCGCGGTAGGGCCCGCGCGGGGCGGGGGCGGGTGGGGCGGCGGGGAGCGCGTCGGCGTCGATGCCGACCGAACGCAGCGCCGCGGCATGGCACTCGGCGAGCGCGCGGCGCACGTCCTCGACGCCGGCGCCGACGCCGGCCAGCGCGGTGCGGGCGGAGTCGTCCGGCACGGTGAGGGCGGCGATCAGCAGGTGTTCGGGGCCGGGGGATTCCTCGCCGAGGGTGCGGGCCTCCTCCTCGGTGCCGGTGAGCAGGCGCTTCATCGCACCCATGTCGTGTATCGCGCTTCGAATGCCCACGTGGGTTCTCCTTGCCTGGTCCGGTGGGTTACCGGTCCTGTTCCGGGGCTCGTCGGTTCGGTGACAGTCGCTTGTGGGCGGCCTGGGCGCTCATGCCCAGGGCCTGACCGATGTGGTTCCAGGTCCAGCCCTGGGCGAGTGCGTGGTCCACTGCGGATCGCTCCAGCGCGGCCGCGAGGTTGCGCAGTGCGACCACGGCCGCGAACGCATCCTCGGGATGCTCGGGCGAGGGAACGTCTTTGGCCTCGATCACGTATCAACTTTAGTTGATGGCAGATCGGCTCGTCAACAAAAGTTGATGACGGGGGGCGGTCGTCGTGATGTCGTCGCGGGGCGATACGAAGAGCACATGACAGCAAGGTTCGACGCGCTCGACGACCGGGATGTCCCGCCCGCCCTCTGCGGATTCATCGAGCACTTCCTCTACTGGGAGCCCGGCGCGCTCGCCGGGCTCGAACACATCGGCGCCTACCTGGCCGGCCGCGCGGACCCGCCCGCCGGGCGGGACGCCCCGGCGCGGGTCGGCGGCGGCCAGTGGACCGGGTTCATCGGTCGAACCGGCGCGCTCGCGCTGCGCGCGGCGGCGCCGTCGACCCGGCCCGAACGCCGCGAACGGCTGCTCGCGCTGCTGGAGATCTGGGCGGACGGCGTGTTCGTCGACCCGACGGTGCGGATGCGCGTCGGCACGGTGCGCGAGCCGCAGCGTGGCGCCGTCCGGGACGAGCGCGGCGCCACTCTCCTGGTCGGCCACGTCCGGGACGGCGCCAACGTGCTCGAAGTGCGCACCGGGGACGCCGAACCACCCGCGCTGGGCCCGATCGAGGAACCCACCGACCTGCCGCACGGCGGTTGGGGCAGCGCCCGGCAACTGCGCGAACTGGTCGCCCTGGTGCGCGAGCGCGGGCCGATGCCGTGGGATTCGGACGCGGTGGCGCGACTCGCCGCCGACACCGGGATGTCCCGCGCCGCCGCCGCGCTCGCGCTGGCCGGCACGCCCGGGACGGCCATGTTCCGCAAGCCGTTCCTGGACCCCGACGAGCGTCGGGTGCTGGGCCTGAAGGCCGGCGAGGTCGATCCGGCCCGGGTCGAGTCGGCCCGGCTCGGCCCCGCGGGCTGGCTCGGCCTGCTCGCACAGGTGCTCCCGGCGGACCCCGCCGACCTGTGGGCGCCGGACGCCCCGCGCCTGCTGGCCGAGCGGATCGCCGCCGCGTGGCACGAACGCCACGGCCGACAGCTCCCGATCCCGGATACCTCGCGCGCGCTGATCGCCGAGCGGCAGCCGGAGTCGCCCGTGGCCGAACTATGCGAGGCGATGGCCGACTCCGCCGCCCACCCGCTGCTCGCCGAGAACCTCGACACCTGGCCGAACGCCCCGCACGACGGTGGCATCGGGCTCGTCGACGCCACCGGCTCGGTCACCGCGCCGTATCGGATGGTGGCGTTGCTGGCGGACCTGGCCGCACTCGTACCGACCGTGTACGCCGAACTGCCCGCAGGCGACCCGATCCGCGCGGGCCTGCCCGCCCTGGTGCGGAACGTCCGTGCCCGGCTGGACCACCCCGGGCTGCTGCTCGGCTGCGGGTACCTCTTCGATCGGGTCACGATCGACGACCTGCGCGAGTGGTTCGGGCCGCACCCGTACCACGGCCCGGAGCCGCTGTCGGTGCCCGCGTTCGACGACGGGCTGACCGTGGCCGTCGAAGCCGCGCCGCCGTCCTACTTCGGTCGACACCGACACCACCCCCGCCTGTTCTTCCGGCCCGCGCTGCTCGGCGACGACGCCCGCGCGCAGCGGCTCCAGGACACGCTCGGCCGCAGCGGCCAAGGCGTGATCGCGTCCGTGCGACGGCTGCGCGCAGAGCACTTCACCCGGATCGTCGCCCGGGTGGAGTCGGACGCGTTGCCGGTGGGCGCCTACGAGGCCAACCCCGCCGCGAGTGTGCCCGATCTGGTCGAACGCGTCGCGAAGGCGCTCGACCTGACTCCGGATTCGGCCGCCCTCCATCTGCAACTGCTCGCGCTGGAGGCGCCCACCGACCGCGGCGTGCGGACCTGGAACGGCTGGACGCCGACGCGGCACCGCAGAGCCGCCGCGGCGCTCGTGGACGCGGGCCTGGCGGTCGCCGACAAGCGCTCCCGAGCCGGGCGCGGCACCTTCCTGCCGGGCCCGTGGGCGCCCGCGGACAAGCCGTACCGGCCGATGGAGACCTGGAAGGCCGCCTTCCTCGACGTCGAGGTCTCCCGGCACACCGGCGAGATCCTGCGCCATGTCGTGCCGGAGCGCACGCTGCCCGAACTGTTCACCGACGCCTGGGCCTTGGTCGAACGGGGGGACGGGCCGCGATGACCTGTGGCGTCCGGAGCGCGCCCGGGCGGTGGGCGCTTTCGGAGTTCGGGTCGCGTCAGTGGGTCACGGCCGCCGCGGTGGCCAGGAGTTCGTCGGGTGTGCCGGTGAAGTCGGGCAGCAGGTGGGACGCCACGATCCAGGCGTCGACGTCCTCGCGCAGGTGCCCGCGCACCAGGTCGCCGGCGTAGTCGCCGCAGACGAGCAGGGCGTGTGCGGCCGGCCGGGCCCCGGAGAGGATCTCCGCCGGGGTCAGCAGGCCGTCGCGCAGCAGGTCGCCCACCTCCCAGATGAGCAGGTCGCGCACGGGCGGGTCGGTGACCAGGGTGCGTGCCACCGCGGGTGATCGGATCGACCCGGAGGAGAAGAAGCCCGGTTGGCGCCGGACCAGGGTGGAGATCAGCGCTTCGGGGCAGTCCGGGTGATACGCCGCGATGGCGACGGCCGGGTCCCGGGTGGGGGCGGGCGTGGGATCGGGTTCCTCGGCCAGGCGCGTCCACAACGCCGGGGGCACCCGGGGCGGCAGCGCGCGCAGCGGTCCCGGGGCCGGCCAGGTCGTCGCCACGTCCGCCGCCGACGCGCAACCCTCGACCCGGTAGTGGATCCGGCCGTACCGGGGATCGAAGAACCAGATGCCCTCGTCCGCGTCCGAGAGGGTCTTGACCACCTCGGGGGTGAGCTCGTCGCCCATCGCCTCCAGGGCCCGAACGGCGTCGTGCCGTGCGGTGATCCGCCGGGCCAGCCGGTGCGGCAGCATGCCGGGCCACCGGCGGGCGAGCGCGACCGCGACGGCCGGCGCCGGGGTGTGCCGGCCGGCGGCGAACGCGCGCAGGTCCGCCGGATCCAGCGCGGCCACCACCTCGGCCGCCAATTCCGGCGCGGCCCGGCTCAGCAACAGCGACAACGGACTCGCGGCGCCGCGCAGGGGATCGCCGGTGCCGGCGGGCACGTCGATCGGCGGCGCCGGTGCGCGGGATTCCGCCGCGTCGGCCCCCGGTTCGGGTGGGCCGGTCGGCCGGGCCACGTGGCCCAGCAGTTCGGGGACCGTGCCGGGATATCCCGGTCCCAGCCGGGCCAGGCGCAACCAGCCGGCCACGTCCTCGGGCAGCAGGGGGCCGAGCGCGGTCAACAAGGGGCCGAACGTGGCGGTCTGCGCGGAGCGCGGGGCGAAGTCGTCGACCGAGCGCAGCACATGCCACGCGGGGCGGGCCGTGTGCAGGAAACGCTCCGGAGTCACCACCTGCTCCAACAGCGCCCGCTCCAACGGGCGGTGGTTGTGGTCGACCGTGAAGTCCAACTCGACCACCGCCTCCGGCGGGCAGCCCTCGGTGCCGGCCAGCGCGGCGGCCACCGCAGGAGTGAACGGGGTCTGCCGATGCGCACGCAACAACGCGTCCCAGTCCGGCGGCCCGTCCATGGTCGAGAGCACGTGTCGGGCCTCGGCCCGCCGGATGCCGCGGGCCCGCAACAGGGCGATCAGCTCGTCGCCGTCCGGTTCGGCGCAGGCTCCGACCTCCAGCAACATCAGGCCCTCGGGCGCGTCGAGGGCCGCGCGCACGACCGGGGCGATCACCCGGGTGCGGTATCGCCCGACGGACAACGCGGCGAACACCGCCGCCGGTCCCTCGGCCCGCCACAACCCGGCCAGGGCCCGGAGGCGGGCCTGCTCGACATGGGGCAGATCCGGCAGCCGACCCAGCACGCTCAGCCCGTGCCGGAGCAGTCGCGCGTCGCGCGCATGGGCCAGGGCCATCGCGTATATCCGGGTCCGGGTGGTCGACAACAGCTCGTACAGCGCGGGATCCGGGGCGCGATCGCGGCTCAGGATCCGGCGCCGGAGACGGGTGTCGGCGCGCGGATTGACGAAGACGTGCCGATCCACCTCGGGGTCGTCGAGCGCCACCAGTTGCTCCAGCACCGCGCGCCGCAGCCGATCGTGCCGGGCGAGCGCGAGATGGTCGCTGCGCTCGCCGTGCGTCAGCGCGTAGTCGACCACGGCCGGGACATCCGACAGTTCGGCCAGCAACCGACCGCGTCCGCCCGGGTCGCAGCGGGCCGCGAGTCGGGTGACCAGGTTCGGATCGGCGTGCCGCCACAGCGTCGAGATGGCCCTGCTCAGCACGGTCCTTCGCCCCTTCCGTCCGCGCCGACCCCCGGCGCGCGGGCGCCGACCTGCCGCCGCCCATCCGATCAGTGTGGCAGCGCAACGATTCGACCAACCGCCCGGCCACCCGAACTCGCCGCGCCACGGCCCCGGTTGCGGCTCGGCCGCGCGAGGGCGGGCCGAGCCGCGGGGGTCAGCGGGAGCCGGTCAGGTGGGCGAACAACACCGTGTTGTCCTGGTAGCCGCCCTGCTCGGGGTCGTAGTCGCCGCCACAGGTGATCACACGCAGTTCGGCCCGGTTCAGGTCGCCGTACACGCGCTGTGTGGGGAAGTCGGATTTGGCGAAACGTTCGACGGTGTCGACGGTGAACACCGCGATGCTCCGGTCGGCGCGGCGGATCTCGACGGTGCCGCCGACGCGCACGGTGCCCACGTCGTAGAAGACGGCGGGGCCGGTCGTGGAGTCGAGGTGGCCGACCAGCACGGCGGGGCCCAGTTCGCCCGGGGTCGGTCCCTGGTCGTACCAGCCGGCTCGCCGCTCCGGGTCGGGGGGCGGTACCTGAACGGCGCCGGCGGCGTCGAGGCCGACGGCGGTCAGGGGAGCGTGCAGGCCGATCTCCGCGATGTCGATCGCGGCCGGCTCGGAGCGGGCCAGGAGCGGACCTTCGACCGCGGGTGCGGCCGGCGCGGTGTCGGTCGGGGAGGGGGCTGCCGTGGACACGACCTTGGGGGCGGCGGTGGCCGCGGCCGGTGGTCGTTGCGCCCGGTATCCCATGACGGCCAGCACGATGCCACAGATCAGCACCGCGACGGCCGCCGCCAGGAGGAGGCGGCGGCCGGCACGGTGGACGGGAGGTGTGTCAGCCACGCAGGCTGCCCCGACGCAGCACGAACGCGCCGACACCGGCACCGGTGACGGCGAGGGCGGCGCCGAGACCGATCAGGTTGTCGTCGGCCCCGGAGGTGCCACCGGCGCCGCCGGCGACGGAGCCGACCGGGACGGTCCTGGTCTGCGTGGTGTGGGTGGTGTGGGTGGCCGCCACCGGGCGGGCCTCGTGGTGACGGTTGGGCGTCACGTGCTTGGCCTTGTGCGGTGCGGGCTTCCACTCGGGCTTCTTGCCGGGCTTGTGGTCGACCACGACGGTCTTGTGGTTGTTCACCACGTTGGTCGTGTGGATGTGGTTGTTGGTGACGTGGTTGTTCGTGACGACGGTGTTGGTGACGTCACCGATGATCACGGTCGGCGTGTCGTCCGACTTGTGACCCGGCTTGTGACCCGGCTTGTGGCCGGGCTTGTGGTCCGACTTGTGGTCGGACTTGTGGTCGGACTTGTGGTCGGACTTGTCGTCCGACTTGTGGTCCGACTTGTGGTCGGACTTGTCGTCCGACTTGTCGTCCGACTTGTCGTCCTTGGGCTTTTCGGCCGGCTTGTGGGCCGGCTTGTCCATGGGCTTGTCGTCCTTCGGCTTCTCGTCCTTGGGCTTTTCGGCCGGCTTGTGAGCCGGCTTGTCCATGGGCTTGTCGTCCATGGGCTTTTCGGCGGGCTTGTGGGCGGGCTTCTCGGCAGGCTTGTGCGCCGGCTTGGTCGAGCAGTCGTGCGCCGGACGGGGGCAAGTCGGGGCGCCTTCGCCCCGCTTGGCGCCCGGCTCGTCGGCGGATCCGTTGGTGGCGCCTGACGCCTCGGCCTTGATGTCCTTGGTCTGCGCCCCGGGGCCTTCGGAGGCGGCGGCGGTGCCGCCCATGGCAACGGCCAACAGGCCGGCGGCTACGGTGCTGCAAAAGACACGAGTGGTACGCATCAGGGACAATCTCTCCTTTGCAGCCGACGCGTGATCGGTGGTCCGATGGAGGACGCGGCGGCAAAACGGAAAGTTGCCTCTTGGGGTGCGAAAATCACCCTAAGTAGCCTTAAGTAACACTTATGGGTGATCCATTGGGATCTGCAGATGCCGGCCATCGACCCCGCAGACGAACCACTTCCCACCCTCGCGCCGCAGCTCAACGGCATAGGGAGAGGCCGAATGGTCCTGTCCCGTGACGTTCACATTCACCGTCGCCATGTCGTCCTCCCGGACGGAGCTGTCCATCGAGAAGGTGAACCCGGCGCCCTCGCCTGCCAATACCCGCTCGGCGTTGCCGCCGTGTGTGCCGCCGCAGTCGCCGTAGAAGGGCGCGGGCGACGTGCCGGCCGCGACGGCGCGCAGGTAGTCGCGGGTGACGTCGTGGACCGGGCCGTCGAACATGGTCGGTGTCATGGAGCAGGCGGCGACCGTCAGGGCGGCCAGGGCCGGCGCGATACCGGACAGTGCGCGGGCGATTGGTCTTCGCCCGGAAGCGGGATTCGTTGCGATGCCGGCCATTGTGGTTCCCCCCACGGTTGTCGAGACGGGTGAAAGGTAGCGCGAACGTGCGTGCGGGTACTGGGGCTTGTCCCTCGGGATGGTTGCGGGGGGTGGATCGGTCCGGGATATTGCGGACGAGGTCGATTGCCCTTACCCGGAAGGGGATTGGTGAGCATGAGGTCTGATCGCCGTATGGTCGGTGCCGGCCGGGGGCGTGGTCGGCGGCGTGCGTTGTGGGTGCGGGTGGTCGGGGTCGTCGCGGCGGGGTTGTCGGTGGTCGGGGTCGGGGTGGTGCCGGCCTCGGCGGGTGAGCCGGGTGGGCCGGTGGTGCCGGTGCCGGACTGGGCGGCCTGTGTTCAGGATGCGGCGTTCGAGTGTGCGAATGTCGTGGTGCCGCTGGACTATCGCGAGCCGGGTGGGCGTACGTTGACGCTTGCGGTGATTCGTCACCGGGCGGTGGATTCGCAGCGGCGCCTGGGTGTGCTGGTCATGCAGCCGGGTGGGCCGGGGAACTCCGGGGTGGACTTCGTGCGCGGCAACTACGCCGCGCTGCCTGCGGAACTGCGGGAGCGGTTCGATGTGTTCGGCTTCGATGCGCGCGGGATCGGGCGGAGCGCGCCGTACGAATGCTGGGACGACGCCCGGTATGCCGAAGAGGTCGGTCGGTCGCCGGGGCACCCGGGGGCGGCCGGGTTCGAACGGGCGGTTGCCACCGCGCGGGACTTCGACGCCGCCTGTGCGGCCAAGGCCGGTGACGTGCTGCCGTTCATGGGTACCGACTATGTCGCTCGGGACCTGGACCTGCTGCGTCAGGCCCTGGGGGAGCGCCGGCTCTCGTTCTACGGACGCTCGTTCGGCAGCTTCGTCGGCACCGTCTACGCGGACCGATATCCGCGTCGGGTGCGCGCCATGGTGCTCGACGGCGCCTACGATCCGGTGCGCTACGCGAGCCGACCCTACGCGTACGACCGGCCGCAATATCTGGCGCTGGACGCCGCGATGGGCCGCTTCCTCGACTGGTGCACGAGCGATCCGGCCGGTTGTGGATTCGGCGCCGGCGATGCGCGCGGTGCGTTCGCCCGGCTGATCGACGAACTGGACGCACACCCGGTGGCCACCCCTTCCGGAGCGCTCGCCAACGGCTACACGCTGGTCTATCGGCTGATGTTCAACATCAACGAGGGCAAGGCGATCTGGCCCGCGTTCGGCGCGGCGCTGCGGCAGGCGGAACTGCGTGACGGCACCGCGTTCGTGCTCCGGCCGCCGTCGGCGGCGAGCTTCGACTTCCTCACCGCCAACGTCGCGGTCGAGTGCGTCGACCGGGTCTATCCGCGGGACCCGGCCGAGTTGGAGCGCAACGTACGGGCCAATGTGCGCGACGCGCCCCTGCTCGGTCCGGCCATCGGGTTCGGGCCGCCCACCTACGACCACAACCACGCGCCGGCCTGTGTGCAGTGGAGCGGCGAGCGGGTCAGCCGGCATCAGGGGTCGTACCGGGCGCGTGGTTCGGCGCCCATCCTGGTACTGGGCACCACCGGCGACCCGGACACCCCGTACCGGGACGCGGTCGCGCTGGCCGAACGCCTGGACAACGGTCGGCTGCTCACCTTCCGCGCCGAGGGGCACACCGCGTTCGGGCGCAGCGCGTGTGCCAAGGCGGCGGCGACGGCCTACCTGAGCGAGCTGCGTCTGCCGCCGCGGGGCAGCGTCTGCGCGGACGAGGTGGATCCGACGACCACACCCGGTGCGGCGCGCTCGGCGGGTGTGGCCGGCCCCGGCTTCGACGAGGGATACGAGCGGATCGGCTGACGGGAACACCCATGCGGCGTCGTTTGTTCTCTTCGCGGGTGAGTAGGCGAATCAGTCAGGAGTTGTGAGATGAGTGCTCAGGTGCAGAAGGCGGTTCTGGCCGGCGGATGTTTCTGGGGAATGCAGGACCTGATCCGCAAGCAACCGGGTGTGACGGCGACCCGGGTCGGTTACTCGGGTGGTGACGTGCCGAACGCCACGTATCGCAACCACGGGGACCACGCCGAGGCGATCGAGATCGTTTTCGATCCGTCGGTGACGACCTACCGCGACATCCTGGAGTTCTTCTTCCAGATCCACGACCCGACCACCCGCGACCGCCAGGGCAACGACATCGGGCGGAGCTATCGCTCGGCGATCTACTACGCCGACGAGCAGCAGCGGGCCACGGCCGTCGAGACCATCGCGGACGTGCAGGCCAGCGGGCTGTGGCCGGGCGAGGTGGTGACCGAGGTGGAGCCGGTGGGCGACTTCTGGCAGGCCGAGCCCGAGCACCAGGACTACCTGGAGCGCTACCCGCACGGCTATACGTGCCATTTCCCGCGACCCGGCTGGAAGCTGCCGCGGCGCGCCGACGCCTGATCGTGGGTGACCGCGCCCCGTACCGGACCCCGGTGCGGGGCGTCGCCGTGTCCGGGTGGAACTGTCGGTCGGCCGGCCGCGTCCCCCACCGCGGATCGACGTAGAGTCTCCCAAGCTTGGGGGGCCGGCGAACGCGGGACGGCACACGATGACCACGACTCCAGGAATCGACGACGAGGGCCGGGACGGCGGGGAGCCGCCGCGCATCCTCGTCGTCGACGACGACCCGGCGATCCGCCGCGCCCTCGAACGCGGCCTGCGGCTGGCCGGCTACCGGGTGCTGCTCGCCTCCGACGGCGCCGCGGCGCTCGCCGTGACCGGCACCGCCGAGCAACCCGACCCCCGCGCACCGCACGTGATCGTGCTGGACGTGGCCATGCCCGGGTGCTCCGGCATCGAGGTGTGCGCCACGCTGCGGGCCCGGGGCATCGAGACCCCGGTGCTGATGTTGTCCGCCCGGGACGAGACGGCCGACCGGATCACCGGCTTGGAATCGGGCGCGGACGACTACCTGGTGAAGCCGTTCGACCTGCGCGAACTCGAACTTCGGCTGGGTGCGCTGCTGCGCCGCCGACCCCCGACCACCCCGGACGACGCGGTGCTCCGGGCGGGCCCGCTGGTCTTGGACGCCGGCGCGCATCTGGCCACCCACGAGGGCGAGCCGGTGAACCTGACCAGGCGCGAGTTCGCCCTGCTGGACGTGTTCGTGCGCAACGCCGGCCAGGTGCTGACCCGTGATCAACTGCTGGCCCGGGTCTGGGGATACGACTTCGAGGTCCGCACCGACGTGGTGGACACCTTCGTCAGCTACCTGCGCCGCAAGCTGGAGGCCGGCGGCCGGCCGCGCCTGCTGCACACGGTGCGCGGGGTCGGCTTCGTGCTGCGGGTGCCGGACGGGCGCAGATGAACCTCCCCCGGGAGCGGGCGCGTCGCCGGCCGACCATGCGGCTGTCCACCCGGATCGCGCTGGCGGTGGGTGTGCTCGTGCCGCTGCTGGTGATCGCCGCCGGAATCCTGGTCGTGCGCTGGGTCACCGCCGATGTGACCCGCCGCCAGGACATCGCCCTGCGGCAACGTGCCGAGCACCTGGCACCGGATGCGCGAGCGCTGCTGCGCGCCGTGGAGAACGAGCGGGAGAACGCGGTCCGCGCCCGGGAGAACAAGCTGCTCGACGGCGCGCTCGACCTGGGCGTGCGGGTCGAACTGCCCGGCGGACCGGTGTCCGCGGGACCGCAACCGCCCGCGAACGTGCCGCTGCCGGACGCCCGGCATCGCGGCCCGGTCACGGTCCGCGCCGACGGCAAGGCATGGCGCGTGGTCTCCCGCCCGCTCGGCGCGGCCCGAGGCGGCACGGGCATCCTGCGGGTGTTCCAGCCGACCACCGAGACCGACGCGCGGTCCGCGTTGCTGCGTCGGCGCGTGCTCGTCGTGGCCGCGTTCGCGGTACCGATCTCCGCGCTGGCCGGCCTGGTCGTCGGCGCCGGCGCGACCCGATCGCTGGGGGCGCTGCGGCGGCGCGCGGCGGCGATCGAACCGGACGACGACGCGCGCCCGGACGTGCACGTGCCGTCCGGCGTCGCCGAGGTGGACGACCTCGGCCGCACGCTCGCGGTGGTGCTCGGTCGCTACGACACGCAGACCGCCCGCACCCGCGAAGCACTGGAGACGGCCCGCGCGTTCGCCGCGACGGTGGACCACGAACTGCGTGGGCCGCTCACCGGCATCCGCACCGACCTGGACGTGCTCGCGGCCTATCCCGACCTGACGCCGGCCGAGCGCGGCGAGATCCTGGGCGACCTCACGGCCGGGCAGGAGCGCATCCTGTCGTTGCTCGCGTCGCTGCGCGCGCTCGCCCAGGGGGACCTGGCCGACGAGCAGGCGTTCGAACGGGTGGACCTGGGCGAACTGGCGCACGAGGCGGCCCGGGACGCGCGGACGCGGCATCCCGGCGCGGACGTGCTGGTGTCCGCCCCGCAGGAGATCCGGGTGCACGGGCTGCGGCCGGGGCTGCGGTTGCTTCTGGACAACCTGATCGGCAACGCGCTCGTGCACGGACGCGGACCGGACGGCGCGGCCTCGATCCGGATCGGGGTGCACGCCGACGCCGGTGGGGCCGCCCGGATTCGGGTGGACGACGACGGACCGGGGATACCGATCGAGCGGCGCGACCAGGTGTTCGAGCGGTTCCGTCGCGGCCCGGACAGCCCGGGGGCCGGCCTGGGCCTGACCCTGGTCGCCCAGCAGGTGGCGCTGCACCGGGGGCACGTCGCGATCGGTACCGTGCCGCCCGGATCCGGTACCCGCGTCGAGGTGCTGCTGCCTGGACGGCGCGCGGACGAGCCGACGGGCGCACCCGGACAGATCCGACGCGACTGGCTGACCCGCGAACCGACGGAGTCCGGGGCGGGCCCACAAGAACCCCACAGACAGCCCACATGATGCCCACAGAACAGGGTCCTACCGTCGCGGCACGCCACCCCGCAGCGGGGCGGTGAACCGTGAAACTCGGGAGAACCACCATGCCTCGCCGTAGCACGACCGCACCCGGACGATTCGCGACACTCGGCGCCTTCGCGGCCCTGACCACCATCGCGGCCCTGGCCGCGGCACCCGCCGCGCAGGCCGGCGCCATGCCCGGCGCCGACAAGCACAAGCCGGGCATCTGCAAGCGCGTCCCCGCCATCGACACCCGATTGGGCAAGGCGATCGACCGGCTGAACGGCGGCGCCGACGCGAAGGGCTCCATCGCCCACCTCCAGGCGCGGATCGCCACCGCCGACAAGCTGAACCGCCCGGCGGTCAAGACCTACCTGAACGACAAGCTGACCACTCGTCAGCGTCTGCTGCCCGAACTGCAGCAGCGGCGCACCGACCTGGCGAACGTGAAGACCTGGTGCGATACGCAGCAGCCCGCCGCGGGCAAGTGATCGGCACACCGCGCCGGCGGGCCGCCGCGGTGCTGCTCGCGGTGCTCGTGCTCGGCCCCACGCTCAACGCGTGCGGCGGATCGAACGACGACCGCGGCGGCGGCTCGGCGCCCGCGGGCAGCCGGGCCACACCCACCGACCCGCCGTCGAGCCTCGCGTCCATCGTCGACGAGGCGGAGCAGGCGGCCGACCGCGCGGACCGGGACGCCGAGGCGCCCGAGACCCCGCCGGGCTGACCGGACCGGCGAGCCGCACCCGGAGCGGGCGGCTCGCCTACCCGGCGACCACCGGTTCGACGGGCTCGCCGGCCGGAACCCGCACCGCGACGAAGGACGGCGTGCGCCGCAACCGGAAGCCCAACGACTCGTACAGCCGGATCGCGTTCACGTTGTCGGCCGAAGCGTGCAGGAACGGCGTCTCGCCCCGGGCGGTGATCCCGGCCACCAAGGCCAGGACCAGGCGACTCGCCAGACCGTGCCCGCGCCACGCCGGATCCGTGCACACCGCGCTGATCTCGGTCCAGCCGGGCGGGCGCAACCGTTCCCCGGCCATCGCGATCAGCGCACCGTCGCGACGAACGCCCAGATAGGTGCCCAGTTCGATGGTCCGGGGCAGGAACGGACCCGGTCGGGTACGCCCGACCAGGTCGAGCATCTCGGGCACGTCCGCGGCGACCAGCCGGACGAGCGAATCGTCGGACCGGCCGACGACCGCGTCGCCCACCAACTGCACCGCGCCGATCCGCATCACCACCTCCCACGGCGGCGGCGGGCGCAACCCGTCGCCGTCCGCGAGCGGCAGGACCGCGCCCGGAGTCGCCAGCGCGGCCAGATCCGCCCAGTCCGCCGGGCCGGGATCGTCGGGCAGGGCCGCGAACGGCGCCACCTCGGCGAGGTAGCGCACCACCCGGCCCCGGCGTTCGGCCAGGCCGGCGTGTGCGCCGGTCAGGGACGCATAGGCCACGTTGTCCAACACACGCACGTCGTTCATGCCGTGCCGATCCTCACTCGGGATGGGGACATCGTCGATTCACTCCGCTCTCGCGTCGACTGAAGCAGGGTCGCCGGGCGAACGCCGACGCGCCGAACCCGGCGGCGACACATCGCACTTCCGGGGCCCGGCCGCAGGGCTCGTCCCGGCAGCGGCCGACGGGCGAACGGTCGGTCTTCCCGGACGGCTCAGGGCGAGCCGGGCAGCGCGGATCGACACGCGGCACTGCTCACCCGCAGCAGGTCGATGTGCCTGCGGGTCGCCAACCGGATCCGAGCCTGCATGATCGGCAGGTTACGAGCTTGATCGCGCCCCGTCAAAGGGTGTCCGGAGTGCGACGCGTCGACGCCGGCCGGTCGGCCCCGCCCCTTCGGGGCGTCGGCCCCGGCGGCGGGAAGACGCCTGCTCCGACCGGTTGTTACCGCGCACAAGGTCGATGGACAAGACCCGCAGGCTGCGTTAGCGTCGCGATGACGGCCGGGATCGGTCGTCGCCGCAGTACGTGTCACGAGTGCCAACGTTCAGCCCCGGCTTGTTGGTCGGCAACCCTCCTTCGCGACGGGGTGCCCCGGGTGAGGACACGGTCGCGCGTCTTTCGCGTGGCAACGCGGGGCCCGCCTCGACGGGCCCAGGGGCAAGGGGACGATGTCATGAGCGGGTGGGTGAACGCGGCGCAACACCGTGCCGCCACGTCCGCCGTGCCGACCCCGGCCACCCACCGGGTGAACTCCCTTGATCACCGCGAGAGTTCACCCCGCACCCGACTGACCCGGCGCCTGTTCATCGATCTGCGCCGCTCCGCCGGCTCGCTCTGTCACTGACCCACCGACACCGTCCCGGGCGTAATCCGCGCTAGCCGCGCGCCCGCCGTCGCGCGTCGTGTGCCGGGTCCACCGGCGGGCCGCGCCCGGCGTTCGAACACGCGCCGATTCCGTCGCCCCGGGTGAACCCGGCGCAAAGCGGCCCGAGTTCGCCGTCCGAGGCGTGCCCGACCACCGACACCGCGCGCCGATCACCGGCACCGACACCCGCCCCGGGCCCACCGCCGCCTCGAACCCGCCGACGGACCACCGTCCGCGGGCCGGGTCGTGCCGTGACGTCCGGCCGCGATCACCCGCGCCCACCGAACCGGAAAGCGAGACCACCCATGAGCACCCCGCACACTCCTGGCCCGCTGCACCTGGCCGTCGCCCTGGACGGCGCCGGTTGGCATCCCGCCGCCTGGCGCGAACCCGAGGCCCGCCCCGGCGAGTTGTTCACCGCCCGCTACTGGAGCGACCTGGTCGCCGAGGCGGAGGCGGGCCTGCTCGACTTCGTCACCATCGAGGACGCACTCGCGCTGCAATCCTCCCGATTCGACGCCGACGACACCCGCACCGACCAGGTCCGCGGCCGCCTGGACGCGGTGCTGATCGCCTCGCGGGTCGCACCGCTGACCCGACACATCGGCCTGATCCCGACCGCCACCGTCACCCACACCGAGCCGTTCCACGTCTCCAAGGCCATCGCCACGCTCGACCACATCAGCCTCGGCCGCGCCGGCTGGCGCGCCCGGGTGTCGCGGCCGGTCGAGAACGCACACTTCGGCCGGCGCGAGCAGGTGCCGTTCACCGTCGAGGACCTGGACCGGCCGGACGTGGTGGCCGCGGTCGGGGAAAGCTTCGCCGAGGCACAGGACTTCGTCGAGGTGGTGCGCCGGCTGTGGGACAGTTGGGAGGACGGCGCGGAGATCCGCGACGCCGCCACCGACCGGTTCATCGACCGGGACAAGCTGCACTACATCGACTTCGTCGGGCCCGGGTTCAAGGTCCGCGGCCCCTCGATCGTGCCGCGCCCGCCACAGGGCCAACCGCTGGTCACCGTACTGGCCCACGCCACGGTGCCGTACCGGCTCGGCGCGCGCACCGCGGACGTGGTGTACGTGACACCGCGCGACCACGACGACGCACGCGCCATCGTCACCGAGATCCGCGCCGAACAGCTCGCCGCAGGACGGGAATCGGAGACGGTGCACGTCTTCGGCGACCTGGTCGTGCTGCTTGCCGAGAGCACCGCCGCGGCCCGCGACCGCAAGGCCCGACTGGACGAACTCGACGGCGCCGAATACGCCGCTGACGCACTCGTGTTCACCGGCACCGCCGCCGACCTCGCGGACACCCTCCAGGACTGGCAACGCGCCGGACTGACCGGATTCCGGCTGCGCCCGGCCGCGGTGCCGCACGACCTGCACGCCATCACCCGCGAACTGGTCCCCGAACTGCAACGCCGAGGCGTCTTCCGCACCGGCTACCCGGCCGGTTCGCTGCGCACCCGACTCGGCCTGCCGCGCCCGGACAGCCGCTACGCCACGCCCGCGGCGGCGGCCTCGTGACCCGCCCCGCCACCGCCCACCCCACCGTCGTCCCGGCCACCGTCCGAAGGGACCCATCCCGATGAGCACATCGCGCAAGCAGATCATTCTCGGCGCCTACGTGGGAGGCGTGAACCATCACACCGTGTGGTCCGATCCCGCGGCCGGCAGCCAGATCGACTTCAGCACCTTCGAACACGTCGCCCGCACCGCCGAACGCGGCCGATTCGACTTCTTCTTCCTCGCGGAGGGCCTGGCCCTGCGCGAACGCCTGGGCCTGATCTTCGATCAGGACGTGGTCGGACGCCCGGACACACTGCCCGTGCTCAGCGCGCTGGCCGCCGTCACCGAACACCTGGGCCTGATCGGCACGGTCAACGCGACCTTCAACGAACCCTACGAACTGGCCCGCCAGTTGAGCACCCTGGACCACCTGTCCGGCGGTCGGGCGGGCTGGAACGTGGTCACCTCCTTCGACGCGTTCACCGGCGCGAACTTCCGCCGGGGCGGCTTCCTGGACCGCAAGGACCGCTACACCCGGGCCGGCGAGTTCCTGGCCGCCGCCCGCGAACTGTGGGACTCCTGGGCGGCGGACGCGGTGGCCGCCGACCGGGACACCGGGATCTTCCTGCGCGACGCCAAGGCCGGTGAATTCGCGTTCACCGGCGAGCAGTTCGACATCTCGGGGCGATTCGACACCCCACGGAGCCCGCAGGGCCGGCCGGTGATCCTGCAGGCCGGCGTATCGCCACAGGGCCGCGACTTCGCCGCCGGCGGTGCCGACGCGATCTTCTCGCCCTACCACCACCTCGACGAGGCACAGGCGTTCTACCGGGACATCCAGGCCCGCGCCGGCCGCAAGGGCAGGCCCCCCGGTTCGGTCAAGCTGCTGCCGCACGCGTCCTTCGTGCTCGGTACCAGCGAGGCCGACGCGGCCGAGCGACACCGCGACATCACCCGGCGCCAAATCGGCGGACGCACCGCGCAGATCCTGCTGGAGACGGTCTGGAACCGCGACCTGTCCGGCTACGACCCGGACGGCCCGCTGCCCGACGTGGACCCCGATCCCGACGGGCCGCCGCTGGTCCAGGGGCGGGCCCGGATCGGCGAGGACGCGCACCGCCGGGTCGCCGAGTGGCGCGCGTTGGCCGAGGCCAACGCGTTCTCGCTGCGCGACCTGGCCATCCACGTGTTCGGCCGCACCGAGTTCGTCGGAACCCCCGAGCAGGTGGCCGAACGCATCGACACGTTCGTCCAGCAGGACGGCTCGGACGGCTTCATCGTGGGCTCCCACCTGACCCCCACCGGCCTGGACGAATTCGTCGACAAGGTCGTCCCACTGCTCCAGGAGCGCGGCTCGCTGCGCACCGACTACACCGGCGCCACCCTGCGCGAGAACCTGGGCATCACCCCGACCGGGCAGCCCGCCGGCGGCGCCCGCGTGGCCTGACCCCCGGGCCGGGGGCGGGCACGAGCCGTTCCCGGCCCGACCGGGTCACCCGTTGGGCACCCAGTCCAACGTGCGGTGCACCGCCCGCTTCCAGTCGGCGTAGCCGCTCTCCCGGCGCTCGCGATCCCATTCCGGCTCCCAGCGGGCGTCCTGATTCCAATTGGCCCGCAACTCGTCGGTGTCCCGCCAGAAACCGACCGCGAGACCGGCGGCGTACGCCGCGCCCAGCGCGGTGGTCTCGGGGACCGTCGGCCGGATCACCGGAACACCCAGCACATCGGCCTGGATCTGCATGCACAGGCTGTTGTCGGTGACCCCGCCGTCCACCTTCAACACGCTCAGTTGCACACCGGAGTCCTTGGCCATCGCGTCCACCACGTCCCGGCTCTGGTAGCAGATCGCCTCCAGCGTGGCCCGGGCGATGTGGCCCACGTGGTGATAGCGGGCGAGCCCGACGATCGCGCCGCGCGCGTCGCTGCGCCAATACGGCGCGAACAGGCCGGAGAAGGCCGGCACGAAGTACACCCCGGCGGTGTCCTCGACCTGCCGGGCCAGCGTCTCGCTGTCCGGAGCCGTCTTGATGATGTGCAACTGGTCGCGCAGCCACTGCACCGCCGACCCGGTCACCGCGATCGACCCCTCCAGCGCGTACACCGGGTCCTGGCCCTCGAAGTGGTAGGCGACCGTGGTGAGCAGACCGTGCTCGGAGCGCACGATGCGATTGCCGGTGTTGAGGAGCATGAAGTTGCCGGTGCCGTAGGTGTTCTTCGCCTCGCCCTCGGCGAAGCACACCTGGCCCACCGTGGCCGCGTGCTGGTCTCCCAGCGTGCCGGTCAGCGGGATACCCACCAGCGGACTCTCGTCGGGCGATCGACCGTAGCCGTCCGGACAACTCGACGGGCGGATCGTCGGCAACATCTCGCGCGGGATGTCGAAGAACGACAACAACTCGTCGTCCCAGTCCAGCGTGCGAAGGTCCATCAGCATCGTGCGCGAGGCGTTGGTGACGTCGGTGACATGCACACCACCGCGCACCCCACCGGTCAGATTCCACAACAACCAGGTGTCGATGGTGCCGAAGATCGCGTCGCCGCGCTCGGCGTCCCGGCGCGCCCCGTCGACGTTCTCCAGGATCCACTGCACCTTGCCCGCCGCGAAGTACGTCGACGGCGGCAGACCCGCCCTGGCCCGGATCACCTCGCCCCGATGATCCCGGTCCAACGCGCGGGCGATCCGGTCGGTACGGGTGTCCTGCCAGACGATCGCGTTGTAGTACGGCCGGCCGGTGTGCCGATTCCACACCACCGTGGTCTCGCGCTGGTTGGTGATGCCCAGCGCGGCGAAGTCGGCGGGCGTGAGGTTGTAGTGGTTGAGCCCACTGGCGACCACCGAGCGGGTGCGCTCCCAGATCTCCACCGGGCTGTGTTCCACCCACCCCGCCCTCGGCATGATCTGCCGATGCTCCAACTGCTGGCGCCCGACCACCCCGCCGGCGTGATCGAAGACCATGAACCGGGTGCTGCTGGTGCCCTGATCGATTGCCGCGACGAAATCCGCCATCTCGAACCTCCACTGTGGCGACGCCCGAACCTGTCCGCGCCGCATCGGATGTGCCGTACGGCGTCAGTCGGTCTCGACCACCCTGCCCGCCGGTTGTTCCCCGAGGGGCAGGAACGGCGCGATCAGCACGCGGTACAGCGCCGCGCCGATCAGGCCGCCGATCAACGGTCCGACGATCGGGACCCAGAAGTACAGATTGCCGTACTGGTCGCGCCACGCCCCGTCGTAACCGGTCAGGAAGCTGGCCAGCCGAGGGCCGAAGTCCCGGGCCGGGTTGATCGCGTAACCGGCGTCGGTGCCGAACGCCATCCCGATCGCGACCACCAACAGGCCGGTCAGCAACCCGCCGAGGTTGGCCTTGGGCGCCGTGTTGAGCACGTCCGTCAACGCCATGATCACCAGCAGCAGGATCGCGGTGCCGATGATCTGGTCGCGCAGCGCCCCCCACTCGCTGACCGGGAACGTGCCGTTGCCCGGCAGTGTCGAGAAGACGCTCTGGGTCTTGATCGTGTGCCCGGGATCGGCCTTGGCCAGTACCTCGGTGTAGTTCCAGCGCACCAGCAGGGCCGCGACGAACGCTCCGGCGGTCTGCGCGAGCACGTACGGCGCCACCTTCTGCCACGGGAAGCCGCGGAAGGCCGCGAGCGCCACCGAAACCGCCGGATTCAGATGGGCGCCCGAGGTGCGCGCGGCGATGTACACCCCGAACGTCACCCCGAAGCCCCAGGCCCACGCGATGCTGTCGTGGTTGCCCAGGTCGGCCGCGACGACCTGGGCCACCACGCCGACGCCGAACAGGATGAGCACCATGGTGCCGACGAACTCGGCGACCATCTCGCCGCCGAGCGCCCATCGTTCGCTCGGCGGCGGGGCCGGCTGCGCCCGTCGGGCGCCGGTCTTCGGGACCGCGCCCGCGCCCGCGCTCACGGCGCCGGGACGATGTCGGGGGCGCCGAGCCGGGCCGCGTCGGCGGTGAGGTCGTCCGGTTGTCGCTGGGCGTCGCGTTCGGCCTCGACCCGTTTTCCGTAGTGCGTGACCTCGTTGCGGATCTGTTGCTCGTCCCAGCCCAGCGGCCCGGCCATCAGCCGCGCGGCGATCTCGGCGGCCTCCACGCCACGATCCCACGACTCGATCGAGGCCCGGGTGCGCCGGGTGAGCACGTCGTCCAGGTGATGCGCGCCCTCGTGGGTGACCGCGTACACCACCTCGGCCCGCAGATAGTCGTCCGCGCCGGGCAATGGTGTGGCCAACTCCGGGTCCTTTTCGATGAGTTCGAGTACCTCGCCGATCATCGAGCCGTACCGGGCGAGTAGATGCTCGATGCGCACCACGTGCAGCCCGGACGCCCGGGCCAGGCTGTGCCGGCGATTGCGCAGCGCCTGGTATCCGTCGGCGCCCAGCAGCGGCACGTCGTGGGTCACCGACGGGCCCGGACGCGCGCCGTCCAGGGTGCGTACCGCCTCGTCGACGGCGTCCTTGGCCATCACCCGATACGTGGTGTACTTGCCGCCGGCGATCACCACCAGGCCCGGCACGGGATGGCCGACCAGGTGTTCCCGGGACAACTTGCTGGTCTCGGCCGCGTCGCCGGCCAGCAACGGTCGCAGCCCCGCGTACACGCCCTCCACGTCGTCCCGGGACAGCGGCGTGGCCAGCACCCGGTTGACGTGCTCCAGCAGGTAGTCGATGTCGCGCGAACTCGCCGCCGGATGTTGCTTGTCCAGGTCCCACGGGGTGTCCGTGGTGCCGATCAGCCAGTGCCGGCCCCACGGGATCACGAACAACACGCTGGCCTCGGTGCGCAGGATCAACCCGGACCGCGAGTTCACCCGATCCCGGGGCACCAGGATGTGCACGCCCTTGGACGCGCGCACATGGAACTGGCCCCGGGTGTCGGCCATCGCCTGGGTGTCGTCGGTCCACACGCCGGTCGCGTTGATCACCTGCTTGGCGTGCACTTCGAACACCCGGCCCGACTCGACGTCGACGACGGTTGCGCCGGTGACCCGCTCGCCCTGGCGGAGGAAGCCGGTGACCCGGGTCCGGTTGGCCACCTGCGCGCCGTACGCGGCGGCCGTCCGGGTGATGGTCATGGTGTGCCGGGCGTCGTCGACCTGCGCGTCCCAGTACTGCACCGCGCCGATCAGCGCGTCCGACTTGAGGGCGGGCACCTCGTCCAGGGCCCGGTGTCTGCTCAGATGCCGGTGATGCGGCAGGCCCCGGGAATTGCCGGAGGTCATCCCCATCGTGTCGTACAGGAGCACCCCGGCGCCCACGTACAACCGCTCCCACCCGCGATGGGTCAGCGGATACAGGAACTTCACCGGGCGCACCAGGTGCGGAGCCAACCGTTGCACCAGCAGACCGCGCTCGCGCAGCGCCTCCTGGACGAGCCGGAAGTCCAGCATCTCCAGATAGCGCAGCCCGCCGTGGATGAGTTTGCTGGAGCGACTGGAGGTACCACTGGCCCAGTCCCGACCCTCGACCAGGCCCACGCTCAGGCCCCGGGTGACGGCGTCCAGCGCGCATCCGGCGCCGACGACACCTCCGCCGATGACCAGGATGTCCAGCTCGCGGCCGGATCCCAGGGCGGTCAGGGCATCTTCGCGGGCCTTCGGCGACAGGGCGACGGGCTTCACGTCGAACTCCTCGGCAGGGAAAAGCTGGCCCCTACATTCGATGGCCTGCGATGCCCCCCTGCACGTCGAGCCGCGCCGACGGTGGGCCGGGCGGAGTAACGCGGAGGGGCCGCCCGACCCGATCGGGGCGATCCGTCGGGTGATCGGCGATCCCGTACGGTGATGCCTTCGACGTATCGACAGGTGGGAGTCGGGGCACGTGGTGGACGCGGTCGAGGCACAGGATCCGCAGCGGATCGGTTCGTTCGCGGTACTGGGCCGGTTGGGGGCCGGCGGCATGGGGCGGGTGTTCCTGGCCCGATCGCCCGGCGGGCGGCTGGTGGCGGTCAAGACCGTGCACGCCGAACTGGCCGCCGATCCGCACTTTCGGCGGCGGTTCGCGGCCGAGATCGCGGCGATGCGGCGGATCGGCGGCTTCTGGACGGCCGCGTTCGTGGACGCGGACGCCGAGGCCGAGACACCGTGGCTGGCCACCGAATACCTCACCGGACCCTCGCTGACCCAGGCGGTGACCGCACACGGTCCGCTGCCCGAGTCGAGCGCGCGGCTGCTGGCCGCCGGGTTGGCCGAGTCGCTGACCGCGATCCACGCGGTCGGCCTGGTGCATCGCGACCTCAAGCCGTCCAACGTGCTGCTCACCGCCGACGGCCCCCGGGTGATCGACTTCGGCATCGCCCGACAGGTGCACGGGACGAGCGAGCTGACCCGGACCGGGCATCTGGTCGGCTCGCCGGGCTTCCTGTCGCCGGAACAGGCCAGGGGCGACGAGGTCGGGCCCGCGAGCGACGTGTTCGCGGTCGGCCTGGTGTTGACCTACGCCACGGCGGGCGTGCCGGCGTTCGGGACGGGGGACCCGGCCCAACTGCTGTTCCGGGTGGTCTACGAGGAGCCTCGGCTCGACGCGGTGCCGGCGGGGCTGCGGCCCCTGGTCGCGGCCTGTCTGCGCAAGAATCCGGCGGAGCGGCCGACGCCGGAACGGCTCCTCGAACTGCTGGGCGAGTCGGCGCGGCCGGCGGCCGACGACTGGCTGCCGGCGGCGCATTCGGCGCTGGTGCGGAACCGGCCGGGGGAGACGGGGCGACGGAGGCGGGGCCGACGGAGGCGGGGGCGGGGGGTGTGCCGCCGACGTACCCGAGGCAGCCGCCGGAGGCCGTGGCCGGCGCGCCGACTGCGCCGGCCGGGCCGGTGCCGCCGCCGCCCGGACCCGCGCGGGCGCCCGCTGCCGTACCGCCGCCGCCCCGACCCGCGCGGGCGCCGGTTCCCGGATGGTCGCCGGTTCCGGACCAGGCGCCGGCCGTGCCGTTCGCGCCGGTCACGAAGGATTCCGGCATGCCGCGCCGTCGGTTGTTGATCGGCGGCTCGGTGGTGGCCGCAGCGCTCGCGGGCGGGAGCGCGTACCTGTTCACCCGCGACGAGGGCGGGCGTACCGGCGCGGTGGCGAACAAGGAGTCGCCGGGTGCGAGTTCGCCGGGAAACAAGGTATCGGGGGGTGCGCCGGGCGCGAACGGCTCGCAGCCGCCGGTGGGTTCCGGTGTGAACACCGGTGCTCCGTCGGCGGGGCTGCTGCCGGAGAAGTACCGGAACGGGCAACCGCTCGCCGTCGGGGTGGACGCCGCCTATCCGCCCAACGAGTTCCTCGACGCCGACGGCCGGACGGTGATCGGGATGACCGCCGATCTGGCCAAGGCGATCGGGGAACAACTCGGGGTCGCCCTGGAGTTGCGGCCCTCGACCTTCGATGCGCTGGTGCCCGCGCTCAAGTCGGGCCGCATCGACCTGATCATGTCCTCGATGGTGGACACACCGGCGCGGCGGGCGGACGGAATCGACTTCGTCGACTACTTCCGGGCCGGCACCGCGATCCTGGTCGCCAAGGACAATCCTCGGCGCATCCAGGGCCTTTCCGACCTGTGCGGGTGCCGGGTGGTGATCCTCAAGGGCGCGTTCCAGGACGATCTCGCCACCGAGGCGGGCGGCAAGTGCGGATCCGGCGGCGGCGTGACCAAGGTCGGTGTCGCCACCATGGTCGAAGCGACCACACGGATCCGGCAGGGCGAAGCCGACGCGGGCCTGTTCGACTACCCCGCCGCCGTGTATGCCGCCCGGAACTCGGCCGACGGCCTCCGGGTCGCGCAGGGACAGATCGAGGCCGAGCCGTACGGCATCGCCTTCCGCAACACCGATCCGCAATTGCGCGACGCGGTCCGGCAGGCATTGGAGCGGCTGATCGCCGCCGGCGAGTACCGGCGGATCGTGGACCGGTGGCAACTCTCGGAAGGCGCCGTCTCGAAGGTGACGGTGAACGGCGGCTGATCCGCCGGGAACCGATCGACGTCGCGTGCGTCCATCCGGTGCCGGGTGCCCGACCCGCTGTCTGCGGGATCGGATCGCGGGGGCGCGGTCGTCGAGGCCCGGTGTGGTGGTTCGCCCTCGGCACCTACCCGCCGATCCCGGTCAGCCGGTGCGGGCGGCCAGTGTTTCGAGGGTCGCGTAGGCCCGGCTCAGCGACTCCTCGGCCAGCGGCTCGAGTGCGGACATCGCCGGGACGACCGCGGCCAGGGTCAGCTCGGCGTGCACGAACTCCAGGTCGTCCGCGAGGCCGATCGAGCGCAGCACCGCCCGCAGGTACGGCTCCTGGTGATCCCAGCCCTCGCGTGGTGTGCCGGGTGCGTAGGAGCCGCCCTTCGCGGTGACCACCACGACCGAGGTGCCCGCCAGTGGGCCGGGAGTGCCGTCGGGCGGGACCATGTTGGCCGGTGTGACGATGCGGTCGAACCAGGACTTGACCGTCGACGGGATCGAGTAGTTGTACATGGGCACGCCCAGGACGATGGTGTCCGCCGCGCGCAGCTCGGCGTTCAATGCCTCGGTCAGGGCTCGTTCGTGCGGTGGTTCGCCGTGGCCTCGGCTGGGGTCGAGCAGGGCTTCGCGGACCTCGTGGGTGAGGTGCGGGACGGGTTCGGCGGCCAGATCGCGGTGGGTGTAGCCGCCGTCGGGGTGGGTGGCCCGCCAGCGTGCGGCGAAGTGGGCGGAGAGTTCGCGGGACACCGAGCCGGTGTGGCGGATGCTGGCGTCCAGGTGCAGGAGGAAAGGCATGGGTGTCCTCGAATCGTCGGATGAGGGTGCGTGGGTGCGGCGGCTCAGGGGTGCGCGGGTGTGGGCGGGCGCGGACCCGGGGCTGCGTTCGTACGACCGTAGACATTGACGCGGGCGTGAGGGCAACGCCGCGTTCGGGTGCGGCGGGTCGTTGCCGTACCGCGGTCGGTGCAGCCGGCACCGGGGCTACCGCCCAGGTTTACCCGGGATGTCCACCGTGTGCGGGAGGACAGCCGGGGTCGGCTCGGCCAGGGTTGCGCCAGGTCGGGCCCGCGTGGGGCACATCGATACGGCGAACAGCCGTCGGGGGTGGTCGTGGACGGCACGGACGGAACCATCGGCACGAACGCAACAGTCGGCACGAAGCGAGCGCAGGGACCGGGGCAAACCGGTCGACCGGCCCGCCGCGTCGCGACGGTGTTCGCGGTCGCGGTGGCGCTGGTGGCGGCCGTACTGGGCCTGCCGACCCGGGCGCAGGCATTTCCGCCGCCGCCGGCACCGCCGTTGCCGGCGGCGAACTCGCACGGCATCACACTCACCCAGTGGACGAACTCGAATCTGCTCAGCGACCGCAGGATGTTCGACGCGACGATGACCACCTCGGCGATCATGCGGCCGCGCGGCGGTACGCCCTCGATCGACCCGGTCGAGGTGCCGGTCAAGGTGCGGATCTGGCTGCCCGACGACTACGTGAACGATCCGGCCGAGGCGTATCCGGTGCTCTACCTGTTGCACGGCGGGTTCGGCGACTTCGAGCAGTGGTCCAAGTCCGACGCGGGCGACATCCTGAACACGATCGATCGGCGCACGTTCAAGGGCATCGTGGTCATGCCCGAGGGCGGCAAGGCCGGTTGGTACACGGATTGGGCGGGACAGACCCGGGGCAACTTCGCGCCGCAGTGGGAGACCTTCCACCTGCGGCAGTTGGTGCCCTGGATCGACGCGAACTTCAACACCGTCGACAACCGTTCGGGACGTGCGATCGCGGGTGTGTCGATGGGCGGGCTCGGCGCGCTGCGCTACGCCGCCGACCTGCGGGACGAGTTCTCCGCCGTGGGGGCGTTCTCGGGCGGTACCACGCTGGCCGACGATCGTGCGTTGAACCGGGTGGCCGATTCGATGCTCGGCTACGGTGCGGCCACCTCCTGGAACGGTCTGGCCGATCCGAACTACCGGGTGTTCGGTACCCCGTTGGAACGCGCCGAAGCGGTCTACGGGCCGCAGGCGAACTGGACGGCGATCACCCCGGTGGGCATGGCTGCGGCGGGCAAGTACGCGGGCTACGCGGGCAAGTTCGCGATGTACTCCGGCGGCGCCAACGGCCAGGGCGTGCCCAGCGGTCAGGGGGAGTCCGACATCAAGACGTGGAACGATGGACTGCGCACGGTCATCGGCGGCTCGTTCACGCCCCGCTACTGCACGGGTCCCGGTGAACACACCTGGGACTACTGGCGCAACGACCTGCGCGACTTCGTCCAGTACGTGTACGGGAGCACGCCGCCCGCACACTGCACCGAGAACGGTCGGGCGGGCAACACGGGCAACGTCCCGTGGGTTGCCGGGTAGCCGTGGGCCACGCGCGGCGCGGCAGGCCCGGCCGGCACGCTCACCCGTGCCGGTCGGGCCTGCCGCCGTCGTCCGCGGGGTGGAGTGCGTCGCGGTAGGCCGTGCAGACGGCGGCGGTCACCGCGTCGGCGTTCGCGAGGCCGGACAGGCGGTGTCGGCCGGCTCGGCCCAGGCGTCGGCGCTCGTGCGGGTGGGTCAGCAGCGTGTCCAGGGCCCGGGCCAGGGCGGCCACGTCGGTGGGTTCGACCAGGATGCCCGCATGGCCGTGGCCGAGTTGGTGCGGGATGGCGCCGACGGTGGTGGCGATCACGGGTACGCCCGCGGCCATCGCCTCCAGGACGACCAGTGGGGCGCCCTCGGTCAGGGACGGGACGCACAGGATGTCCAGGGCGGCCACCGCCGCCGGGCCGTCGGTGCACATGCCGCCGAAGTGCACCCGGTCGCCCAGTCGCAAATGCCGTGTCAGCGCGTGCAGTTCCCCGCGCAGTCGGCCGTCGCCCACGACGGTGAAGCGCACCCGAGGGTGTCGATCCGCGAGGCACGCGGCGGCGCGCAGGAAGAACTCCACGCCCTTCTCCGGCTCCAGCCGGCCGACCACCCCGACCGTCACCGGCGCATCGTGTCGGTCCGGGAGGGCCGCCGGTGTGGCGCCGAACACCGCGGTGCCCACCACTCGGACACGTGTGGTGGGCACCCGGTCGAGCCGGCGCAGCCGGTCCGCGATCTGCTCGGAGACGGCCAGGACCAGGGCACATCGGCGGTACAACGGGCGGCTGTACGCGCGGGCCAGGGGCCCGCGCCAGGACGCCATGCTGTGCTCGGTCACCACCACCGGGACCCGGGCGAGTCGGCCGGCGAGGGCCGCGGCCATCGTGGCGGCATGCACGTGCGCATGGACCACGTCGAAGCGGCCCACCCTGGCCAAGCGCGCGATCCGCAGCGCCAGCATCGGACTGACCAGGCGGGCCACCCGGTGCCGGCCCAGCACGACGATCGACACGCCCGCGGCGGCGAGTTCGGCACCGGCCGGCCCGTCCTCGGTGCACGCCAGCACCACCGTGTGCCCACACGACGCCAACGCGCCTGCCAATCCCGCGACTTGCCGCTGTGCGCCGCCGATGCGCAGGTCGTCCACCACCAGCAACACCCGTAGTGGCCCGCGCCCCTCCGCGCCCCCCTGCCCGCGCGGCGTCCCCCTGACCCCGATCGTCGCCCCCCTGCTGCACGGCCGCCGCGGTGTCGCGCCCCCGTCCTACGAGGATCTCCCTTCTCGGGCGCCGGGGCAGGCGGAACCGATATCGGCCCGGCCTCGCGCAGGCTCGGGCCTGATTGTCTGCGGGGGCGGAATCTATTGTCGACGCGCGTGGAAAACAAGGCCCGGATCATGGTGCGGGCGGTGTCCGGCGGTGTCCGGGTCGGGGTCGGGTGGGTGTCGGGAGGAACGGTCCGGTGTCGGGTGTCAGGGACGGGGCAGCGGATTCGGGGTCGACTCGGTGGCGCCGGCCGCGGGTGGGGTTGCTCGGCCCTCGGGCGAGTGCTGGGAGAGCCAGGCGGGCGTCGCGTCCTGGTCGGGCGGCCGTACCACGGCGTATCCCTGACCGGGTGCGGGACGAAGGTCGGTCGACTCGCCGTTGATGAACGGCGCCAGGAGATCCATTTCGCGGTGGTAGACGAACAGCGACGTCGTGGTCCCGAATATCGCCGGCCCGTCCAGGACCAGCGGCAACTCGGCGAGCGCGTAGCTCACGGCGTGGTCTATCTGTTCCTCGGTCGGCTCTTGCCCGGCGACCCGCCGGACCGCTCCGCGCGCGGTGTCTCGACAGGCCGCACGCACCGCCTCGTCCATGTCGTAGGCGTCGCGGACCCGCTTCAGCGAATGTTGATACGCGGGTCGTTCGGACAACTGCGTCCAGGTGTGCAGGTGGTGCTCCGGTTCGGCCACGCCCGCGTTGCGCAGGCCGCGCCGCGCGGGGCTGCGCAGCCGGCCGACGGCATACCGGGCGCGCCGGGCGGCCTCCGCGGGCTGGACGCCGGCGGCGGTCAGGGTGTGTGCCGCCTCGTCGCCGGGGACGAAGACGTCGACCCGCACGAAGTTCGCACACCCCCACCGCACCAGGGCCTCGACTCTGCGTGGCTTGTAATAGCTGTTCCAGGGACTGAGCCCGATCAGCACGTGTTCCGCACGTTCGAGAACGCTTCGGCTACCGAGCGTGCACGGCCACACCATGAATCCCATGCGATCGACTCCTTAGCGTTCCCTCCATGATTCCATCGTCGGAACACACTTCCGAACCGGGTCATTCCGGACCCGGTCGGCGGTGGGCGGCAGGCCGTGGGCGGGTCAGCGGATCCGGCCGACGGCGGCGAACATGTTGGTCTGTTCGACGCCGACCGGCTGCTCGCCGTCGGCCGGGCGCCAGTGCTGCATCGGTACCACGCCCGGCTCGACGAGATCGCAGCGCTCGGCGAACAGGGCGGCCAGTTCGTCGCGGGTGCGCAGGTACATCGGTATGCCCCGGCGGGTGTACACCTCGGCCAACGCGGTGGAGCCGACCGCCAGGTCCGCCGTCGCCGCCGTGATCGCCAGGTAGCTGCCCGGGGCGAGAGGTGCCGTCAGCTTGTCGATCAGCCCGGCGGCATCCTCGACGAACTGCAGCATCGCGATCACCGTCACCCCCACCGGCCGATCGAGGTCCAGGGTCTCGCGCAACTCGGGCGTCGAGAACAACCGGTCGGCGTCGCGCATGTCGGCCTCGACATAGGCGGTGCGGCCCTGCGGCGCACTGGAGAGCAGGGCGCGGGCGTGGACCAGCACGATCGGGTCGTTGTCGACGTACACCACGTGCGACTCGGGCGCGGTGTCCTGCACGACCTCGTGCAGATTCGGCGAGGTGGGGATGCCGGTACCGATGTCGAGGAACTGGCGGATGCCGCCCTCGGTGACCAGCCAGTGCGCCATCCGCCGCATCACCGCCCGGTTGACCCGCATGCTCGTCCACAACTCGGGCCACACCTTCAGGGCTTCCTCGGCCGCCTCGCGGTCGGCGAGGTAGTTGTCCTTGCCGCCCAGGACGTAGTCGTACATCCGAGCCGAGTGTGGAACCGTCGTGTCCACCTGAACCATCGTCGGTCACTCCTGTCTTCCCGCCGGTGACGCGCTGGGATCGGTTCGCGTCCTGGCCTGCATCCATGGAACGTATAAGCGGGTTCGGGATCGGACAACCGGGCGGGCACATTCGTCCTCTTTGCCCGTGCCATGCGATCGCGGGCGGGAGCGTGGACGTGGGCCCGGGGCTCAGCCGGCCGGGGCGGCTGCTGCGGCGGGTGGTGGGGGTATCAGGGCGTCGATTGCGGAGGCGACCGCTTCGGGGGCGGAAATCATCGGCAGATGGCGGGACTTGGGGATCAGGGTCGGTGGCGGTGCGCCGATCCGGGTCGCGGTGTCGACGGGGGTGTCGTCGTCGAAGACGTCGTCGTTCGCGCCGAAGACCACCGACTTGGGCAACCGCAGGTCGTGCAACAGGGCCAACCGCCGGGCGGAGATGCCGAGTACGCCCTCGCCGAGCATGTCCCACAACGCGCCCTCGGCGCCCGCCACCCGAAAGGGCCGCCGCCATTCCTCGACACCGGCCCGGTCGAGTCGGGGACACTCGGGGCCGCACTGCGCGCCGTACACCTTGCGGATCAACCAGTCGGTGCCGAGCCCGATCCGCAGCAGGCTGGTGCGAAACGGATCGATCAGCAGGTACCGCAACGCGGCCGGGGGCCCGGCGCCGGTGTCGAGTGCGTCACCGTCCAGGAGCATGACGCCGCCGATCCGCTCCGGCGCGCGCAGCGTGGCCTCGGCGACCATCGCCGCGCCGCTGGAATGCCCCACCAGCAATGGTCGTTCGTCGGGGCCGCCCAGGTGCATGGCGTCGAGGAAGCCCAGGAGTTGGCGGGTCAGGTGGTCGACCGTGTACGGCCCGCGCCGTTGGCTGTATCCGTAGCCGGTGAGGTCGAGGGCGTAGACCCGATGATTGCGCGCCAGCAACGGAGCCAGCCGCGACCACGTGTCGACCGACTCGAAGGCCCCGTGCACCAGGACCACCGGCGATCCGGAGGTGCCCCAGGTCTGGTAGCGGGTGCGGACGTCGGCCGCCTGTACGTAGGTCAGCCCCGCCGGGGGATCGGCGCGGTCGTCGGTGAAGGCGTTGTAGCCGAACGACGCGATGGTCACGGCAACCAGCGTGACGGCACAGGTCAACGCGATCCGGCGGGTCCAGCGGCGCAACCGGGACCGGGGCGGCCGGTCGGGGACGGGCGTCGCGGCTTCCCGGCCCGCGCCGGCGTCGCCGCCCCCGCCTTCGTCGGCGACCGCGACGCCGGTGTCGGCGGCTCCGGCCCCTGCGTCGACATCGGCCCCGGCCTCGGCGGCACCGCCGGCTTCCGCATGGCCGTCGCCACTCGCATCCTCGCCCCTGCTGCGGTCGTTGCCGGTCTTGTCGTGCGTTGCCGCGTGGTCCACAGCGTGCGCCCCGTCGGTGGAGGGAAGCGCCCGCCCTCTCCGGATCGGGCGCCCCGCGTGGTTGATTCCTTACCCGGACAACTCTCGCCCGCAGGCCATCGTCCCCGCGTCCGACCCGAGGAGGCTTTCCGCAGCCTCCACGGGAGGCAGGACGACTGCGCACGCATGCTTCCCGGGAAGTACACGAAGCAAGCGATGGAGGCGAGCGAGGCGGTGGGGGCGATGGGGGAGATGGGGGCGAAGCGCGTGCAGGAGGCGCCGCGCGCACGCGAAGTGGGCGCGGAAAGAGCGGGTTTCGGCCGACAACAGGCGTGATTGCAGGGCTTGTCCGGACCCGGGGATCGCCCTACGGTGACGGGCGGGCCGGTGTGGGGTCGGCCCGGGTCCGCCGCCCGAACACGTGGGCGACGCCGCTTTGTTCGTGTCCGCGACCGAAAGAAGCAGGTGACTCGTGCGCACTTCCCGTCGCATCGCCGCAACCCTCGGCACGTCGGCCGTGATCCTGGCCGGTTTCGCCACCGCCCCCACCGCCCACGCCACTCCATCCGCGTGCGTGGCCTACCTCGCCGTGGCGGGATACGACTCGATGATCGGCGGCACCGCCTGCGGCTACGGCGGCAACGGTCCGGCCGGCGTATCGGCCTGCCGAACCCTGCTCACCGGCACCGAGGGCGTGCCCGTCACCATCGCCGAACGGGCCTGCGCATACGCCGCGGCGTGAGGCGGGCCGGTTTGCTCGCCCACCACCCGGCCCGCAGCCGCGTCGCCGGCCCGCGCACGGTCACCGCGGGTCCCCCGATCGCGGCACGATCACCAGCGGCCCGGGCGCGTGGTGGATCAGACCGTGGGTGACCGAGCCGAGGAGCATGCCGCGGAAGCCGCCCACCCCGCGCGAGCCGACCACCAGGCACAGCGCGTCCTGGGCGGCGTCGGCCAGGCCGCGGACCCGGTGGCCGAGGATCGTCACCCGCTCCACCGGTACGTCCGGGTACTTCTCGCCCCACCCGGCGAGCGTCTCGCCCAGGCGGATCAGCGCCTCGTCGACCTCGGACTCGCTGCCGAACGCGGCGACCATGTTCGGCGTCGGCGGGCGTACCAGAACCGCCCGCAGGCCCGCGCCGCGCAACGAGGCGGTCTCGAACGCGTAGCCGACGGCGGGCTCGGAGCCGGCCGATCCGTCGACCCCGACCACCACCGTCGGCGGCACACCTGCGGCGGGTTCGGGTCCGCGCACCACCGCCACCGGGCACGGCGCGTGCGCACTCACCGGAATCGCGATGCTGCCCGTGGTGAACAGTTCGGTCAGCGCCGACAACCGGCGCGAGCCGAGCACGAGCATGGCGGCTTCGGGGGCCTGGGCACGCAGGACGTCCACCGGGCGGCCCTCGACCGTCGCCATGCTCACCGACAACCCCGGTCGGCCGGTGACCGCCACGGTCCTGGCCCGCTCCAACAGCGCGTCGTGGGCCTCCCGGCGCCGCTCGGCCCAACTCAGGCGCGGGACGGTGGCCCCGGCGCCGGCCTCGTGATAGGTGTCGACCGACCAGTCGAAGGCGTGTGCGGTGTTCAATCGACCGTCGTGCCGGGCGGCCTGATACGTGGCCTCCACTCCGGCCGGCTCGGCCGGCCATTCCGACGCGTGTACCAGCCGCAGCGCCAACCCGTGTCGTACGGCCTCGTCCGCGGCCCAGTCGACGGCGAGCAGGCCCGCCGCCGAATTCTCCACTCCGACCACCACGGGCCGGCGTCCGGTTGTCATGACAGCTCCCGATCACCCTGGGGAACCCGCCTCGAATGCGGTGCTGCCTTCCACTGTCCCTCCGTGCGCGCCCGCGTGCCGGCACGGCGGGCACCGTGACCGCGCTCGCTCAGGACGCCGGATCCTCCTCGGGCCGCGCGGTGGACGGTGCCGAGGCGTCGATCTCGGCGGACAGCAGCGGCCGTTCGAAGACGGTACGCAACACGATCGTGGTGCCGGTGCCGCGGATCACCGGGACCGACCGGATGCGGTCGAGGGTTTCCGCCAGGTCGGCCGTGGAGGCCACCCGGACCTTGATCCAGAAGCAGTCCTCGCCCGCGACCTCGTGTGCCTCCAGTACGGCCGGCTCGCGTCGGATCGCCGCCTCCACCTGGTCCCGGGCCACCTTTCCGGCATCGAAGCGCAAGGCGATGAACGCGGCGGTGCCGGCCTCGACCGCCTCGGGCGCGAAGGCCGCGTGGTAGCCGGTGATCACCCCGTCCCGCTCCAGCCGCTGGAGACGATCGCGGACCGCCGGTTCGGACAGGTCCACCGACTTGGCGAGCGCGCGCACCGTGCGCCGTCCGTCGTTGCTCAGCGCGCGAAGCAGCGTCCGGTCGATGTCGTCCAGTGGCCGTGTCATCGAATCCCCTTGTTTCTGCGAATGAGTGGGACCTACTCTAAAAAAGGCTATCAGCCGCTTCTACTTAACTTACTGAGGTATGGGGATCGCCTTGTCTCCTCTAATGAGGGATCGACTGTTGCCGTGGGCCGCGCTCGTGACCGTCTGGATCCTGTGGGGTTCGACGTATCTGGGCATTCGGTACGCGATCGAGACGATCCCGCCGCTGCTCGCGGCCGGCGCCAGGTTCCTGATCGCGGGGCTGCTGATGTTCGCGGTCGTCGGCCCCCGGCACGCGCGAGGTGCCCAGCGACCGACCTGGCCGCACCTGCGCTCGGCGGCGATCATCGGCGGTCTGCTCCTGGTCGGCGGCAACGGCCTGGTGAGCCTGGGCGAACAACACCTCGACTCGGGGTTCGCCGCGCTGATCGTGGCCACGGTGCCGGTGTGGATGGTGCTGATCAACGCGCTGGTGACCCGGACCCGCGTGTCGGGCGCGGTCCTGCTCGCACTGCTCCTGGGCACCGTCGGGATCGGTGTCCTGGTCGGCGGCCCGGGCGGCGACGTACACGCGGGCGGCACCGTGATGGTCCTGATCGCGTGCGTGTTGTGGGCGGCCGGCTCGGTGTACGCGCGGACCGCGCCGCTGCCCAGGCACCCGCTCGTGGTCGCCTCGCTGGAGATGATCACCGCCGGCGTGGCCCTGCTCGTGCTGGCCGCGCTGCGCGGCGAGTTCGGCCGGCTGCACGTGGCCGAGATCTCGACCGCCTCGTGGCTCGGCCTGACCTGGCTGGTGTTCGCGGGTTCGATCGTCGCGTTCAGCGCGTACCTCTACGTCAACACCGTGTTGCCCAACGACACGGTGGCGACCTACGCGTACGTCAACCCGGTGATCGCGGTGTTGCTCGGCGCCGCGATCGCGGGCGAGTCGGTGGGCCCGAACGTCTACCTCGGCGGCCTGATCATCGTCGGGTCGGTGGCCCTGATCGTCGCCACCCGCTCCCGCGCCGCCGAACCGACGTCGCGGCCGGCCGTGGGCGGGGAGGGCCGGGAGAGCCGGGAGGGCGATGCGCCTGTGGTCGACATCCCGAAACCGGCCGAGGGGACTCCGAAGGCCGAGCCGGCCAGGTAGGCGGGGCGGGCACCGGCGGAATTTCGGTTGAGACCGGCCGGGCGGCCGATTAGCGTGGCCGGTCATGACGAAGACCCCCGACACGGCGGACTGGCGCGCGTTCAATCAGGCCAATTGGGACGAGCGGGTCCCGATCCACACCGCGAGCGAGTTCTACGACGTGGCCGGTTTCGTTGCCGGCAAGGACGCCCTGCGCGACTTCGAACTCGCCGAGGTGGGCGACGTCGCGGGTCGGACACTGCTCCACCTCCAGTGCCACATCGGTCTGGACACCCTGTCCTGGGCCCGCCGCGGCGCCACCGTCACCGGCCTGGACTTCTCCGAGCCGGCCGTGGCCGCCGCGAGCGACCTCGCCGCGCGGATCGGGGTCGACACGGCCCGATTCGTCACCTCCGACGTGTACGACGCCGTCGACACCCTCGAAGGCCGGACCTTCGACATCGTCTACACCGGCCTGGGCGCGCTGTGTTGGCTCCCGGACGTGGAACGCTGGGCCCGTACGGTGGCCGCGCTGGTGGCCCCGGGCGGCTTTCTGTACCTGGCCGAGTTCCACCCGTTCGCCGACGTCCTGGCCGAGGACGGCCGCACCGTCGAACTGGACTACTTCCGCCGCGACGCGCTGGTGTGGGACGAGCCGGGCACCTATGCCGACCTGGCCGCGCCGACCTCCGCGAACGTCACGGTCGAGTGGCAACACGGCATCGGCGACGTGGTCAGCGCGCTGACGGCGGCCGGGCTGCGCCTGGAGTTCCTGCACGAACACGCCTTCTCCCTCTTCGCTCGTTTTCCGATCCTGGAGCAGGAGCACGGGATCCATCGCTTCCCCGCAGGTCATCCGCGGGTGCCGCTGATCTACTCGTTGCGCGCGACCAAGGCGTAGGTCGGCGCGGATCGGGGTCGGTGGCGGCGCGGTGAACGCCGGCACCCCGCCCCGCACCCGGCTCCTGCCACCCATGCCCCATCAACCGCCTCGGGGCCCACCCGGTCACGCCGACTCGGCGCGGGCGGCCCGCTTCGAGGTACAAAGGGCCGCGTGGAAGCCGGTTGGGAGTGGGACGAGAGCCTGTTCGCGGGCACGGCCGAGTACTACGAGCGAGGGCGCCTTCCGTACGCGCCCGGCCTGGCCGACGCCCTCACCGAGGCGTTGACGCTCGACGGGCGTGGGCGGCTGATCGACGTGGGATGTGGTCCCGGCACGGTCGCCCTGGGCCTGGCACACGTGTTCGGCGAGATCGTCGGCGTGGATCCGGACAGCGGGATGATCGCCCGGGCCGGCCGCGGTGCCGCCGCGCGGGGCGTCGCCGGGAAGACCCGCTGGGTGCGGGCGCGGGCCGAGGAACTGCCCGCCGGACTCGGCGTGTTCACGGTCGCGACCTTCGCGCAGTCGTTCCACTGGATGGAGCGCGACCGGGTGGCGGCCGCGATCCGGGAGATGCTCACGCCGGGCGGGGCGCTGGTACACATCTGCGACCTGAAGTCCGAACCACGCACCGTCGACGGCCTGCCGCATCCGGCGGTGCCCCGGGCGGCGGTGGACGAGCTGGTCGGGCACTACCTGGGGCCGATCCGGCGGGCCGGCCGCGGGTTGCTGCGGGAGGGAACACCCGGCGGTGAGGCGCAGGTGTTCGCCCGCGCGGGCTTCGTCCCGGATCGGCGCCTGGTCGTTCCCGGCGGGCAGGAACTCGAACGCACCTGTGCGGATGTGGTCGCCCGGGTGTTCTCGATGTCGTTCTCGGCCCCGCACCTGTTCGGTGCCCGGCGCGACGACTTCGAGGCGGACCTGCGTCGGCTCCTGCGGCAGGCGTCCGCGTCGGGGCGGTTCTCCGAACGGCAGCCGAGCACCGAGGTCCTCGTCTGGCGGAAGGCGCCGCCCACCCGGGTGCGGTGAACGATCCGAGCGGAGCGGGGAACCGGGGCGGGGGAGCGTGCGTCGCATCGGCATGATCGAGACGGGTGCGGCAAGGACGAGGCGGCGGCGGGCCTGGTGGGTCGTGGTCGCGATGGTGGTCGCGGTCGGGATCGCCGTCGGGGTGATCGAGGCGCGGGACACGCCGGCCCGGGCGGTCGTCGCGCCGGTGCCCGGGGTGCGGATCGACGTGCGGACCCTGACCGTGGGTTCCGTTTCGGCCGTGCACGGCCTGTATGTCGCGCGCACCCCCCAGGAGGACCGGGTGATCCTGTCCCACCTCACGCCGGGCCGCCCGGCCGCCGCTGAGCCCGGGGTGGACTTCGCCCGCAGCGCCGTGGTGAGCATTTCGATGGGCACCAGGTGTGCCCAGACGAAGAGCGCGCGACTGTATCTGGACGGCTCCGCGTTGGCCCTGGACCTGGAAACCGGTCCGGAGCAGCGCGAGTGTTTCGACGAGATGCCGCTGGTGGCGCGCTTCGAGGTGCCGCGCGACAAGCTGCCGGCCCAACCGCACTTCCAGGGCCGGAAGCCGCGCGATCCGGGGACCGGACTGCTGGTCGCCCAGCGGGTCTTCGACACACCGACGCAGTCGCCGCCCCCGGGGGTGCGCTCGCGGGAGCTGGCCGATGCGGCGGAACTGTCGGGCTGGAGCGCGGAGTTGGGTCTGCCTCGGGACGCGGTGCCGGTGCTGCCGCCGCGCACCCGGGACCGGCGCTTCGCGTTCGCGGTGCCGTACTGCCGCACGCCCGCCGCGGCGGTCGAGGTCGGGACGCGGGTCGACGTCGGCCCGGACGGCGTGCCGGCGCTGACCCTGTCCGAGCCGCCTCGGGGCGCCGCTGCGTGCCGGTCGGCCGCGACGATGCTGGTGGTGTACGACGTGCCGGTTCGGTGAGCCGGTTGTGGGGTTCGTCGGTGTTGTCGGTGCTTTGCGGGTTTTCGATCGGGGTGAACGGGCTTTGGGCGCAAGGGAATTCCCATGCGATTCGCAAGTTCGTCGCGGCGCCGGGCGCCGTCCGACCGGTAGGTTGTTCGCCGTAGCAGCAGGCGGATCGAGTCCCTTGCTCCGCCTGGAGAACGCGAAGGCGAGGCGGATTCGATGCGGAGTACCGGCAGAACAAGACGCGGGTTCGTGGCTGCGGCGGTGAGCCTCCTGCTGGGGGCGACCGCGGCGGTCGTGTTACCCGGATCGGCCCAGGCGCTGATCACCGATCCCGACGCGCCGATCACGGTGACGGACGCGAGCACTTTCGGGCTCGCCTTCGACGGCTCCGCCCGACAGCAGGTGGTCGCGGCCGAGCAGAGCTACGCCCAACTCGCGCCGGTCGCCCTGACCACGTGGCTCGGGCGCACCCCGAACGTCGGTGCCCGGCTGGCCGATTGCAAGACCGCGGTGCCCATGTCCGGTGCGGACGGCTTCTGTTGGACCCCGGGCAGCTCGGACGAGACGTCGTGGCGCTACGTACCCCAGGGGCTGGCCACGTCGGGCGAGAGTTCGCCCGCGACCGGACTGTGGAACGGGCGCCGCATCGTCGCGGTCGCCTGGGCGGCCTCCTACGATCACCCGAACCAGCCGAACTCGCGGATGCGGGTCTCCTTCACCGACGTCACGGATCCCGCGCACCCGACCTACCGCAGCGCGTTGTTGGCGACCCCCACCGGCGCCGGCGGCGGCTTCCAGCCGATGGAGGGCCACGCCGACACGCTCGCCTGGTACGGGGGCAATCTGCTCGTCTTCGCGCAGAGCGAGGTGCGCGTCTTCGACCTGAACCACCTGTGGTCCACCACCGTGCGCGGCACGGCCGTCGGGGTCGCCGCGAACGGATCGGTCTCCGCCGACCTGCAGGAAGGCGTGTTGCCCCAGGTCGCCCGATACACCTATCGGGGCGGGACCTGCGGCGAGAACGCCGACCAGACGCCGTGCTTCGCGAGTGGTTCCATCGATCACAGCGGCGCGACACCGGCGTTGGTCACCCTGGAGCGCACCCTCGATGTGCAAAGCCGCGCGGTGCGCTGGCCGCTGGATCCGGCGACGTCGCTGTTCAAACAGGACGCGTCCGGCGCGGTCCGGGCCGAGGCCGCCTACAACGTGCCGTTCGGCAAATCGGCCGGCGTCGCGATGCGCGCGGGACAGTTCGTGGTCACCGGCGGTTGCCCGAACGAGGCCGACGCCTTCGGTGAACCGAACTGCATCTACCGGGGCAGCGTGGGCCGGCCCCTGTCGCTCTGGGCACAGACCCCGGCGGGGATCGAGAACGTCTCCTTCGACCCGTCCACCGGACAACTGTGGATCGCGAACGAATCGCCCTACCGAGCCGGCGAGGCGCAGCCCCGGATGACCGGTCGGGTGGTCTACCACGTGCCTTTCCCGACGCCCTACTGCGACGGCGCCGGGCGCACCTACCCCGGCGGTGCCAACGGCCTTCCGGACGGGGCGCGGGCGGTGCTCGGGGGCGACTTCGACGGGGACGGGTGCGCCGACATGGGCGTCGTGCAGAGCTTCCCGGGCGGCCGGATCGGCCTGTACCGCTCCTCGGGGCGATCCGACGGCAGCTTCGACCGGCCGGTGCTCGGCTGGGAATCGGGGCCGGGCGGTTGGTGGTTCGGCAGCGCCAAGTACGTGTCCGGCGACTTCAACGGCGACGGGAAGGCGGACATCGCCGGCTTCTACGGCTACGCGGACGGCAGCGTGCAACTGCACACGGCGTTGTCCACGGGGGCGGGATTCGCCCAGCCGCACGAGAGTTGGGGTGTCCCGGCGGGCAACTGGGACTACAACAAGGTGGTCCTGCTGAGCGGCGACTTCAACGGCGACGGTCGCACCGACGTCGGCGCGGTCTACGGCTACGACGACGGCCGGATCGGGCTGTTCACCTTCACGGCGAACGCCGCCGGCGACTTCGCGGCACCGCAACTCGGCTGGATGGCCGCACCGGGTGGCTGGTGGTTCAACAGCGCGAAGTACGTGGCCGGTGACTTCAACGGTGACGGGAAGGCGGACATCGCCGGGTTCTACGGCTACTCCAACGGCGGAGTGCAGTGGCACACGGCGTTCTCCACCGGCACCGGCTTCGAGCAGCCGGCGGAAGGCTGGTCGGCGGGTCCGGGCGCGTGGGAGTTCAACCGAGTGCGGTTGACCAGCGGGGACTTCGACGGCGACGGGCGGGCGGACGTGGCGGCGATGTACGACTACGGCTCGTCCTCCGACGTGCACACGTTCACCCCGGGCGCCAATGGGCGCTTCACCGCCCCGAGGCGGACCTACTCCCTCCCGGGCGGCTCGGGCTTCGCGAACGCCGGATTCGCCGCGGGCGACGTCAACGGCGACCACCGCGCGGACGTGTTCGCGCTACACCCCGACAACACCCAGGTCGACACCACCTACACCACCTTGGGTGAACCCGACGCCGACCTCACGTATGCCTACCGAGGCTGGACCGGCTGATCCGTCCCGGGCCGCGCGCCCCACGACCACGCGGGTGCGCGGCCCGGTCACCGGTCGGCCCGGCCAGGTGGCACGGTTTCGGGCGGCCGTCAACGTCCGGCGTTGCGGCGGTGGCGGCTGTCGTGGGTGGGGCCGGGGCTTCCTGGAGTGTGGCGGGGGCGGAGGATGGGGCGTATGTCCGAGGTTCTGACTTATTCCGATGTCGGTGCGACTTTGCGTGATGGCGTGTCGTTGCCGTCCGGATATCACCATGTCGAGCGGCGGGTGCGGGTGGGCGAGGGGGCGGAGGTCTTTCGGCGGGTGGCGGACGGCGTGCTGGGGTGGGAGGTGTCGCGTGGGGCGGGTCTGGATGTGCGGGCGGACGCGGTCCGGGCCGCGGTGGGGGTCGAGGTGACGTCGACGTTGCGGCTGGGGCCGGTGCGGTTCGCCGCGCCGTGTCGGGTGGTCGGGGTACTCGACGAAGCCGACCGGGCCGGCTTTGCCTACGGCACGCTGCGGGGGCACCCCGAGTCGGGCGAGGAGGCGTTCGTGGTCGAGTGCGGCCCCGACGACGTCGTGTGGTTCACCATCCGCGCGTTCAGCCGACCCGGCACGTGGTGGTCGTACCTGGGCGGCCCGGTCACCCGCGCGATCCAGCACCGGGTGACCACCCGCTACCTCGCCGCCGGCCGCCGGCTCGCGGACGGGGCGTGAGCTTGTCGGGATTGCTCGTCGCGTCACCGATGAGTTCCGGACGTGGCCGGCGTCTAATGCGGTGACGGGTTCACCCCCGCGGTTCCCCGCGGGGGTTCGGCCACTGCAAGATTCACCTGGAGAGCGTCATGAGGAAGATCACCGCCGGCCTGTTCGTCTCCCTGGACGGCGTCGTGGAGGCGCCCGACCAGTGGCATTTCCCGTACTTCGACGATGCGATGGGCGCGGCCGTCGGCGCGATGTTCGACGCGGCCGACACCGTGTTGCTCGGCCGCAAGACCTACGACAGCTTCGCGGGCGCGTGGCCGGAGCGCGAGGCGGCCGGCGGCGAGGACGCGGGCTTCGCGAAGGCGCTCGGCGACGTCCGCAAGGTGGTCGTCTCGCGGCAGCGACTCGCCTTCACGTGGCGCAACTCGGAGCAGCTCGACGGCGACCTGGTGGCGGCCGTCACCGCGCTGAAGAACGAGCCGGGCGCGGACATCACGGTGAGCGGCTCGGTCTCGATCGTGCGCCGACTGCTGGCCACCGGTCTCCTGGACGAGTTGCACCTGCTGGTCCACCCGATCGCGGTGCGCAAGGGTATGCGCCTGTTCGACGAGGGCGACGCCTCGATCCCGCTGCGGCTGATCTCGTCCGAGGCGTTCCCGACCGGGGTGCTGCACCTGGTCTACGGCCCGACCGAGGCGCCGGGCAGCGCCGACTACGACGACGCCAAGCCGCATATCGCCCGACCCGCGCGGTAGTACGCGAGCACGGGTACAGGCGTCGGGTCGACGCCTGTACCCGTGCGGTCGGATGCGGGAGCTGCCGCCGGTCGCGGTCAGGGCTTGCTTACCCCCAGGGTGTAGCTGCCGGAGCCGCTGTAGGCGAGCACGATGTAGCGGTATCGCCCGGCGGTGCCGTTGTAGGAGATCGTCTCGTCGGCCTCGGGAGTGGTGCCTTCGGCCACCTTGGTCCAGGCGGAGCCGTTCCACTTCTGCAGGGTGAGGTCGAAGTCCGCGCCGGCCGGGCCGGTCAGGCAACCGGTGTGTGTGCCGGACGCGGTGGTCTCGTAGTACGAGTTGTTCGGCTGGATTGCCTGCGCGCCCGAGCCGAGCGTGCCGGAGTAGGTGTTCTGGGCGCCCGCGCAACCGGTGGGCGGCGTGCCGCCGTCGGTGACCAGGGTCAGACCGTAGGTCTGCAGGATCTCGGTGACCGGCTGGTGGTAGGTCTCACCGCCGGAGGAGCAGTTCCCGGAGCCGCCCGAGGTGACCCCCTGGGCCTGGCTGCCCGAGATGAACGACCCGCCCGAGTCGCCCGGTTCGGCGCACACGGTGGTGCGGGTGACGCCGGTGACGGTTCCCTGCGGGTAGGTCACGGACGTGTTGTGCTGTTGGATCGTGCCGCAGTGCCACCCCGTCGTGGAGCCGGAGCGGCAGATCGAGGAACCGGCCGGGGCCTGGGTGGATCCGGCGACCGGTACCGTGCCCGGGTAGCGGTTGACCAGCCCGCGCGGGGTCCAGTTGGCGTTGGTGGCGACCCACGCGTAGTCGTTGCCGGGGAAGGACGACCCCTGGAACGTACCCTGCGCCGCGCCGTTCCCGGTGGTCGTGGCGCCGGCCCGGCCGCAGTGGCCGGCGGTGACGAAGCCGCCCTGGGTGCCGCGGGTGATCGGGAAGCCGATCGAGCAGCGGGTGTTGCCGTTGATGTTGTAGGCGTCGCCGCCGCGCAGGTCGGCCAGCGCGCGCGGTTGCACGGTGGAGGGCACGATCTCGACGCCGGCCGCGTCGACTCCACTGGACACGACGAACGCCCGGGTGCGAGCGGTGTCGTGGGACTGGAGAACGACCTTGTTGGTGGCGATGTCGACGTACCACAGCGGGGTGTCCACCGGGCTTCGACGCAGCGCGGAGCGGTCGAGCGCCTCGCGGATCCGGTCGAGGTCGGCCAGCGAGTGCGGGACCACGCGGGCGATGGCGCCGTTCGCCTCGATGGCTCGGACGTCGCGCCGGTCGGTGGTGGCGATGACGAACTGCGCGCTGTCGCCGCTGAGCCAGGCGCCGGCCCAGTGTGCGCCGAGGCGTGCGCGCAGCACCGGCTCCCGGATCGCGGCCCGATATTCGTTGGCCAGACGGGTCTTGGCCGTGTCGGCGGTGAGGCCGAGGTCGCGTTGCAGTGCTTCGACGAGGCCCTCGGGGACGGCGGGGGCGGGGTCGACGGGAACGACGAGGGCGTCGTCGGCGGGTGGGGGAGTGGGATCGGTTCCGGAGGCGGAGGCGGTGCCGGCGAGGGTCAGGACAGTGAGCACGGCGGCACAGGACGCGGCCGCGACACGCTTGAGGCGCATGGGGACTCCTGTCGGTGGGGACGACAGAAACGTATCTTCGAGCGATCAGACGAGGTACCTGTCAACAACCCCCTGTCGCCGTGTTATGGCCGGGCGTGCGGCGGTTCGGCGCGGTGCTCGTACGCGACGCCGTCGAGAGGTCGACTGCCGTGTCGGCAATGGGGATTGACGCCACGTCAGGTGAGCGCGGGGCGAGCGTCGGCGGGGTGGATGACATGGTGTCAGTTCGCCGTACCGTAGCCGCGGCCGTCGTGCCGGGCGAGCCAGTCCGAGTAGCGCGGCGCGTTCCGTACCGCCGCCGCGTGTGCCGCGCGCACCTGGGCGGTCACCAGGGCCGCCGTGTGCGCGGCGGGCGCGTGCGGGTGCCAGCCGATCAGATGTCGCCACGACAGCGGTACGCCGGCCAGCGGGGTGCGGACGATGCCCGGCGTCGGCGGCATCGTCGCCCGGCACAGGCCGACCGCCCGGCCGACCTGGGCGAGATACACGCACGAGGCCACGTCCGTCTCGTAGATCGCCTTCGGCGCGAAGCCCGCCCGGGCACACGCGGTGGAGAAGCAGTCGCCGAAGCAACCTTCGCCGGGCACCACCGCCCACGTCTCACCGGCCAGCGCGGCGAGGTCCACCTCCGGCTCGCCGGCGAGCGGGTGATCGTGCGCCAGCATCAGGAAGACCGGATCCGTGCCGACCTCACGCCACGCGAGGCCGCCGTCGGACGCCGGGCGGCTCTCGCCGCACGCGCCCAGCAGTACGAAATCCAACCGCCCGGTCGCCACCATGGCGGCCAACTCCCGGTTGGACCAGGAGATGTGCGTGGTGACCGCGTCGGCGCTGTGTTCCTCGGCGAGGCGGTGGACCAGGCCGCCGAGCAGCGGCCCGTGCGTGCCGCCGAGCCGGAACCTGGGGGATACCTCGCCCCGATTGGCGAACCGAACCGCCTCCTCCTGGAGTTGTCGTGCCGCGGGCAACAGCACCCGGGCCCGATCCAGGACCAACTCGCCCAGCGGAGTCAACGTCACACCCTCCCGGCCGCGCTCGAACAGGGCGCCGCCCAAAGCCTTTTCGATGCGTTTGAGCTGGGTACTGAGCGCGGGCTGAGCCAGGCCCAGCACGGCGGAGGCGCGGGTCAGACTGCCCGCATCCGCGATCGCCCGAATGGTGCGCAGATGGCGTAATTCCATGTCCATGCCCGGCAAGGTACGGGCGAGCGGGGGCGGCTACAAGGTGCCGGCCCGCGGTTCCCCGGCGTGGCTCGGGGAGTTCGTCGGCCGGGACCTCTCGCGCGTTCGTTGCGGCCGACCGTCCGTCGGGGGGTGGACGGGGTCCGGCGTGTCGTGTGGTCGGCGGGCTGATGGAGATCGACTACCGTCGGAGCGACGGGATTTCGCCGGCCCGAGCGAGTGCCCGGGTGTACTTCGGGTTGCCTCGGGTCGAGGCACGCTCGGTGGGCATGACAGTCCCGGCCGTGAACGTCCTGAAATCATGGGAGAAATGCCTTGCGACGCATCCTGGTGACACGTGCTGCCGCAGCAACCGCCTTAGTGACATTGGTCGTTACCGTCGGACCCGCGACCGGGGTGTCGGCCGCCGAGACCGCCGCGACCACCCGATCGGGCAGTGCGACGACGCTGCCCGAGCCGGATCTGGCGGGACTGCGCGAGGTGTTGACCCGTACGCTCGCCGCGGGCGCTCCCGGGGCGATGACCCGGATCGACGACGGCCGCACCGTCCACCGCCAGACGGCCGGCGTGCGCGACACCACCTCCGGCGCGGGCATGGACACGAACGCCCGCTTCCGCATCGGCAGCGTGACCAAGACCTTCTCGACCGTGGTGCTCATGCAACTGGTCGGCTCGGGCGCGGTCGACCTGGACGCGCCCGTGGATCGGTACCTGCCGGGCGTGTTGCCGGACGCTCGGATCACCGTGCGCCATCTGCTGACGCACAAGAGCGGGCTGTGGGACTACTCGAACGACATGTTCGCCCGGACCGTCCCCGGGTTCGAGGCGGTCCGCAACAAGGTGTTCGGCCTGCGCGAACTGATCGACCTGTCCACCGCACACCCCGCGACGGCGGTGCCCGGAAGCACCTACCAGTACTCCAACACCAACTTCGTCGTCGTCGGCGCCCTGATCGAAAAGGTGACCGGACGCTCGGTGCGGCAGGAGTACGAACGACGCATCATCCGTCCCCTGCACCTGCGGGACACCATGTACGTACACCCGGAGACCACCATCCCCGGGAAGAGCATCCACGGCTACCTAACCCCGGACGAGGCGGGGGCGCCGTTGGTCGACTCGACCGAACAGACCGTCTCCTGGGCCCAGTCGGCCGGGGCGATGATCTCCAGCCCGGCCGACCTGGACCGATTCGTGTCCGCGCTGCTCGGGGGTCGACTGCTGCGCGCCGACCTGCTGGACCGGATGCTGGAGATGACGCCCAGCGACTCCTCGGGCGTCCGCTTCTACGGGTTGGGCCTGCGCCGACGGGACCTCTCCTGCGGCATCTCGGTCTACGGGCACACCGGCACCATGCAGGGCTACTACACCTACGCGTTCACCACGCGGGACGGCCGCCGCAGCGTCACCTCGATGGCCAACGCCAGCAACAACGGCACCGTGAACACGGTCCTGGGCGACACCCTGGAATCGGCGTTCTGCGGCACGGCGTCCAAGCCGCGTGAGTCGACCGCCGCCGCTTTGCCGCCCGAGGACGAGGTCGGGGCCGCGCGCGCGGGGTGACGGGTGCGGGCGCTCGGGCCCTCGCCCCGAGGCGGGGGCGGTTCGCGCCGCGGGCCGTCGACGGCCGGCCTTCGATCGAGCGATGGGCGATGTGGCCCGGCCGGCCGTCGCGGTCGGCGTTTCGACGAGCGTCTCCGCGCACGTTCCCGGTGCGGCACTACACTGCCCGCATGGTCGCGGTGAGGGCACCCCGAGGGCCCGTGGTGTTTCGCAGCACCCGGTTGTACGCAAGGCAGTTCGAGGAAGGCGACGCGCCGGCGGCGTTCGCGATGTGGGCCGACCCGGCGGTGACGCGCTTCACCGGGGACGAGTCGCCCGCCGACCTCGCGGTGATAGCGCAGGACATCCCGCGCTGGCGCGCGGTGAGCGGGCACGGCGTCGGGTGCGGTTTCTGGGCGGTTCTCGTCGAGACGGGTGAAGCCGGGGCCGAGACCTTCGTCGGGGACGTGTTCGTCCGACCGTTTCGCGATCGGGTCGACGAGTACGAGATCGGCTGGCACCTGGCGGCCGCCCATTGGCGCAAGGGCTACGCGACCGAGATCGCCAAGGCGGCGATCTCCTACGCGCACGCCCACCGCCTGCCACGACTGGTCGCGTTGATCGACCCGGCCAACACCGCGTCGTTGCGCGTCGCCGAGAAGGCGGGAATGCGCTTCGAGGGATTGTCCGACCGCTACGACCCGGAAGACGGCGAGGTCGCGGTGTACATCGGCGAGGGCCCCGCCGTCGGCCACTGAGCCGGATGGCCCGTACACGCCGATGGCGTCGGGTGGTTCGTCGCCGTCGGCAGGCGGGGAGGGTATTGCCGGTGTGGATTTCGCCGGAGCGCGATCGTGGACCGGGGCGCGGCCGAGCCCTGGTGGGGGTGCTTGTGCTCCTGCTGCTCGCCGGTTGCACCGCGTCGGGCGAGAGGAGCGACGGCACCGACGCGGACGTCAGCGGACCCCCGAACCGGCACGGCTTCGTGATCCGCTTCGAACAACCCGCCGACGCGGATCGAGGCAATGCCGCCTTTCTGCGCGACCGCAAGGTGCTGGAGGTGGCCGCCGGACGCCTCGACGCCTTCGTCGACCTCGATCATCAGGTACTCGTCGTCGGCCGATCGTGCGCGGGAGAAGGATCCGAATACGATCCGGAAGCCGAGCGCATCGTGATCTGTTACGACCAGATCGCCGAGGAACGCGAACTCTTCGAGCGCGCCGGACACCGCCCGGCCGACGACGAGGTGGTCGCCGTCCTGGTGGAGACCCTCTACCACGAGGCCGCCCACCACCTCGTCGACGTCCTGCGGCTCTCGGTGACCGAGCGGGCCGAGGAGGATGCCGCGGATCGCTTCGCCGCACTGCTGCTGCTGCGCCAAGGCGCGGACGGGGAACGGCAGTTGCGGATGGCCGCCCGGGAGTACGAACTCGCCGCGGCCGCCGACGCCGGAGGCGGCGGAGACGACGGGAAGGACGAACACTCCCCGGATCTTGTCCGCGCCGCCAATCACCTGTGCTACCTGCACGGATCCGCGCCCGGCCGAGAACTCGATCCGGCGAGCGCCCGCCTGCTGCCCCGAGCACGGGCCGAGGGATGCGCGACCGAGTGGGCGCGGGCACGCGACGCCTGGCTGAAGGACCTGGCTCCGATCCTGCGAAAGCCGTGACGAAGCGGAGCCGCGGCGCTTTCCCAGTCGGCTACCGCTACCGCTACCGCTACCGCCCCGCTGCGCGGTCGCGCGTGCCCGCGGCGACGGTGCCGGCGGTGCGGATGAGGGCCGCGGTGGCGGTGGAGCGCGATTGTTGCGGCCAGGCGATGGCGAGGACCACCGGTGGGGCGTCCGGGACCGGGCGGTAGACCACGCCGGGGCGCGGGTATCGGGCCGCGACGGAGGCGGGCAGCAGCGGAGTGACCCGGTTCAGGCCGACCAGGGCGAGGAGTTGGGCCAGGTCGCGGGTCTCGTGGCGGATCTCGTCGAGGAAACGATCCAGGTCGCCGGCCTCCAGGCCGAGGTCGGCCAGGGAGAGGTGGTCGCGGTCGGCGTAGGGGTGGCCGGCGGCGAGCGCGACGACGCGCGATTCGGCGATCAGCGTTTCGACGTCCAGACCGGTGCGGTCGAACGGCTCGTGGACCAGCGCCAGATCGGCCTCGCCGCAGCGCAGCAGCCGAGGTTGCTCGTGCCACCCGCACAGCCGGACGGCGACCGGAACGGCGCCGGGCTCGCGGGCGTAGCGGTCCAGGATCGGTTCGAGCAGTCCCGCGTCGCCGTCGGCCTTGACGGCCAGGACCAGCTTCGGCTCCGGGTCCGCCGCGCGCCGGGCCCGGCGACCGGCGGCCTGGAGGGCTTCCAGGGCGATTCGGGCCTCCGCGAGGAGCACCGTTCCGGCCGGGGTCAGCGTCACCCGGTGGGTGGTTCGTTCGAAGAGGACGACGCCCAGGTCGCTCTCCAGGCCGCGGATGGCGCGGGACAACGGCGGTGCGGAGATGCCCAATCGCTCGGCGGCGCGGGTGAAGTTGAGCTCCTCGGCGACGGCGACGAAGTAGCGCAGCGGGCGGGATTCCATGGCTTGGCCCTCCGTTCGGATCGCCTCACGGTATTGCCCTGAGGGTAACAAGCGAGAGCCGGACGATCCTTCAGTTCCGGCACCGGGCGCGGCAGGCTCGACGACATCCCCGGCGGCCCGCACCGCTTCCGGCGCGGCACGGCCTTCCCCGACCTTCCCTCCTTGGAGTTGTTCATGATCGTCGTCACCACCCCCACCGGACAGATCGGCCGGCAGGTCCTCGACCGTCTTCTCGACGCCCCCGAGCACGCCACCGCGGGAATCCGGGTGATCGTCCGCGACCCGGCCCGGCTGTCCCCGCGGGTACGCGAGCACGTCGAGGTCGTCCAGGGCTCGCATGCCGACCCCGCCGTGCTGACGAAGGCGTGCGCGGACGCGGACAGCGTCTTCTGGCTGGTGCCGCCGAGCCCGCGGGCGGACAGCGTGCAGGGCCACTTCCGCGCCTTCACCGAGCCGCTGTGCGCCGAGATCGCACACGGGCGCATCCGGCGGGTCGTCGCCGTCTCCACCCTGGGCCGCGGCGTGGCCGAGAACGCCGGGCAGATCTCGGCGTCGCTCGCCATGGACGAGGCGATCGAGGCCACCGGCGTGCCCTACCGGGCGTTGTGCGCCCCGTTCCTGATGGAGAACCTGCTGGGCCAGGTGCAGTCGATCCGCGACGCGGGCACGTTCTTCCTGGCCCTGGCACCGGACCGGGTCCTGCGCACCTGCAGCACCGGTGACGTCGCCGACACCGCGGCCCGGTTGCTGCTCGACGACACCTGGGCCGGCCAGGAGGACGTCCCGGTGGTCGGACCCGACGCACTGTCCCCGGAAGGCATGGCGCAGGTGGTTTCCGAGGTGCTCGAAGCCGCGGTCCGCGTCCGGCACACCGACGCCGCGGAGTACCGGGCCACCATGGTGCGGTACGGGGCAAGTGAGGCATGGGCTCGGGGACTTGCCGACATGGTGCAGGCCCTGGACGCGACGGGCTGCTACGGCGCCGATGTGCCCGGCACCCCCGAATCCGCGCCGACCGACTTCCGCCGCTGGTGCGCCGACATCCTCAGGCCGGCCGTCCGGGCCTGACCGCGGCGCGCGGCACGGACCCGAAGGAGTCACGGTCCGGGTACCGGTACTCGGGTACCGCCCCCGCCCGAAATTCTCGTCCCGCCGTACGACGGCCGCCCCCGAATGCCCTGGCACAGTTGTGAGCACAAGGCACGGGGGCGGTTCGGGGCACCGATCGAGTCCCCGAATTCGGCTTCCGACGCGCCGTCTCGGCGCGGCCGGACCCACGACGAGCCACCAGTGCCCAACGCACTGCCGGAGTGCGGGATCACCCCGCACCCGGGCCGGCCCGGACATCCGCCGCCGCACACCCATGGCGTCGTGGTCGCCGAATCACTCGACGGTCGAAATCTTTACGGGAGGCACCATGTTCGGGCGAGGCAAACGAGGCGACCGACGGGCGAATCCGGGGCCCGCCGCGTCCCCCCGCCCGGACCGGTCCGTACCGCACCGGCTCCCCCCGCACCACGGCGAGCCCGCCGCCTTCCCGTACGCACCCGCCGCTCAGGCGCCGGCACCCGCCCCCGCCGGCCCGCCCGCCGTACGACTCGAAGGGGTCGTCAAGACCTACGGGAGCGGCGCGGAGACGGTGCACGCATTGCGCGGTGTCGATCTGCAGATCCCCCAGGGCACCTTCACCGCCGTGATGGGCCCCTCCGGCTCCGGCAAGAGCACCTTCCTGCACTGCGCCGCCGGACTCGACAAGCCCGGCTCGGGTCGTGTGCTGCTGGGCGACGACGACCTCACCGCGATGAACGAGAACCAACTCACCCGGCTGCGCCGCACCCGCCTGGGCTTCGTCTTCCAGGCGTTCAACCTGCTGCCCTCGCTCACCGTCGAGAAGAACGTGCTGCTCCCGCTGCGCCTGGCCGGCGAACGCGCCGACCGCCGCCGCGCCGCCGAGGTGCTCGCCATGGTCGGTCTGCACGAGCACGCGAACCGTCGCCCCGCGCAGCTCTCCGGCGGCCAACAACAACGCGTCGCGATCGCCCGCGCCCTGGTCACCCGGCCCGACGTGCTGTTCGCCGACGAGCCCACCGGGGCGCTGGACACCACCACGGCCGCCGACGTGCTCGGGCTGCTGCGCCGGGCCGTCGACGAGAGCGGCGCCACCATCGTCATGGTCACCCACGACCCGGTCGCCGCCTCCTACGCCGATCGGGTCGTCTTCCTCGCCGCCGGTCACCTGGCCGGCCACCTGCACGCACCCACCCCCGAAGCGGTCGCCGCCCGGATGGTCGCCCTGTCGCAGCCGGCCCGAGCGCAGGGGCGGGCCGCCTGATGTTCCGCAGCAACGGGCTCGCCCGTACCTCCGTGCGCTTTCGACCCGCGTCCTTCGCCGGGTCCTTCATCGCCCTGCTGTTCGCCGCCACGCTGGTGACGATGTGCGGGATCTTCCTGGAAAGCGGCCTGCGCGCCCACGTACCGCCCGGTCGTTACGCGGACACGCCGATCGTGGTCGCCGGCCAGAACAGCGTGCACAAGACCTTCGGCAGCGGCGAGGACAAGGAGGAAGCCACCGTCGCCCTGCCCGAGCGCTCCCGGATCGACGCCGGGCTGGCCGCGCGCATCGCGGCCGTACCCGGTGTCGCCACCGTCCTGCCCGACCTCACCTTCCCCGCGCAGACTCCCGCCGCGGTCCTCGACGCCCACCCCTGGTCCGCCGCCCGCCTGGCGGGCACCACCCAGGTCGGCATCGCCCCCGGGGCCGGCGAGGCGGTGCTGACCACCGACGCCGCCGCCCGGGCCGGCACCGGCATCGTCCCCGGCAGCACGCTGCGGGTGACCACCCCCTCGGGCGAGACCACCCTCAAGGTCGCGACCGTGGTCCCGGGCCGGGGCGCCCACCTGTACGTCGCCGACTCCGCGGCGGCCGGACTCGCCGGGAATCCCGGCAAGGTGACCGCGTTCGGCGTCCTGCTCGCCGACGGCGCCTCCACCGGGAAGGTCGCCGGCGACCTGCGCAAGACCCTCAAGGACGCCGACGTCAAGGTCCGCACCGGGGACGGGCGCGGCGAGGTCGACCACCCCGCACTGGGCGACACCAAGGTCATGCTCACCGCCGTCGGCGGGTCCTTCGGCGGCGTCGTCGCGATGGTCTCGATCTTCGTCGTCGCCGGTGCCACCTCGCTGTCCGTGGCCCAGCGCCGCCGCGACTTCGCCCTGTTGCGCGCCGTGGGCGCCACCCCCTGGCAGATCCGCCGCATGATCGCCACCGAGGCGGGCTGCGTGGCCCTGGCCGCCGGCCTGGTCGGGGTGCTGCCCGGGACCCTGCTCGCCCGGTTGTGGTTCGACCGGATGGTCGACCGGGGCATGGTCGAGCACGGCGTGAGCCTGTCGATCAGCCCGTTCCCGATGCTCGCCGCGGTCGGCGCCGGCATCCTGTCCGCGGTCCTCGCCGGGCTCCTGGCCGCCCGGGCAAGCGCCCGGACCAAGCCCACCGAGGCACTCGGCGAAGCCGGTGTCGAGCGGGCCCGAGTCGGCTGGTTCCGCCTGGGCCTGGGCCTGGTCGCGCTCGCCGGCGCGGCGGTCCTCTCCGGCCTCGCGATGAAGGTCAGCGGCGATCAGGCGGTCGCGGCGGCCAGTGGCGTGATCATGCTGTTCATGCTCGGCGTCGGCCTGCTCGGCCCGCTCATCGCGCACCTGTTCGTCCTGCTCACCGGCGTCGTCCTGCGCCTGTTCGGCGCCCCCGGGCAACTCGCCTTCGACAACGCCCGCACGAACTCGCGCCGCCTCGCCTCCGCGATCACCCCGATCACGCTCACCGTCGCCTTCGCGACCACGCTCATGTTCATGTTCGCCGCGCAGGACCACTACAGCGAAAAGCAGTCCAAGGCCGCCCTGACCGCCGACCGGGTGGTCACCGGCCCCGGCTTCCCGGCCCGCACGGCCGGCGACATCGCACACATCCCCGGCGTCGACGCGGTCGCCTCGATCCTGACCACCAGCGTGGTCATGTCCACCTCCGACGCGCTGGAGAAGTACCCCACCCAGGCCGTCGGCGGCACCGGCGGCGACCTCGCCAAGGTCCTCGACCTCGGCGTCCGCAACGGAGACCTGGCCGCCCTGCGCCCCGGCGCGGCCCAGCCCCCCGGCGGCGCGGTCGCGATGGACCGGCTCACCGCCGACGTCGTCAAGGCACGGGTCGGCAAGCCCATCGAGATGCGCCTCGGCGACGGCACCAAGATCAAGCCGACCCTGGTGGCCACCTACGACCGCGGCCTGGGCACCGCGGCGGTCACCCTCCCGCGCGCCACCGTGGAACACCACGTCGACGCCGCCATGGACGGCCGCCTGCTCGTACGCTTCGCCGACGGTGCGGACACCGCCGCCGCCGACGCCGCACTGAGCAAGGTCGCCGGGCAACACCCCGCCGCCAAGGTCTCCGACCGCGCCGGCTACGCCGCCGAGCGCGACCAGGCCCGGGAAACCAACAAGTGGACCAACCAGGTGATGCTGATCATCCTGGCCGGCTTCGCCACCATCGCCGCCGTCAACACGATGATCGTCTCCACCGCCGCCCGCCGCCGCGAACTCGGCCTGATGCGGATGATCGGCAGCACCCACGCCCAGGTGCGCGCGGTGATGCGCGGCGAGGCGGTCCTGGTCGGCGTCATCGGCCTGGCCCTGGGCCTGACCATCGCGATGATCACGCTCGTCCCGTTCGGCAAGGGCGCCTTCGGCGAGAGCACCCCCTACATCCCGATCCCGCTGCTCCTCGGCATCAGCGCCGCAGCCCTGCTCCTGGCGCCGCTCTCGGTGGCCCCGGTCACCCGACGCCTGCTGCGCATCGAACCCATCGACGCGGTCGGCGCAAAGGAGTGACCACCCCTTCGAAGGAGTAACCACCCCCTTCACCCGCCGCCCCCTGTCGCCCCCACCACGGGGCGACAGGGGGCGGCGGCGCGTCGACGTTCGACCGATGGCATCGGGTGCCGGCCGGGCAGCGGCCCCGATTCGCGTCCGGCCGGACGCCCTACGCGTCCTCGGCGCTCACCCGTCCCGATTTCACCGCCGCCAACAGGGCCGCGTGGTCGTGTTCGTTCTGGTCGGCGTACGCCTCGGCGAAGGTGGTCAGGGCCCGGTCGAACACGTCGCCACCGCCCAGGTAGGCCGCGATCGCGATCCGGTCCCCGGACCTGGCATGCGCGCGGGCCAGCGTCGCGCCACACAGCTCGCCGAACGCGCGCATGCCGCGCGGCACCATCAGGGACGGCTCGGCGATGCCCTTCCAGTCGCGCAACTGCCGTACGTAGAAGTCGCGTTCGCGACCATCGATGCCATCCAGGCGGATCCAGCCCAACATCATGTCACCCGCGGCCTGCATCAGGCGCTGACCCGCGACCACGCGCTCGCCCTGCATCGGATACGCGCTCGCGCCCGCATGCGCCGCCAGCACGGAGGTGTCGGCCTCCTTGGCCTGGAGGAACAACGGATCCCGGCCGTCCCGCCCCATCAGCAGGATGATCCAACAACGGGTGCCCACGCTGCCCACCCCGACCACCTTGCGGGCCATGTCCACCACGGTGTACTGGTCGAGCAGGCGCCGAAGGTCCGAGCGCAGCGTGCGTCGATAGCGGTCGATCAGTTCGTCGAGCCGCTCGCGCAGCGCGTTGTGCATGCCATCGGGGAGGAGGAGTTCGGAGACCGGAGTGATCAGCGGCGGCGACGAGACGATCCGGGGCCGACCGTCGACCTCGTGGGTGAGCTTGCCGAACGCCTGGAGGCTGTCCCGGGTGCGCGCCTTGGCCAGTGCCCGGGACATCCGCTTGCGCCCGCGCTTGTGCAACCGTCCCGATGCCAGGGCCTGGAGCAGGTCCGCGTCGGCCTTGGCGTACCACACGTCGAGATTGCGCATCCCGGCGAACCGGCGCATCTGTTCCCGATAGGTGCGAACGGTCGCGGCGACCACGTGCGCACGCTCTTCATCGGTGTAGCCGTTCTCCCGCCCCGCGATGACCAGACTCGTGGCCAACCGCTTCACGTCCCACTCCCACGGACCGGGCAGGGTCTCGTCGAAGTCGTTGAGATCGAACAGCAGCTGCCGTTCGGGCGAGGCCAACAAGCGGAAATTCATCAGGTGCGCGTCACCGCACAACTGCGCCCGAAGCCCCGAGGCGGGCGTACCCGCGAGATCCCCGGCCATGATCGCGGCGGCACCCCGATAGAACCGAAACGGCGACTCCGACATGCGCCCATAGCGAATCGGCACCAACTCCGGCACCCGCGACGCCGACTGCGCCTCGATCACGTCGATCGGATCCGGCCGCCGCCGAACCGGCGCGTACTCGCCATGACTGGAGCGGGGCGCCTTCGCCCGCGCCGCCCGCCCCCGATCGGCCCGCTCCCGAGGCGACGCTCCCACCGCATCGCGCACCCTGGTATCCGCCTTCGGCGTCATCACATGCCCTTCCGGAACCGAGGACGACACCCGGCCCACCCCACAGCAGACCCGAGTCCCGCACCCCTCGCGAGCCGAGTGGCTCCAACGAGTGATGCCGACGCGGGAAGGGCTTCGCGCCGAAATCGCGCGCCGTGTCGAGATAATCACGCCATGGATGCGAAGACGCTCTCGGTCGTGACGGAAACCTGCCGGACAGCCCTCGAAGGTCAGGTCGGGCGGGATTGGGATCGGCCGGTCCCCGGCATGACGTGGACGGTTGCCCAGGCCGTCGCGCACGTCGGCGACACCCTGCTCTGGTATGCCACCGATCTGGCGGGCGGGGCCCGGGAATTGAGCACCATGGACCTCGGGGTCCGGCCCGCCACGCCGCCCGCCGACCTGGTGCGCACGCTGGACACGTTCGCGACCGTGCTGGGCCGCGTGATCGAGGGCTCCACCGCCGACGCGCGCGGCTTTCACCCCTTCGGCGCGGCCGACGCCTCCGGCTTCGCGGCGATGGCCTGCGACGAGATGCTCGTGCACACGTACGACGCCCTGCGCGGCCTGGAGGTGGAGTTCACGCCGGCCGGCGACCTCGCGCGGGCCACCGCGGCACGGCTGTTCCCGTGGGCCCCGGCGCACCCGGACCCCTGGGAGACGCTGTTGTGGGCGAACGGCCGGCGGGACCTGCCCGGCTGCGCCCGGCAGACCGGTTGGCGATGGCACTGTGCCCCGCTGGACGAGTGGGACGGCACGATCCCGCACGATCCGCCCCGCCCCGAGACGCGCTCGGCGTAGGTAACTCGAACACAGTTGTACCGCTTTCCTGGATGCGCTTCGCTTACTCGAACACGCCTGTACGAGATGTCCGGCGGGTGTCGGCGGCCGGACCCGGTCGCCGGCTCGCCCGCTCGGGCCGGCACTTCGAGGAGCGAAACGATGTCCCACGACAGCCCGTCCACGGTCGGCGCGCACCACGTGCCCGACCCGCACACCCACGCGCATCCGCGGGTCGAGGCGCAGGACCCGCCGGTGCCCCGGCGTTGGTTCGTGCTGGTCCTGGTGTGCGTCGCACAGTTCATGCTGATCCTGGACGTCACGGTGGTGAACGTCGCGCTGCCGAGCATCGGCGCGGACCTGGGACTCGGGCGGGAGCCGCTGACCTGGGTGGTCACCGCCTACGCCCTCGCGTTCGGCGGCCTGATGATCCTGGGTGGGCGGATCGCGGACACGCTGGGCCGGCGGACCGGATTCCTGCTGGGCCTGGCCGTCTTCACCGCCGCGTCGCTGGCCGCCGGATTCGCCCCGAACGGCGCGGTGCTGCTCGGCGCCCGCGTCGCGCAGGGCGCTGCGGCCGCGCTGTTGTCGCCGGCGGCGCTCGCGCTGGTGACGGTCACCTTCCACGGCCCGGAACGCAACCGCGCACTCGGCGTCTGGGCGGCGATCGGCGGGAGCGGGGCGGCGGCCGGCGTCCTGGTCGGCGGGCTGTTGACGGCCGGCCCGGGTTGGCAATGGATCTTCTTCGCCAACGTGCCGATCGGCGCGCTCGTGCTGGCCCTGGCCGGGTCGGTGATCCCCGTCGCGCCGCCCGTCGCCGCGCGAACCCGCCCGGACCCGGCGGGAGCGCTCGCGGCCACGGCGGGAACGGCGGCGTTGATCCTGGGTGTGACGCGGGCGGGCGATCTCGGTTGGACGTCGCCGTGGACGTTGGCGTCACTGGCCGGGGCCGCGGTCGGCTACGCGCTCTTCGTCCTCGTCGAGCGCACGCGCACCGACCCCCTGGTGCCCCTGGCCCTGCTGACCCGCCGACCGGTGGTCTCCGGCGCGTTCGTGATGCTCGTGGCGAGCGGACTGTTGATCCCGCTGTTCTTCCTCGGCTCGCTCTACCTGCAACACGCCCTGGGCTTCGGCCCGTTGCGGACCGGGGCGGCCTTCCTGCCGGTGGCCGTCGCGGTGGCCGTCGGTGCCCATGTCGGGAGCCTGCTGGTCGGTCGGGTCGGTGCCCGGCCGGTGGGAGCGGGCGGTCTGACGATCGCCGCGGCCGGGGCCCTGTGGCTGAGCCGGCTGCCCGAGCACGGCGGACCGTCCGACGTGGTCCCCGGGTTGGCCCTGGCGGCGGCGGGCCTGGGACCCGCCTTCGTCGCGGCGACCACCACGGCGATGTCCCGGGTGCGGCACCACGAGGCGGGCATCACCTCGGGCCTCGTCAACACCTTCCACGAACTCGGCGGCGCGCTGGGCGTCGCCCTGGTCTCGGCGATCGCCGCACCCAGCCTCGCGGGCGGCGATGCCGGTGGAGTCGGCGGGTACACCGACGCGTTCCTCGGCTGCGCGGGCACGGCCGCGGTCGCGGCGCTCGTGGCATGGGTACTCGTGCCCGCGGGCAGGCCGCCCGCCTCCGACGGCCCGAGGCACGTGCACTGACCCTCGCCACCGGGCCGGCACCGCGGCCACGCGGGCGGGACGACTTCGACAGTAGGGTTGACCACCATGGGTGCGACATCACCACCGGCCGTACGGCGACGAGCCGACGCCGAACGCAACATCGCCGCCATCCTCGCCGCCGCGCTCGGCGCCTTCGGGCGCGACCCGGACGCCACGATGACGAACATCGCACGCGCCGCCGGCGTCGGACGGGTGACCCTGTACGGGCACTTCGGCTCCCGGGACGTGCTCCTGGAAGCCACGATCGGGCAGGTGCTGGGCGAGATGCACGCGCTGCTCGACGACGTCGAGGGCACCGCCGGGTCGGCCGACGAGGCACTGGTGCGACTCGCCCGCGAGGGCTGGCAGGTGCTGGACCGCACCCGCGGCCTGCGGCGGGCGGCCCTCAAGGCACTGGGCGAGGCAAGCCTGCGCCGACACCACGCCCGGGTCCTGACCCGGGTCGACGAACTCGTCGCGCGCGGTCGGAACGAGGGTGCCGTCCGCACCGACCTCCCGGCCGCGTGGCTGACCGCGACCTACTACGGGGTGATCCACACCGCCGCGGACGAGGTCGACGCCGGCCGCCTGGATCCCGCCGCGGCCGGGGACACCATCGCCGCGACCCTGCGCTCGGTCCTGGCCGCGCCCGGGTGAGCCCGCCGGTGCCCGCCCGGTGTGGTCGGGCGGGCACCGGGGATCCCGTCAGAGGGTCGGGCGGCGGTTCGGGGTGTAGGCCCAGGGACGGACCGCTTCGAGGGCCGCGCCGACGCGGAAGACCATCTCGTCGTCGTACGTCTTGCCGACGATCTGCACACCGGTGGGCACACTATTGGACGCGAAGCCCGACGGCACGGCCAGGACGGGGACCCGGCTGCAGATGTTGAACGGCGGGGTCAGCGCCGCGTCCAGGTAGAAGTCCAGCTCGACGCCGTCCACCACGACCTTGGTCTCGGTGTAGTCGTCGTCCGCGACGAACGCCGGGATGGCCGTGGTGGGGCAGATCAACGCGTCGAACCCGTCGAGCAGTTCGCCCAGTTCGGCGTAGATGGCGCCTTCCAGGGCGAGCCCCTCGGCGAACGAGGTCCGGCAGGCCGCGGCCTTCTCGTGGAACGCCCGCAGGTACGGGTTGACCAGGTCCGGCGCGGCATTGATCGCCTCGCCCGCCTCGGCGCCCATGATCGCGGCGAAGTGGGCCATCAGGGCCCGGTTGACCAACTCGCGGGTCCAGCTCAGCTCGACCTCCTCGACCACCGCACCCGCGGCGCGCAGGGCCTCGGCGGTGGCGCGCGTGTTGGCGGCCACCTCGGGGTCGATCGGGTGGTCGCCGAGGGTGACGCTGAGCGCGATCCGCAGGCCCTCCGCGCCGCGCGCGCCGGCGTACTGCTCGGGCAGTACCAGCTTCGGACGCAGCGACACGACGTCGCCCTTCCACGGCCCCGCGATGACGTTCTCCAGCAGCGCGCAGTCGGCGACCGTGCGCGCCATCGGGCCGTCGTGGCAGTACTGGTCGAGGCTGTACGGCGGCATCGCCGGCACCCGGCCGAACGGCGGCTTGAACCCCACGACACCGTTGAACGAGGCCGGGATGCGGATCGAACCGCCGATGTCGGAGCCGCTGGCCAGCGGCGCGTATCCGGCGGCCAGCGCGGCACCCGAACCACCCGACGAACCGCCGCACGAGTACTCGGGGTTCCACGGATTACGGGTCACCCCCCACAACTTCGAACTGGTGAACCCGGCGGCGCAGAACTCGGGCGTGCTGGTGCGCATGTGCACGATGCCGCCCGCGTCGGTGATCCGCTGGATCACCGGGTGCGTCTCGGTGGCGACCTCGTCGACGAGCAGCAGCGATCCCTGACGGATCGAATGCCCCTCGATGGGGTGCTCCTCCTTGGCCGCGACCGGGATGCCCTCCAGCGGGCGAACCTCGCCGCGACCCTTGCCGAGGTAGCGCTGCTCGGCCTCGCGCGCCGCCGCGAACGCCTGGTCGTGCAGGGACTCCACGACCGCGTTGACGACGGGCTCGGCGGCGGCGGCCCGGTCCAGGACGGCGGTGAGCAGTTCGACGGGGGAGAGCTCGCGGGTGCGGAAGGCGGCCAGGGCCTCGGTCGCGGTGAGGTAGGCGAGATCGGTGGTCGGGGTGGTGGTCATGGTGACTTCCCTGTGAGTTCTGGGGGTTCGGTGGTGTTCGGCGGGCGCGGCCCGGCCGGCGCGGGTCGGCGGGCCCCCGGCCCCGTCGACCGATGGCCCGCTACCGCTCCTGAGCCGGTTCGCCGACCTGCTGCCCGCTCTGCGGGCGGTGTTAGTCGGCGACATCGTGCGTGAGGAAT
>NZ_JBEXUX010000018.1:0-157071 GCF_040629175.1 Embleya sp. NPDC005971 | reverse complement strand
GTGAGCTGCTGGAACTGGGCGCGGGTGAGCTTCTCGTCCAGGTGCAGCGGGCCCTCGGCCGAGGCCGTGATGTAGGGCAGGTTGATCGAGGTCTCCATCGAGGAGGACAGCTCGATCTTGGCCTTCTCCGCCGCCTCGCGCAGGCGCTGGAGGGCCATCTTGTCCTTGGACAGGTCCACGCCGTGCGCGTTCTGGAACTGCTTGACCAGGTGGTCCATCACCCGCTGGTCCCAGTCGTCGCCGCCGAGGTGGTTGTCGCCGTTGGTGGCCTTGACCTCGACTACGCCGTCGCCGATCTCCAGGAGCGACACGTCGAACGTGCCGCCACCGAGGTCGAAGACGAGGATGGTCTGCTCGTCGGCCTTGTCCAGGCCGTACGCCAGCGCCGCCGCGGTGGGCTCGTTGACGATGCGCAGGACCTTCAGGCCGGCGATCTCGCCGGCTTCCTTGGTCGCCTGGCGCTCGGCGTCGTTGAAGTACGCCGGCACGGTGATGACCGCGTCGGTGACCTTCTCACCGAGGTACGCCTCGGCGTCGCGCTTGAGCTTCATCAGGATGCGGGAGCTGATCTCCTGCGCGGTGTACTTCTTGTCGTCGATCGCCACGGACCACGTGGTGCCCACGTGACGCTTGACGGAACGGATGGTCCGGTCGACGTTGGTGACGGCCTGACGCTTGGCCACCTCGCCGACGAGCACTTCACCGTTCTTCGCGAAGGCAACCACGGACGGTGTGGTCCGCGACCCCTCCGCGTTGGTGATGACGGTCGACTCGCCGCCTTCCAGAACGCTGACGACGGAGTTCGTCGTACCGAGGTCGATACCGACCGCACGTGCCATGATTCGCTTCCTCCACGGAAAGAGTTGAGTGGTTGTCGCTCAAGGATGAGCCGTCGGGTGCAACCGGTCAAATCGCTTGAGTATTCCTGACTCAACTTTAGTGCCTCGTAGCCTGTGAGGGGCGGCTTCGGGGCGATGATCCGATGGTCGAGACGCTTGACGTCATCGAAACGTTGTGCGCCCCGGGAGACTTATTTAGGTGAATGTCGCCACAAACGACACCCTTGACCGCTGCGGCCCCACCATGCACATGGCAGCATGTCTCAGCGCCTGCTGCCTGCACGAAAATCGCCAGGCGAAGCCGAGATCCGAGGGGGACCTCCCGATGAGCGATGGTCAGGGCTATCCGCCTGTGCCGCCGATGCCACCCGGCCCGCCGGGACAACCGGGACAGCAGGGACAGCCGGGCCCGCCGCAGGGTGGCTATCCGCCGCAGGCCGGCTTTCCGCAACAGCAGCAGGGCGGCTTTCCGCAACAACAGGGGCAGCCGGGCGGCTTCCAGGAGTCCGGCGGCTATCCGTACCCGCAGTACAGCCAGTACGGGCACTACCAGCAGTACGCGCAGAACCCGGTCCCGTTGGGCCCGGACGGTCAACCGCCGCGCGGGGGACGCAGCAAGAAGGTGATCGGCACCTGGATCGCCGGTATCACGGGTGCCATCGTCGCGTCCGTCGTGGTCGCGCTGGTCGGTTTCGACGACCCGACCGACAAGAAGGACCCCGAGGCGCAGAAGACCACGGCCGCGCCGATCGTCACCGGCAAGGCGCCCGCGCCGGAGAACACCGCCGCGACCGGCCCCAAGAAGGCCGACATCACCAACCAGCTCAAGATCCCGGACGCGCTGCCCGCGATCACCGGGCCCAAGTTCGGCAATGTCTCGGTCGACCCGAAGTCCTGGCCCAAGGCCTGCGACCTGTTGACCGACGAGGAGATCAAGCAGGTCATCCCCGAGGCGACCATCCGCGAGCGCAAGAGCTTCATGGGCCGCTACTCGAACATCTTCGGCAAGAACGTCAACGACAACGAGTGCGACGTCCTGCTCGACCTGCCGAACCTGCAGTCCTCGGACTACCCCGCGAAGATCAACGTCACCACGTACGGCTACAAGCCGTTGGCCGACGAGAAGGCCTCCTTCGACAAGGAGAAGACGCGGACCGAGACGGCCGCCAAGGCCTACCCGGACCAGTACGACGACATCCCGGCCGCCAAGCTCGGCGTGGACGGGTCGTTCCGCGACAACCGCACGGTGCAGATCTCCAAGAACGGGTTCCGGGTGTGGGTCACCCTGGACGCCCAGATCGAGGACTCGCAGGGCAACCCGCTCAAGGGCTCCACCATGGCGCGTCAGTACGGTCCGACCGTGGCCGCAGTCGTCGGGCAGAAGCTGTGAGCGGGGGTTGGCCGCAGCAGCCCGGGCAACAGGGCGGTGGTTACGGTCAGCCCGGGCAGTACCCACAACACCCGCAGCAGCAGCCGCCCTTCCCGCAGCAGCACGGCTATCCGCAACAGCCCGGCCACCCGCCGCAGCAGCCCGGCTACCCGCCGCCGGGGGCGTACGGACCGCCCGGCCACCCGTACGGGCAGCCCACCCCGCCGCCGCGGCGAAACAACCGGATCGCGCTGTGGGCCGCGGTCGCCGTCGTCGTGGTCGGCGCCGGCGTCGGCGGCTTCGTGCTGCTGAACAAGGACGACGACGACAAGGACACCGCCAAGTCCGGCCCGACCTCGGTCGGCACCGCGAAGCCCGGCGCCTCCGGCGGGGGCAAGAGCGGCCAACCCGGCCAACCCGGCCAAAGTGCCGAGCCGATCGATCGCCCGATGGTTTTCCCCGCAGCGCCGCCCACCGACGCCGGGGCAAAATTCAACGCGACCAACGACGGCAAGACCTGGCCGAAGGCGTGCGAGATGTTGTCGGACGCGCAGATCGGGTCGGTCGTCAAGGGCGCCACGATCAAGACCAGGAAGCCGGACACGACCGTCTCGGTCAAGTACGACTTCCCGGGCGCGGCGGACAACCAGTGCAACTTCGATCTCGCTGTTCCGGACCCGAACAATCCGAAGTATCCGACGTACGCCAAGATCGAGCTCACTCTCCACGAGGTGAGCACGCCGGCGATCGCGAAGGGCCACTACGGCGACACCAAGAAGAGCCGCGGACGCAAGCCGTTCGGCACGTTCGAGGAACTGGGCACGAAGCTGGGCACCGACGACGCGTTCCGCGACGACGCTTACATCTACTTCCACAAGGGCCCGTACTACGTGCAGTTGTACATGGCCAGTGGACTGAGCGGTCCGGGCGGGGCGCGGCTGCCGAGCGACGACGCCGTCAAGCAGTACGGGCCGACGCTCATCGGCTACCTCGTGGCACGGATGTAAACCGCGGTCCGCGCGGCAGGGCAGCAACGACAGCGCATCGGAACAGCGCATCGGATCAGGTATCGGGAGGAACACGGGGATGGTACGAATCGGGAACCCAGGAGGGAACCAGTACGGCGGGCCGCCGCAGCAGCAGCCGCCGTACGGTCAGCCCGGGATGTACCAACAGCCGTACCCCGGTGGCCCGATGCCGCCCCAGCAGCCACCGCGCCGAAGCAAGCTGAAGCCGATCCTGGGCTGGATCGGCGTGGTGGTCGGCGGTGTGCTGGCCACGGTCGCGGCCTCGTACATCGTCGACGAGATCAACAAGAAGAACGACAAGGGCGACAAGCCGGTGGCGGAGAACGGCATCGCGTTCCCCGAGGGCTACACGCCGCCGCCGGGGGTGGCGGTCGTGGACGGCCCGAAGTTCCGCGCGTCGGGGGACACCGGGACGTGGCCGGACGCGTGCACGATGTTGTCCGACAAGGAGATCCAGAACGCGATCCCGGACGCGAGCATCGTGGGCTCGCGGCAGGGGCGCAAGGGCGCCAAGACGCCCCGGAACTTCGAGTGCTCGGTGCAGATCAAGTTGCCCAACCTGCAGAGCCCCACCGAGCTCGGCAAGCTCACCATGACCATCAAGGCGATCGGCGACGCCGGACCGGTCAAGGACGCGTACGAGAAGGCCAAGGCGGAGGCGGCGCCGTTCGCCGGCTACGAGGACCTGGGCAACAAGCTCTTCGTCCAGGACGCGTTCCGTCAGAGCGGCAAGCTCAACTTGTACAAGCAGGGCGCCAAGCCGGACTCGCCGGGCTACTACGTGGTCCTGGAAGTCCTCGCGATGACCAAGGATTCGACGGGCGCCAACGACGCACCCGACACCTGGACGAAGAAGGCCGGACCGGCTCTGGTGCGCGTCCTCAACATCAAGATGACGGACGACTGATCCGCCGCTGTCCCACGACGGTTCGTCCCCACGGGAGCACTCGATGACCGGCCAATACAACAGCCCGAACTCCGGCCAGTACTCCGGCCAGGGGCCCGGCTACCCGCCGCAGGGCGGCTACGGCCAGCAGCCGCCGCCGGGCCAGTACGGCGGGCCCGGCCAGTACGGCGGGCCGCCGGGCTACGGCCCGCCCGGCTATCCGCAGCCGTATCCGCCCGAGCCGCCGCGGCCCAACCGCCGCAAGCAGGTCTTCAGTTGGCTGGCCGTGCTCGCGGGGGGCACGGCGGCGACGGTGATCGCGGCACTGCTGATCAACGGCACGGACGGCAAGAAGAACGAAGCGGTCAAGCTGCCCCCCACGGAGAGCGTGCGCAAGCTGGAGAGCTTCGACCCGAACGCGGTCGGCGCCACCCCGACCGAGGCGGCCTCGAAGGCCGCCTCGCGTCCCGAGGCGCCGCCCGCGCCCAAGAGCGGCGGCAGGTTCGCGCCGGTGGCGAGCGACATGTCCACCTGGCCGGACGTATGCGATCTGATCCGGCCGGAGGAGATCGCCAAGGTCATCCCCGAGGTGATCACCCAGGAGGAACAGGGCACCGCCAACGCGGTCGGCTCCTACAAGTCCCGGGGCCCGGCGCTGCGCAGCACGACCTGCCTGTACACGATGACCTCCAAGCGCGGCTTCGGCTACAGCAACGTGATCAAGGTGAACATCCAGTTCGACAACATCGACGCTCCCAAGGAGCTCGACTACTCCTGGAACCTCGGCAAGAACAGCGCGCAGCGGGTCGCGTCCGACTTCAAGGCGATCGGTACGGCGGGGGGCGCCGACGACGCCTACTACTCGAGCAACACCCTGCGGCTGCGCAAGGGGCAGTACGTCCTCCAGATCGGCGGTACGGGCAGCCTCACCAAGGAGGGCACCGACTCGCCCTGGTCCGGCTGGCAGGGCGAACTGCTGCCGAAGTTCATCTCGACCATCACCGCCAAGATCTGAGCCCGTCGCACCGGGCGCCCGGCGGGGCGGCGACCGCCACCCGCCGGGCCACAGGTCTACTCGTCGCGGTGCACCGTGTTCGGGGCGAAGCCCGGGAGGCAGACGGCGATGTAGTCGGCGCCCTCGGTCGTCCTGGTGCTGTAGCGCACCCACTCGCCGGCGGCGGTGTGGATGCCCTGGCCGGCGGCGACCTCCTGGCTGCCGCCCTCGAACTCGACGGTCAGCACGCCGCGCAGGACGACCGTGTACTCGTCGAACTCGGGGCGCTGGCCCGGCTCCTCCCAGCCGCCCGGGCTGGTCATGTGCGCGATGCTGAGCGCCTCGTCGCCGGTGTTGACCCGGCCGACGAACTCGCGAATGGTCTTGGGGATGTTGCCCGCCGCCTCGACGACCGTGGGCTTTTCGATGAAGTTCGGCATGGGCCCATCCTGTCCCAGAGCGCCGATAAATCGTTGGCGGCCCCGCCCGGCCGCTTGGGACCGTGTCGACGGCGCGGATTCACCGCGAGGCGAGCGCAGGGAAGGGGCGGGGCATGTCCACACTCAGGGTCACGGTCGAGCGGTTGGTCGTGCACGCACACCCGAACGCCGACGCGCTGGAGCTGGCCCAGGTCGGGCTGTACCGCGCCGTGGTCGCCAAGGGTGCCTATGTCACCGGTGACGTGGCGCTGTACATCCCGGAGCAGGCGGTGCTGCCGGACCCGCTGATCGAGGAGCTCGGGCTCACCGGGCGGCTCGCCGGGTCGGCGAAGAACCGGGTCCGGGCGATCCGGCTGCGCGGCGAGCTGTCCCAGGGCATCGTGTGCCAGCCTGCCGCGTTGGCGGGCCTGGACCGGGCCGCCGCGCTCGCCGCCGACGAGGACTTCGCCGAGCTGCTGGGCATCGTCAAGTGGGTGCCGCCGATCCCCGTGCACATGAGCGGCGACATCGTGTCCGCGGCCGAGTTGCTGCCGTGGGTCGACATCGAGAACGTACGGCGCTACCCGGCGCTGTTCACCGCCGGCGAGCCGGTGGTGGCGACCGAGAAGATCCACGGGACCGCGTGCCTGTACACCTATGTGGCCGACACCGGCGAGAGCTTCGTCTCCTCGAAGGGCTTCGGCGCGCGGTCGCAGGCGTTGGTCCGGGACGAGTCCAACCTCTATTGGCGCAGCGTGCTCGCGCACCGGCTGCCCGAGGTCGCCGCGTCGTTGGCCGCGCGCTTCGGCGCGGCCCGGGTGGGCGTGTTCGGCGAGGTGTTCGGGCAGGGTGTGCAGGACCTGGCGTACGGCGCGCAGGGTCGATCGGAGCTGCCGGGCTACGCGGTCTTCGATGTCGCGTTCGCGGACGCCGCCGGTGTGGTGCGCCGGGTGGACGCCGAGCAACTCGCGGACCTGCTCGCCGGGTTGCCGGTCGCGCCGCCGGTGGTGCCGACGTTGTACACCGGGCCCTACGACGAGGCCGCGCTGTTGGCCCTGGCCGAGGGCCGGGAGACGGTCTCGGGCACGGGTGCGCACCTGCGGGAGGGGCTCGTGGTGCGCCCGGCCCGGGAGCGGTACAGCGACGTGGTCGGCGGGCGGGCGATCGGCAAGATCGTCTCCGCGGCCTACCTCACCCGCAAGGGCGGCACCGAGTACGAATAAGGGCTCGGGCGTGGCCCACCGCCCTGGGCCGAATGAGAGAGGATGGCGTGCATACGTCTGGAGAGGATCCTTCATGAGCATCGACCCGTCCTCGCTTCCGAGGTCGACCTTCGTTCCGGCCGCACCGGTCGTCAAGCCGTCGGCGGATCTGATCAATCAGGTCCTCGACGAGCTTCAGGTGAACCATTTCACCGACGAGGAAGGTGACATCTGCGCGCCGTGGGACGGCTTCCGCGTCTACTTCATGCTGCGCGGTGACAAGCACGAGATCTTCACGGTCCGGATGTTCCTCGATCGTGCGTTCGACCCGGCCGAGCGGCCGCGGATGCTGGAGCTGCTCGACGAGTGGCACCGCCAGTTCTTCTGGCCCAAGGTCTACACGCACGAGCACGAGGACAAGCTGCGGCTGATCGGCGAGGCCCAGCTCGACTGCGAGCCCGGCATCAACCGCGAGCTGTTCGTGTTCACCACGCGTGCGTGGATCAGCACGTGTATCTCGTTCGGGAACTGGATCAACGAGCAGTACGGCCCCGAGGACGAGCCGGCCGCCGACGACCAGGCGTAACCGCCGCGCCCGTGTGTGGGGGCACCCACCCCCACTCACGGGCGCCGGTTTCCGCTCGGCCGGGCCCGCTCAGCCGGTCGCCGCGAGCCGCTTGGCCGCCTCCTCCAACACCTCGACCCGCTTGCAGAACGCGAACCGCACCAGCGGCCGGCCGACCTCGACGTCGTCGAAGAAGACCACCTCGGGGATCGCGACCACACCGCGCAGCTCGGGCAGCCGACGGCAGAAGTCCAGGCCGTCCGTGTAGCCGAGTGCGGTGATGTCGGTGGTGGTGAAGTACGTGCCCTGCGGTTCGTACACGGTCAGCCCGGCCGCGCGCAGGCCGCCGCCGAGCAGGTCGCGCTTGTGTCGCAGATCCTCGCGCAGGCCGCCGAAGTAGTCGTCCGGCAGCCGCAGCGCGTGCGCGATGGCGGGTTGGAACGGCGCGCCGGACGTGTAGGTCAGGAACTGCTTGGTCGTGCGTACCGCCGCGATCAGTTCCCGGGGCGCGCACACCCAGCCGACCTTCCAGCCGGTGAACGAGAAGGTCTTGCCCGCCGAGGAGATGGTCACGGTGCGCTCGCGCATGCCCGGCAGGGTGGAGATCGGGATGTGCTCGCCGGTGTAGACCAGGTGTTCGTACACCTCGTCGGTGACCACGATCAGGTCGTGTTCGATCGCGATCTCGGCGATCGTCTCCAGCTCGGCCCGGGTGAGCACGGTGCCGGTCGGGTTGTGCGGGCTGTTGAGCATGATCACCCGGGTGCGCTCGGTGATCGCCGCGCGCAGCTCGGCCGGGTCCGGTCGGAAGTGCGGGGGGCGCAGGGTGACGCCGACCCGGCGTGCGCCGGCCATCGCGATGCAGGCCGCGTACGAGTCGTAGAAGGGTTCGAGCGCGACCACCTCGTCGCCCGGTTCGAGCAGTGCGAGCAGGGCCGCGGCGATCGCCTCGGTCGCGCCGGTGGTGATCAGCACCTCGGAGTCGGGGTCGAAGGTCTGCCCGTAGAAGCGCTGCCGGTGCTCGGCCACGGCCAGGCGCAGGTCGGGGATGCCGTCGCCCGGTGGGTATTGATTCGCGCCGTCGCGCATGGCGGCGACGGCGACCTCGATCACCTCCGCCGGGCCGTCGGTGTCGGGGAAGCCCTGGCCCAGGTTGATCGCGCCGGTGCTGCGGGCGAGGGCGGACATCTCGGCGAAGATCGTGGTGCCCAGGCCGTCCAGGTGTCGGGCCAACAGCGGTCGGTTCATCCGTACGGCTCCTTCGCGGGGTTCGGTCTACCCGCCCATCCTCGCGTGCGGGTCGGGGCCGCTCACAGGGTGTCCTTCACCCATTCGTGTCGGTGCCTTTCACCTTCACGGGTGACGACGTTGCGCCTTTGGGCGCCTACCGTGAGTCATGTCCCCTGGTTTGCAGCCGATTGTCGCCCCCGGGAGCCTCCCGTGGGGTCTCCCCGTTGCCCGGACAGATGAGCGCGAGAATGCACGCCACACTCACCACCACGTACACCGACACCCGTGCGGACGCCCTCGGCTGGTGCCTGGGCCTGCCGCCGCTGCCCGCGCTGGCCGAGCGCACCGTCGAACTCGGAGGGCTGACGCTGGAGCTGCGGCTGCTGGGCGCGTCGCACCAGATGTTGATCAGTCCCGTCCGGGGGGAGGACGCGCCGGTGTCGGAGACCGTCGCGTGCGTGCCGGGCGCGGCCGGCCCGCTGCCCGCCCGGGCGGCCACTCGGCTCGGCCGCTGGGAGTACGAGTTCACCGCGCTGACCCAGGGTTTCGAGGATGCCGCGTTCGTTGCCCGGGTGCGCGAGATCGTCACCCTGGCCGGCGGGCACCGGTACGGCCTGATCGGCCGATATCCGGGGCTGCCGTACGCGGTCACCGCGATGGTGGTCGAGGGGTGCGGGGCCGGCGCGGTCTGGTCCACCTGGCACACCTATCCGCAGGAATGCCGGATCGTGAACACTCGGAGCCGCGCGATGTGACGATCGCACGAAGGGATCCGACACAATGACGCCCCATCAGGTGATCGGACGACGATGGGGGACGGCGGCATGTTCAGGGACCTTGCCGAAGGGGTCGGCTACGCGTTCGCGTTCGGGGGAGTGGGCATCGTGCTCATGGTCCTCGGCTTCGTCCTCGTGGACGTGTTGACGCCCGGCAACCTCGGCCGACAGATCTGGATCGAACGCAATCGCAACGCGGCCCTGGTGCTCTCCTCGGCGCTGCTGGGCGTGGGCATGATCGTCACCACGTCGATCGCGACCACCTACGACGAGTTCGGCAAGGGCCTCGCCTCCACGGCGATGTTCGGCGTCTCCGGATTGATCCTGATGGCCATCGCCTTCCTGGCGATCGACCTGGTCACCCCGGGCCGACTGGGCGCCACCGTGGTCGAGCGGGAACCGCACCCGTGCGTGTGGGTCACCGCGTCCTCGCAGATCTCGATCGCCGCGATCGTGTCGGCGTGCATCGCCTGACCCGGGGTCGACCCGGCCGCGCGCCGGGTCGGTGAGCCGCGCTCCTTCCCCTGCCTCCCGAACTAGCCGGTTCGGGTGAACCGTCGGCGCGTTCGACGCCATCCGCTTCCTTCGGCCCTACCGTGCTCGGGGTGAACTCCCCCGTGCCGGGCGCGCCGACCATCGCGCGCGTGTCCGCGGTCCGCCCGCGCCCGGCCGCGATCGCGCCCGGGCCGGCGCGGTTCGTGGTCCTGCTCGCGGTGCTGGTCTGCGCGGCGTGCGGGTTGATCTACGAGCTCGCGCTGGCCGCGCTCGGCGGCACGCTGGGCGGCGACCCGGTGGTGGAGACCTCGATCGTGCTCTCGGTGATGGTCTTCGCGATGGGCGTCGGGGCGCTGGCCGCCAAGCCGTTCGCGCGCCGGGCCGCGGCGGCGTTCGTCGCCGTCGAGATCCTGCTCGCGGTGTGCGGCGGGATGTGCGCGACCGCGCTGTACGCCGCGTTCGCCTGGTACGACGTCTACCGCTGGCCGATGATCGCCGTCTCGGCCGTGCTCGGGCTGTTGATCGGGGCCGAGATCCCGCTGCTGATGACGCTGGTGCAGCGCATTCGCCCCCAGGAGGCGGGCAGCGCGGTGGCCGACCTGTTCGCGGCCGACTATGTGGGCGCGCTGATCGGCGGCCTGCTCTTCCCGTTCCTGCTGCTGCCGCACCTGGGTCAACTGCGCACCGTGTTGCTCGCCGGCGTGGTCAACGCGATCGTGGGCGCGCTCGTGGTGTTGTGGCTCTTCCGCGTCGACCTGCGGCTTCGGCTGCGGGTGGGGATGTACGCGGCGGTGGGCGCGGCGCTCGCGCTGCTGGCCGGCACCTGGCTGGCCACGCCGGCCTTCGAACGGGCCGCGCGCGACGCGCTCTACGACGGGGACGTGGTGTCCGCCCGGGAGGACGTGGTGCTCACCCACACCGGGGCCGGACCCGAGTTGTACGTGGACGGCGAGCGTCGGGTGGCCGCCCCGGGGGCGAGCGAGGCCGCCCAGGCGCTGGTGCACCCCGCGATGGCGGGCCGGCACGAGCGGGTGCTCGTGCTCGGCGGCGGCGACGGGCTGGCGCTGCGCGAGGTGCTGCGCTACCCGGCCGTGCGCGAGGTGGTGCTGGTGGTCGCGCGGGTGGCCGAGACCGCGCCCGCGCGCACCGATCCGGCGCTGCGCGCGTTGGCCGGTGACGCGTTCGCCGATCCGCGCGTGCGGGTCGTCGGTGCCGACGCCTTCGCGTGGGTGCGGGCCGCCCCGGCGCGCTTCGACGTGGTCGTGGCCGACCTGCCCGGGCCGACCACGGGCGCCGCCGCGCGGCTGTACACGCAGGAGTTCTACGGCCTGACCCGGACCGTGTTGCGCCCGGCCGGCCGGATCGTGGTGCACGCCCCCGCGCCGGACGCGCACCCGCGCGCCTACTGGTGCGCGGAGGCCGGGCTGCGCGCCGCCGGACTGCGCACGGTGCCGTATCGGGTCACCGTGCCGGGCCCGGCCGACCGGGGCTTCGTGCTCGCCGCGGTCGCGCCCGGCACCGGGCTGCGGGCCGCCGACGACGCGCCGGACGCGGCCGCGGTGCCGTTCCTGGCGGCCGAACGGCTGGCCCGGGCCGACTGGTTCCCGCCGCACGAGGCGCGGGTGGATGTGCCGCCGTCCACCCTGAACCACCCGCGCATCGCCGACTACGTGCGCGGGTGAGCAGCCCCCGCCCGTCTCTCGGCGACCTCGTCCCGGCACTCAGCGGATCGACATGTACGCCCGAAACGCCTTGTGCAGCGTCGGTACCACCGGGTACTCCCACTCGCCCAGGTTCTCCACGACCCGGCCGTTGGTACCCAACTTCCAGCGCAGCACGCCGAACAGCCGGTCGTCCGGGTCGATCACCGCGCTGACCCCGCGCATGTCGTAGACCGGCACGCCACGTTCGTACACGTCCTGGATCATCCGCCACTGGAGCGCGTGGCTGGGGCGCACGCCGCGCCCGTGGTCGGTGGACGCGCCGGTCTGGTACCAGACCCGCGAGCCCGCGCTGATCAGCGTGTGCGCGGCCAGCAGCCGGTCCTCGAAGCGGGCCAGGTAGAGCTTCATCCGGCCTGCCGACTCGGTGTTGAGGGCTCGGAACTGTCTTTCGTAGTAGGGCAGTTCGCGGCCAAGTCGGAAACCGTTGCGGCGCTCGGTGACCTGGAGCAACTCGAAGAACGCGGGCAGGTCCTCGTAGCCGCCCACGGTGATGTCCACGCCCGACTTGCCCGCCTTGGCGATCGCCCGCTTCCACTCCTGGTTGAAGCCCGCCTTGACCTGGTCCAGCGACCGGTCCTCGAAGGGCAACTCGAAGGTGTACCGGGGCTGCGCGTCCGCGCCGTCGCCGGACGCCCGCCAACCCAGGTCGCCCAGTCGCAGTGCGACGGTGGCGCCGAGCGGGTCGATCTCGTCGGGGGTGACCCGGTCCAGGTGCTTGAGGCCGTGCTTGACCGCGTCCTTGACGGTCTGCGCCTGCCACCGCCGGTGGGCCAGCGGCGGACCCATCCGCACGGTGAACACGTTCCGCTTGCGCATGTGTTCGATCAGCGGGTCCAGCCAGCGTTGTGGATTGGGATCGACCCAGTCGATCACCGGACCCTCGGGGAGGTAGGCGAACCAGTACGGCACCTTGGGCATCTTGCGGTACAGCACCAGGGCCGACCCGACCACCGCTCCGTTCGCGTCGTACCAGCCGATCCCCTCGCTGCGCCAACCCTCCTTGACCACGGCCCAGGACGGGTATTGCAGGAAGCCCGCGTCGCCGCGTCCGTCCAGATGGGCCAGGTGCGCGTCGGAGGTCAGCGTGGCGACCCGCAGCCTCGAACCGCCGGGCGCGGCGGATGCGGGGGTGCCGGCGGCGGGTGCGGTGGGCGCCGCGGCGGGAACGTTCGAGCGCGCGGGCGGCGCCGGGAGCAGCGTGACCACGGGACGTCTCCTCGGGGACGGAGGGATGCGGGGGAGCCCCGCATTTCTTTAAGAGCCCGTGGCAGCGGGTTTCGTCACCAAGAAATTCGAATGCAACGGAAGTGGTCTCCCGAGGACTCAGACAACGGGGGAGCATGTCGCAAACCCCGATCGAGGCCGAATTGGAGTCGTTTGTGAGCCATGTCGTCTCGGCGCCGCCCGGGGGCAGGCACGCTCGCGATGAGAACCGCGACGCCGCGTCCGGGACACCCGCCGCCTCGTCGACGCGGGTGCCCGTGCCGGTTCGCGCTCGGGCCGCGGGGGGCGCCGACACCGCTCGCGGCCGGTCGGTGCTGCGCGGTGGCGCGAGCCTGGCCCTGGGCTCCGCGGTGTCCCGGCTGACCGGCTTCGTGCGCAGCGCGACGGTGGTCGCGGCGCTGGGCACCGGCTTGTTCGCCGACGGCTACAACGTCGCGAACACGGTGCCCAACATCCTCTACATCCTGCTCGTCGGCGGCGCGCTCAACTCGGTCCTGGTGCCGCAACTGGTGCGCGCCGCCCGGCGGGACGCGGACGGCGGAGCCGGCTACACCGACCGGCTGCTGACCGCGGTCGGCTGCGTGTTGCTGGTGCTGACCGTCGTGGGCGTGCTCGCCGCGCCCGCGATCGTGTCGGCCTACGCGGACTACGACGGCGCGCAGCGCGATCTGACCATCGCGCTGGCCCGGATGTGCCTGCCGCAGATCCTCTTCTACGGTGTGTTCGCCCTGGTCGGCGAAGTGCTCAACGCACGGGGGCGGTTCGGGCCGATGGCCTGGACGCCGATCCTGAACAACATCGTGGTGATCGCGGTCTTCGGGTCCTTCCTGTTGGTCGCGCACGACGTGCGGGACGCGGCGGGCATCACCCCCGCGCAGGCCCGCCTGCTCGGCCTGGGCACCACGCTGGGGATAGTGGTGCAGGCGGCGGCGCTGCTGCCGTACCTGCGCGCCGCCGGGGTGCGTTGGCGACCGCGGTTCGACTGGCGCGGGCACGGCCTGGGCACGCCGCTGCGGATGGCCGGCTGGGCGGTCGCCATGGTCGGTGTCTCCCAGTTGGGCTACTGGCTGGTCACCCGGCTCGCGGTCGAGGTCTCCGACAAGGCGGTCGAGTCCGGGCTCGGCCACGGTGTGGGCTACACCGCGTACGCCAACGCGCAGTTGTTGTGGATCGTCCCGCACGGCGTGGTCACCGTGTCGATCGTGACCATGCTGATGCCCCGGATCAGCCGGGCCGCGGCGGACGGACACCCGGCTCTGGTCCGCGAGTCGATCTCCCGGGGCCTGCGGCTGAACGCGCTGGTGATCGTGCCGGTGTCGTTCCTGTTCCTGGCGCTGGGCCCGCAGGTGACTGCGGTGGTCTTCCAGCACGGTGTCACCACCGAGGCGGACACCCGCGCGATGGGACTGATGCTGACCGCGTTCGCGCCCGGGCTGATCGCGTACTCGGCGCAATACCTGATCCAGCGCGGGCTGTACGCGATCCAGGACGCCCGCACGCCGTTCTGGGCCAATGCCGCGATGACCGCGGCCGGGGCGTTGTTCTCGCTGCTGGCCTACTGGACACTGCCCGCCGAGTGGGCGGTCACCGGGATGGCCGCCGGGTACAGCGTGGCGCAGCTCATCGGGCTGGTCTGGCTGGCCCTGGTGCTGCGCCGGCGGCTGCGCGGCCTGGACACGATCCGGGTCGCCCGCACCCACCTGGGCCTGGCGATCGTCTCGGCCGGCGCGGCGGGCGGGTCGTGGTTGTTCGCCCGCTGGTGTGCGCACGCGTTCGGCGCCGGGCCGGTGGGCGCGGCGGTCGCGTTGGCGGGCGCCGCGGTGTTGTTCGCGGGACTGGTCGTACCGGTCGCCTATCCGCGGGTGCGCCGGTTGTGGTTGCCCGCCGAGCCGGCGGTCCCGGACCCCGATCCGGTCGAGACGCCGCGGGTGATCGACCCCGACGCGCCGACCGGGCGACACCGCCGGGTGTGATGGGGTGGGTGGTAGCCGCCGACCGTCCGGGTCGGTCCACGGGCGCGCCGGTCGAGCACCGTGCGCCGCCATGAACGGGGAGAACGGATGCAGTACGAAGTCGTCGTGCCGATCCCGGTGCGATCGGTCTGGGACACCTTCCACGACGCCGAACGCCTGGCCCAGTGCGTGCCCGGCCTGCTGTTGGACGCGCCGGCCCGGACGGGGGCCGAGGGGATCGAGCTGACCGGCCGGTGGCAGGTGCGGGTCGGCGCCGACACGGTCACCTATCGCGGCAGGCTGCGGCTCGCGGACGCGGTCGAGCCGCTGGCGCTGGTCGCGAGTGTGGCGGGCGCCGAGGGCGCGGGCGACGACGGCGCGGGTTCCTTCGACGCCGAGTTCACCGTGCGGCTGGACGACCTGGCGGCGGACGAGGAGGACGAGCCGAGCGAGACCCGGATCGTGTTCGCCGACACGGCGAAGCCGACCGATACGGGTGACCCGGACGCGGACGGCGATGCGGGGGCGCGGGCCGCCGCGTTCGCCCGGGCCGCCGACCTGTTCGCCGCGGCGCTGGCCGACGAACTGGCCCCGGAGCCGGCGGCGGACACCCCGTTCGAGCCGGTCGAGCCGATCGTGGATCCCTTCGCGACGCCGCGGACCCGGTCCCGGCAGCCGCAGCCGACGCCGCGACCGGCCGTGCTCGATGGGGAGCCGGATCTGTGGTCCGAGGCCGGCCACGGCACCGGTCGGGCCGCGCGGCGCGCGCTCCGGGCCCTGGTGCCCGCCCTCGGCGCGCTGCTCGTCTGGCGTCTGGTGCACGTCCGTCGCCGCCGCGCCGGTTAGGCTCCGGTGCCATGAATGCCGACCGCGATGCACTCCTCGACCAGATCAAGACCAAGGCCGTCGTGCACGGCAAGGTCGTCCTCTCCTCCGGCCGGGAGGCGGACTACTACGTCGACCTGCGCCGGATCACCCTGGACGGCGAGGCGGCCCCGCTGGTCGGCCGGGTCATGCTGGAGCTGACGTCGGACCTGGAGTTCGACGCGGTGGGCGGGCTGACCCTGGGCGCCGACCCGGTCGCCGTCGCGATGGTGCACGCCGCCGCCGCGCAGGGGCGCAAGCTGGACGCGTTCGTGGTGCGCAAGGCCGGCAAGGCGCACGGTCTCCAGCGCCGCATCGAGGGTCCGGACGTGAAGGGCCGCCGGGTGCTGGCCGTCGAGGACACCTCCACCACCGGCGGCTCGGTGCTGACCGCGGTGGAGGCGCTGCGCGAGGCCGGCGCCGAGGTCGTCGCGGTCGCGGTGATCGTCGAGCGCGGTGCCGCGCCGACGGTGGAAAAGGCCGGCCTGGAGTATCGGGTCGCCTACCATCTGCAAGATCTCGAACTCGATTAGTACCGGGCGAGTACCGGGCGCGTACATTCCGTCGACGGCCGCACCGTGTGATGCCTTGCGCATTCACCGGGCGGCCGTTGCTTTTTTCGTGGATTTGGATATTGTCGAAGCAGTTCCGACGTCGGCGCATCCGCCGACCGGACTTCCCGGGGGGGAAGTATGAATTCGTCGTGTATGTCGTCCTGCGCGCACTCGCCGCGATCTCGCGGCTGAGTCGATTCGCGCCGAACAGGACGTGGACACCTCTGCCCTTTCCCCTCGGGCCGCCGGGTCGGTTCCCCGTCCGACCCGGCGGCCACCTTCGCCGACGGCACCGCGCCCGGCGTGTGTGCCGGTCCCCCCGGTGCCTCCCGGCGCCGCGGGAACCGTGGTGCTCCACCGGACGGTGGACACCGCACCGAAAGCCGCCCTGCCTCCGGTCCCCGTCCGGGGGCAGGGTGTTTTCGTCTCCCCGTATTAGTCGCGGACCGACCCGACGCACGGCGACGGAAAAAGGTTGTACGCCTGCGCATTTCAATATGGGTGATCTCGACGCCGGCCCGGACAACGAAAAGCGGCGGGGTGCCAATGGCACCCCGCCGCTTCGCAGCGTATGTGTTCAGTTACCCGACGACGAGGACGCCGCTTCGCGCTTCGCCTCCCGCTTGCTGCGAATGACCTCGATGATGATCGGGAGCAACGAGATCAGCACGATGACGAACACCCCCGGCAGCAGGTATTTGTCGATACTGCTGCCGATCGAGTCGCCGAGCTTGTAGCCGAGCAGGATGATTCCGTCGGTCCACACCAGGCCGCCGATGACGTTCCACACGAAGAACGTCCGCGCGGGCATCTCCAGGACGCCGGCGACGGGGTTCAGGAAGGTGCGGACGATCGGGATGAACCGGGCGAGCAGCACGGCCTTGGCCGGGCCGAACTTCTCGAAGTACTGCTCGGCCTTGGTCACGTACTCGGCCTTGAACAGCTTGGAGTCCGGTTTGCTGAACATCTTCGTGCCGTACCGGGCACCGAGGAAGTGGCCGAGTTGGGCGCCGGCGATCGCGCACAGCGGTGCGCCCAGGAGCAACCAGGGCAGCGAGATGGACGTGCCGACGATCTCTTCGGCCGACGAGGACGCGGCGACGCCGGCCAGGAACAGCATCGAGTCGCCGGGGAAGAAGAACCCGACCAGCAGACCCGTCTCCGCGAAGATGATCGCGAGGATGCCGATGAGTCCGAACGTCGAGATGAGGGACGTCGCGTCGAGGACGTTGACAGCTTGGAATTCCACCTCTGGAGGGTAGTCCGCGCGACGCGCGCCTCGTCACCCGTCCCCGCCTGGAACCCCGCATCATTACCAGGTCGGGACCTTGTCGGCGGGGATCGTGCGCTCGGCGAGGGTGCCCGGGTACACGCAGACACACATCCGCACACACGGTCAGGGGTAGCACGTGGGCATCGAACGGCTGGTGGTGATCGGTGGCGACGCCACCGGAATGAGCGCGGCGTCCCAGGCCCGACGGCGGCGTGGCGTGGACGACCTGGAGATCGTCGTGCTCGAACGCGGCCGGTTCTCCTCGTACTCCGCGTGCGGCATCCCCTATCTGGTGTCCGGCGAGGTGGACGGCCCGGACGCGCTGATCGCGCGCACGCCGCAGGAGCACCGCAAACGGGGGATAGACCTGCGCCTGGGGGTCGAGGCGGAGGAATTGGACCTGGATCGGCGTCAGGTGGCGGTCCGCGACCTGGGTACCGGGCGGGCCGACCGGATCGGCTTCGACCAACTCGTGCTCGCCACCGGCGCGGTGCCGATCCGTCCGCCGCTGCCGGGCATCCAGGCGCCCGGCGTGTACGGGGTGCAGACCCTGGACGACGCGCGCGAGCTGATCGAGTGGCTGGCTCCCGAGCACCGTACGGCGGTGGTGATCGGCGGCGGCTACATCGGCATCGAGATGGCCGAGGCGCTGGTGAACAAGGGTCTGCGGGTCACCGTCGTGGACCGCTCCGCGCACCCGATGTCCACCCTCGACCCGGACATGGGCGCGCTGGTGCACGAGGCGATGGAGGGTCTGGGCATCGAGGTGGTGACCGAGACCGAGGCCCGGGAGATCGAGCTGGTGGACGGTCGCGCGAGCGCCGTGCTGACCGACGACGGCCGCTTCCCCGCGGACATCGTGGTGCTCGGCCTGGGCGTGCGTCCCGCCACCGAGCTGGCCCGCGCGGCGGGCCTGCCGCTGGGCGCGAGCGGTGGTCTGCAGACCGACCTGCGGATGCGGGTCACCCCGGACGGCATCTGGGCGGGCGGGGACTGCGTCGAGGTGCTCAACCTGGTCTCCGGCCGGCGGCAGCACATCGCGCTCGGCACCCACGCGAACAAACACGGCCGGGTGATCGGCACCAACATCGGCGGCGACTACGCGACCTTCCCCGGCGTCGTGGGCACCGCCGTGAGCAAGGTCTGCGACCTGGAGATCGGCCGCACCGGGCTGCGCGAGAAGGACGCCGCCGCCGCGGGCTACGAGTTCGTCACCGCGACCATCGAGTCCACCGGCCGGGCCGGCTACTACCCGGGTGCGCGCTCGATGACGGTCAAGATGATCGCGGAGCGGATCACCGGCCGGCTCCTGGGTGTGCAGATCGTCGGCCGGGACGGCGCCGCGAAGCGGATCGACACCGCGGCGGTGGCGCTCACCCACCGGATGACGGTCGAGGAGATGACCGCGCTGGACCTCGGTTACGCGCCGCCGTTCTCGCCGGTGTGGGACCCGATCCTGGTGGCGGCGCGCAAGGCGGCACAGAAGGTGGCCGAGCAGCGCTGACCCGCCGCCGACCCGCTCGGCGGCGCCGTCGACACGGCGCCGCCGAGGACGGGGTTCAGCCTCCCGCGGGGGCCTTGAAGCCGGAGAGGTCCAGGGACGCGACGATGCGATCGGCGATGTCGTCACCGGCCGGCAGCCCGGTCGTGTGCACGTACACCCCCTGTTCGACCAGCCACCACAGCCGGACCTGGTAGGACCCGACGCCGGCGCAGGTCACGGTCCAGGAGCGGTACTTCGCGGGATATCCCGCGACGGTGACCGTGGACTTGGTGTCCAGCACCGAGACGGCTCCGGTCGGCGGCGGCGTGACCACCATGCCGTCGCGCAGGCACAGCGGCTGGGTCAACGCGCCGGCATCGGTGTCCACGAACGGGTCGGACGGCCACAGGCCGGACGGGTCCGGCACCGGCTGGACGTTGATCCAGGCGCCGTGGCCCAGGCAGTCCCCGGCATACTTCGCGTTCGCGAGCACGCACTGGTGTGCGGCGTCCTCGCGCACCACCGTCCAGGACGGCTGCCTGGCGAACTTGATCGCCGAGACGTCGGGGGACCTGGGCCTGGTCAGGAAACCGGGCGGCTCGCTCGTCGGGGGCGTCGACGGCGGTCGGCTCGAAGCTCGGGTATGCGTTGCCCGGCCGGTCTCGGGGGTGTCCGATTCCGGTGCCTCGGGCGACTGCGCGCCCGGCGCCGTGGTGGTCCGCTCCGGCGTCGCGACGGTCGTGGTGGGGGTCGGCCGCACACTCTGGGTGGGCAGCGGCGAGGGCACCCGGGACTGCATCGGCGCGCTGGTCTTCGTGTCCGGCGCGCCGACCAGTGACACCCCGCCGAAGGCCGCGGCCACGGTGGCCAGGATGGCGAGCGGGATGCCGATCGTGTGGCGCCGGCTGCGGCGCTCGCGCACCGACCCGGGCGGTCCCGGCGGGCGCAGCGAGCCGAGCGTGACGGAGTCCGCGCGCGAGGCCAGGGCCGCGCGCAGCAGATCCTCCATCGATTCGTCGCGCGCATCGCGTTCGGTCACGACTGTTCGTCCTTCATGAGTTTTTCCAGGGCGTCGATGGCACGGCTTGCCGTGGACTTCACCGCTCCACGGGAAAGCCCGAGGGTCTCGGCTATCTGGGCCTCCGTCATATCGGACCAATAGCGCAGCACCAGCACTTCGCGCTGTCGCGGGGCCAGGCGTTGCACCGCGCCGAGCACCCGTAGATGCTCCTCGGACAGGACCACCGCGTCCTCGGGCGAGGAGGCGTCGGGTTCGTGTGGCGGCACGTAGGCGCGGGCGGTACGCCGACGGCGCAGCACGGAACGGGAGAGGTTGACCACCGAGGTGCGCAGGTACGCCAGCGCGTTGTCGACGTCCTCCAACTCCTCGCCGAAGCGTCGGTACAGCGCGGTGAAGGCGTCCTGGACGACGTCCTCGGCGGTGCCGAGGTCGTCGACCAACAGGATGGACAGCCGGACCATGCCGAGCCGTTGGGCGTGATACAGCTCGGTCAACGTCGGGCGGGCCGGCGGTTCCTCACTGCCACCCTTGAGGATCCGAAATCGCGACCGACGCGGTATCTCGGGCGACGTCGTTTCCTCCGATGGGGAGCCGGACGACTGCTGGTCGCCCCCGAATGCCGGCATGCTCAGCAGCGCCACAGCTCCGCCGCCCCCTTCGCTGTCATGAAACCGCCCCCACCCTCCGCGCACAGCTTGTGTCCTGGTGACGCCCCGCCCCCCGAAGGGTTGCGTGGGCGCCCGAAGTTCTTTTCCCCACGGCTCAGTTCGCCGCCACGCCGGTTCAGTTCCGAACGCGACGACGCCGTGTCACGGCGAGTCCGGCACCTCCGACGAGGACCAGCACGGCTCCGGCGGAGGCCAGCGGGGCGACCATGGAGCCGCCGGTCTTCGCGAGCTCGGCCCGGTCGGCGGCTTGCGCCCCGGAGGCGGTGGCCGCCGCACCCGTCGCTTCGACGGAAGTCTTCGTCGAGGGCGTGGCGGTGGGCTCCGGCTCGGTCGACGGCTTCGTGGAGGGCTTGGTCGACGGCTTGGTGGTGGGCTTCGTGGAGGGCGTGGTCGACGGGCTCGCGTTGTTGAGCACGTCGAAGTACGCGAACTCGCTGCGTGGCTGCCGGCCGGAGACGTCGATCGAGGCCGAGAGGTGGCTGTGCACGGCGTTGGCGGGCAGCGAGGACTTGATCGTGAACGCCAGGTCGATCGTGGTGCGGGTACCCGGCGCGCCGCGTCCGCTCAGGGCGAATCGGCCCGCCAGTACGCCCTGGCACTCGCGGCGCAGCGAGAGCTTGCTCGTGACGCCCGCGTACGAGTAGCTCACCGCGACGTCGGCCGGCTTGGCCGCGTACCTTTCGGTGCTGCCCTTGGGCGGGTTCGGGTCCAGGCTCGACTTCCCGTCCACGGAGAAGTACACGGCCACCGGGATCCGGCCCGTCTGCGTGCCCGAGCCGTTGACCACGGTGATCCGGGCGTGCACCAACCGCTCGCGGGTCACCCGGGTCGGCACCCCGCTCAGTTGGATGCCCACCTTCGACCAGTCCGTCGTCACGGTGGTCGAAGCGGCGCGCGCCGGTGCGCCGGCGGCGGAACCCCCTTTGTCGGAGCCGCTCTTCGCGGCGGCGTCGGTGGCCTGCTTCGGGTTGTCGGGCGTCTTGGCCCCGGCGTCGGCGCCCGCGCAGGCGTATGCCGTGCCCGCCATCCCGGGCACCAGCGGCAGGCCGACGCCCAGCAGCAGGGCGGTGGAGACGACCGCGGCCGCCTTCTTGCCAAAAGTGTTCATAACGGTCACGCGCATGACAGGGGTGTCCCTTGGGGAAGGTTGTGGGAAAAGAAACGAGGATGAACCGGGGCTCGGGTGTCACGAAGGCCGGTGCCGCTCGGCCCCGCATGTCGTTCCCGCCGCGTCCCCGCTTGCTCTCAATGCCTAAGACGCGCTTCCAATGGGATGGTTGCGTCCGATGGGAAATTTCGTGCGGAGGTTTCCCGAGAGCCCGGTGCCACCCGCATGCCGAACTGACGCTCCGTCAGATATTGCATCCGGTCCCCCGAACGGGGAGGGCGGGATGCGGTGTCGTCCGGGGTGGTCTGCCAGGATGGGCGGCAAGCGGGGATACGGCCATCCGTGTCCGAAACCCTCATATCACCGCTTGGCCGAGCAACGAGGAGCAGACGCATGCCCATCGCAACTCCCGAGGTCTACGCCGAGATGCTCGACCGGGCGAAGGCCGGTCGATTCGCCTACCCGGCGATCAACGTGACCTCGTCCCAGACCCTGAACGCCGCGCTGCGTGGCTTCGCCGAGGCGGAGAGCGACGGCATCGTCCAGGTGTCCACGGGCGGCGCGGAGTTCCTGTCCGGCACCACCGTCAAGGACATGGTCGTGGGCTCGGTCGCGTTCGCCGAGTACGCGAAGGTGGTCGCGGAGAAGTACTCGGTGAACATCGCCCTGCACACCGACCACTGCCCCAAGGACAAGCTCGACGGGTTCATGCGCCCGCTGATCGACATCTCGGCGCAGCGGGTGGCCAAGGGCCAGGACCCGCTGTTCCAGTCGCACATGTGGGACGGCTCGGCCGTACCGCTCGACGAGAACCTCGAGATCGCCCGCGAGCTGATCGCCAAGTGCGCCGACGCGCGGATCATCATGGAGCTGGAGATCGGCGTCGTCGGCGGCGAGGAGGACGGCGTCGACAACGAGATCAACGACAAGCTCTACACGACCCCGGCCGACGCGCTGGCGACGGTCGAGGCGATCGGCCTGGGCGAGAAGGGCCGGTACATGCTGGCCGCGACGTTCGGCAACGTGCACGGCGTGTACAAGCCGGGCAACGTGAAGCTGCGCCCGAGCATCCTCAAGGACATCCAGGACGCGGTCGCCGCCAAGCACGGCCGGGAGAAGCCCTTCGACCTGGTCTTCCACGGCGGCTCGGGCTCGCTCCTGGAGGAGATCCGCGAGGCGCTCGACTACGGCGTGGTCAAGATGAACGTCGACACCGACACCCAGTACGCCTTCACCCGCCCGGTCGTGGACCACATGCTGCGCAACTACGACGGCGTGCTCAAGGTCGACGGCGAGGTCGGCAACAAGAAGCTGTACGACCCGCGTTCGTACGGCAAGGCGGCCGAGACCGGGATGGCCGACCGGGTCGTCGTGGCCTGCCGCGACCTGCGCTCCGCGGGCACCCGGCTGAAGTAGCCGCCCCGCTTGCCGCACCCGCACCGCCGAAGCCCGCGACCACGAGGTCGCGGGCTTCGCGTCGTGCCGGGCAATCGGTCCCGATGGGCAATCATGGGGACCATGACCATCGATCAGAACCTTTTCGGCGGACCCGACCCCACCTACCTGCCCGAGGAAGCCGAGCCGCTGGCGTTGCTCGTGGACGGGGTGCCGCCGGCCGAGGTGGCCGCGAAGTTCCCGACCTTCTCGCTCGCGTGGGCCGACCTGGCCGACGACGCGTTCGCCAAGGGCAACGTGATCGAGTCCTACGCCTACGCCCGGGTCGGCTACCACCGCGGCCTGGACGCCCTGCGGCGCTCCGGCTGGCGCGGCCACGGCCCGGTGCCGTGGGAGCACGAGCCCAACCGCGGCTTCCTGCGCTCGCTGCACGCGCTGGCGCGGGCGGCGGGGGCCATCGGCGAGGAAGAGGAGTACTCGCGCTGCACGATCTTCCTGCGGGACAGCAGCCCGGCGGGTGCGGACGCGCTCGAAGGCTGAGACCCGACCCTCGGTCGAGATGCCTCGAACGCCGGCCGGACCGGATGCTCCCGGCCCGGCCGGCGTTCGGCCGCCCTGCGGGGCTACGCCGGGACGAACAGCCGCCAGCCCGTCGGCCGCACCGTCCACGTGCGCAGCCGTACCGGTCCGGTCGCCATGCCGTCCGCCGCGTAGGTGAAGTCGCGACCGCACACGGTGATCTCGTGGGCCCGCAACTGCACGAGCGCGTCGCGGGCCTGGGCCGCGCCGAACCGGACCGCCCCCGGATGCCCGGTGATCATCACGCTCGCCAGCCCGGCACCGCGAACGCCGTCCGTGCGATATGCGCTCTTCGTACCATTCGACCCGTTCGTGCCGCTCGATCCGTCGCCCCCGCCGGGTCCGTTCGACGTGACTTCCGTCATCTTCGCCCCGGGGGTCGCCGCGCCGTCGCATCCCAGATGCACCGAGAACACCGGCCGATCCATGTCGGCCACGACACACCCGTCCGCCTCGATCCGCAGCCGGTGACCCGAGGGCCCCACGGCCGCGCCGACGGTGCTCGACACGCTCCGCACGGCCTGGTCGACCAACCCGCGCCAGCCGCGCCCGATGGCCGGCCGTACCGGCGCCGGACGGGTCGCACGCACCCCGTGACCGATCCGCACCGAGCGCAGCGCGAGCCCGCCCAGGTCGTCCGACATCAGGTCGAAGGAACGTTCGTTCTCGCCCACCGCCACCCGCGCCGCCTTGGCGGGCTCGGTCGGCAGGCCCAACGCCTCGGCCAGTCCGTGGCCGCTCCCGGTGTCCACCGGGACGATGCCCAGGGGTGTGTCGCCGAGTTCGCCCGCACGATCGAGCAGCCGGGCCACGGCGTGCACTCCGGCCTCTCCGCCGATCACCACGACACGCCGACGACCGCGCCGCGCGAGGGCGCGTTGCAGGTCGGCGGTGTCCGTGGGAATGACGATCTTGCTGGGGGCGCAGGCCCGCAGAACATCGAGCGCGACCCGGACGGATTCGCCGTCCGCCGAGCGAGCCGCAGGGTCCGTGATCACGAGCAGCGAGCGCTCGGCCGACACCGGTCGTCCTTCCTCAGGTAACCTCTCCCCGCAAGAGCCCCTTGCCGCGCACCGCGTCAAGGGGCTTGGACCGTCCGGGGCTCCCGTTGTCAAACATGCCCCGCCTGGAAGGGGTGTACGCCTCATGCCCGCACTCGTACTCGTCGGCGCCCAATGGGGAGACGAGGGCAAGGGGAAGGCTACCGACCTGCTCGGCGGATCCGTCGACTACGTGGTCCGGTACCAGGGCGGCAACAATGCCGGCCATACCGTTGTCATCGGCGATCAGAAGTACGCCCTCCACCTGCTGCCCTCCGGCATCCTCACGCCCGAGTGCACGCCCGTCATCGGCAACGGTGTCGTGGTCGACCCGGGGGTGCTGCTGCACGAGATCAGCACCCTGGTCGAACGCGGCATCGACACCTCCAAGTTGATCATCTCGGGCAACGCGCACCTGATCACGCCGTACCACCGCACCCTCGACAAGGTGACGGAACGGTTCCTCGGCAAGCGCAGGATCGGCACCACCGGGCGCGGCATCGGCCCGGCCTACGCCGACAAGATCAACCGGGTCGGGATCCGCGTCCAGGACCTGTTCGACGTCGGCATCCTGACCCAGAAGGTCGAGAGCGCGCTGTCGGACAAGAACCAGATGCTGGTCAAGATGTACAACCGCCGCGAGCTGCGGGTCGAGGAGGTGGTCGAGGAATACCTCGGCTACGCCGAGCAGCTCAAGCCGTACGTCGCCGACACCACGCTGGTCCTGAACCAGGCCCTGGACCAGGGCAAGGTCGTCCTGCTCGAAGGTGGCCAGGGCACGCTGCTGGACGTGGACCACGGCACGTATCCGTTCGTCACGTCCTCCAACCCGACCGCGGGCGGCGCGTGCGCCGGATCCGGCATCGGCCCGACCAAGATCACCGGCGTGATCGGCATCCTCAAGGCGTACACCACGCGCGTGGGGGCCGGCCCGTTCCCGACCGAGCTCTTCGACGAGGACGGCGAGGCGCTGCGCCGGATCGGCCACGAGCGCGGGGTGACCACCGGTCGCGACCGGCGCTGCGGCTGGTTCGACGCGGTCATCGCGCGCTACGCGACCCGGGTCAACGGGCTGACCGACTTCTTCCTGACCAAGCTGGACGTGCTGACCGGCTGGGAGGAGATCCCGGTCTGCGTCGCGTACGACATCGACGGCGTACGGCACGACGAACTGCCGATGTCGCAGACCGACTTCCACCACGCGAAGCCGATCTACGAGAAGCTCCCCGGCTGGACCGAGGACATCACCGGCGCGCAGACGTTCGACGATCTGCCGAAGAACGCGCAGGCGTACGTCCGGGCCCTGGAGGACATGTCCGGCGCCCCGATCTCGGCGATCGGCGTCGGCCCCGGCCGCACGCAGACCATCGAGATCAACAGCCTGCTCCGCGGCAAGTAGCGGGCGGGCGGAGACGGCGAAACCCCCCGGGCCCCGGCCGACACACTGTCGGCCGGGGCCCGTGATCGTTGACAACCTGACGCTTCGAGCGGCGTTTGTCCGGCCGTAGGGTGACCGCATGAGCACTCTGGACCTGGCGGCCGGGCAGGCCGTCTACGACGCCGACCGCGCCCATGTCTTCCACTCCTGGTCCGCACAGGGGCTCATCAGCCCGCTGGCGGTCGCGGGCGCCGAAGGTTCCTACTTCTGGGACTACGACGGCAACCGATACCTGGACTTCGCGTCCCAACTGGTCAACACCAACATCGGTCACCAGCACCCCAAGGTCGTCGCCGCGATCAAGGCCCAGGCCGACAAGCTGTGCATGATCCAGCCGGCCTTCGCCAACGACGCCCGCAGCGAGGCCGCCCGGCTGATCACCGAGCTGGCCCCCGGCGACCTCGACCGGGTCTTCTTCACCAACGGCGGCGCCGAGGCGAACGAGAACGCGATCCGGATGGCGCGCCTGCACACCGGTCGGCACAAGGTGCTCTCCACCTACCGCTCGTACCACGGCGCCACCGCCAACGCGATCGCGCTGACCGGCGACCCGCGTCGCTGGCCGAACGAGACCGGCGTGTCCGGCATCGTGCACTTCTGGGGCCCGTACGCCTACCGCTCCGCGTTCCACGCGGACGGCGAGGCGCAGGAGTGCGAGCGCGCGCTGGCGCACCTGGAGAACACCATCGTCTTCGAGGGCGCCCAGACCATCGCCGCGATCGTGCTGGAGACCGTGGTCGGCACCGCCGGCATCCTGGTGCCGCCGGCCGGCTACCTCGCCGGGGTCCGGGCGCTGTGCGACAAGTACGGGATCATCTTCATCGCCGACGAGGTGATGGCCGGCTTCGGCCGCACCGGCGCGTGGTTCGCGGTGGACAACTGGGGCGTCACGCCGGACCTGATCACCTTCGCCAAGGGCGTCAACTCCGGATACGTCCCGCTCGGCGGCGTGATCATCTCGGACCGCATCTTCGAGACCTTCCGCGAGCGCCCCTTCCCCGGCGGCCTGACCTACTCCGGTCACCCGCTCGCGTGCGCCGCCGCCGTCGCGACGATCACCGCGATGCGCGAGGAGAAGATCGTCGAGAACGCCAAGTGGCTCGGCGAGAGCGTGATCGGCCCCGAACTGCGCGCGATGGCCCAACGGCACGCGAGCATCGGCGAGGTCCGCGGTCTCGGTGTGTTCTGGGCGATCGAGCTGGTCAAGAACAAGGAGACCCGCGAGCCGCTGGTCGCCTACAACGCCGCCGGCCCGGCCGCGCAGCCGATGAACGAGTTCACCGCGGCCTGCAAGGCGCGCGGCCTGTGGCCGTTCGTCAACATGAACCGCACCCACGTGGTGCCGCCGTGCACGAGCACCGAGGCCGAGGTCAAGGAGGGCCTGGCCATCCTGGACGAGGCACTGACCGTCGCGGACGCGTTCTGCGAGTAGGCACCCGCCGACCGCCTGCGCGAACGAGCCGTACCCGCACCCCGACCGGTGCGGGTACGGCTCTTTTCGGCATGCGGGGCCCGCTGTTACATGATCCTTACGTGCAACTCCCGACGTTGCGGGCGAAATCGGATGGGCACGTTGCTCCCCAAATCGGATATCCGTTCATATGATCGACGCGATCGACTTGATCGCACGGATGCCCGTCGGCGCGACGGCGTCGACGGCCGGCGGGAAGAGACCGCGTGCAGTCGGCACAGGGCAGTGTTTTAGACGGCGGCCTGCTTCTCGGCGCCGATCCGATCGGCGCGAGCGCCCCGTTGCGGCGGATCAGCCTGCGCCAGGAGATCGCCGAGGTGCTCAGCGACGACCTGGTGACCGGGCGGCTTCCGGCCGGTACCTCGCTCACCGTCAACGAGACCGCACAACGCTTCGGCGTCTCGGCAACCCCCGTACGGGAATCGCTGATCCAACTGGCCGCGCAGGGGCTGCTGCTCGGCGGCCACCACCGAGGCTTCCAGGTGTGCACCTTCACCTGGACCGACTTCGCCGAGATCGTCGAGTCGCGTCGACTGCTCGGCGTGCCGCTGATCGGCCGGGTCGCGCGCACCGCGCCGGAGGAGGCGATGCCCACGCTGCGCGCGCTCGGCGATCGACTCGACGCCGCGCGCTGGAACGGCGACGTGTCCGAGGTGGCCCTGCTCGATCGCCGTTTCTTCGGCGAACTCGGGCGCTGGAGCGGCAATCGCCGACTCGCGGACGTGCTCGCCGTGCTGCGGGTCCAAGCCTGGATGTACATCGTTCCCTACCTGCGCGACGCACCGCCGACCGCGTCCGGCTGGGGCCGCTACCGCGAACTCGCCGACCGGGTCGCGCGGCGCGACGCGGAGGCGGCGATGGCGCTGATGCGCGACTACACCTCGGTCGGTCGCCGGCTCGCCCGCGAACTGGCGGACGCGCGCTGACGATCGCCCTGCCCCAGGACGGTACGGTGGCGCCCTGACCCGCCACCCGCACCGACAAGACCGGGAGCTGCACCGTGGATTGCGACGTCTGGCTCGTTCCGTTGGTGGACGCGCTGTGTCACAACCCGGAGAATCCGTTCCGCGACGAACTGGCCGCCTACGACGCCGCGCTCGTCGGCAACGGCCTGCCGGCGGTGCCGGTGCGCACGTGGCAGCCGGGTACCGCCGAGGTGCGGTTGGCGGGCGCGTTCGACCACGAATCGCTGCACTACCTGCGGCGCGCCTACCTGCTGCACCGCACGGGGTTCCCGGTCACCCCGGTGGAGCAGCTCGGCGAGGACTACGACCGCCTCCTGGAGACCTTCGAGGCCGCCGCCCAGTTCTCCCACCTGGTCTGGCACTACGACCACGCGGGCGCCTACCTGCCGGTCGACTTCCCGCAGCCGCTGATGGACGATCCGCTGCCCGAGGACGGCGGCCCGTTGGGCTCCAGCCTGGGGATGCTGCGCGAGCTGGAGGACCTGGCCCCCTACATCGGCGTGGACCTGCTCGACCCGCCCCGCCCCACGCCCACCTACGACGGCGCGCCGTTCGCCCGCGAGCGCTTCGTGTGGGCGACTTTGTACGCCGCCGCGCAGGAGAGCGTGACGCTGGGCGCGATGGTGGTCTTCGCCTGAGTTCGGTGCTCGTGGCGCACCCCACTAGGCTGCCGGTGTGAAGGTCCTCGTGATTGGCAGCGGTGCCCGTGAGCACGCGCTGTGCCGCTCGCTCTCCCTCGACTCCGCGGTCTCCGCCGTCTACTGCGCGCCCGGCAACGCCGGCATCGCCCAGGTGGCCGAGCTGCGCCAGGTCGACGCCCTCAACGCCGGGGACGTGGCCGACCTCGCGCAGCGGCTCGGCGTCGACCTCGTCGTCGTCGGCCCCGAGGCGCCGCTGGTCGCCGGGGTCGCGGACGCCGTGCGTGCCCGCGGCATCGACTGCTTCGGCCCGTCCGGCACGGCCGCCCGGCTGGAAGGCTCCAAGGCGTTCGCCAAGGAGGTGATGGCCGCGGCCGGCGTGCCCACCGCGCGCAGCTACGTGTGCACCACCCCCGAGGAGGCCGAGCACGCGCTGGACGCGTTCGGGCCGCCGTACGTGGTCAAGGACGACGGCCTCGCCGCCGGCAAGGGCGTCGTGGTCACCGACGACCTCGACGTCGCCCGCGCGCACGCAGCGTCCTGCGACCGGGTGGTGATCGAGGAGTTCCTGGACGGCCCCGAGGTCTCGCTGTTCGTGCTGTGCGACGGCAACGACGTGGTGGCCCTGCAGCCCGCCCAGGATTTCAAGCGGGTCGGCAACGACGACGCCGGTCCCAACACCGGCGGCATGGGCGCCTACACCCCGCTCCCGTGGGCCCCCGAGGGCCTGACCGAGGACCTGGTGCGCACCGTCGCCCAGCCCACCGTGGACGAGATGCGCCGCCGGGGCACCCCGTTCTCGGGCGTGCTGTTCATCGGCCTGGCGCTGACCTCGCGCGGCCCGCGCGTGATCGAGTACAACTGCCGCTTCGGCGACCCGGAGACCCAGGTTGTGCTGGCGAGCCTGGCCACCCCGCTGGCCGGCGTGCTGCACGCGTCCGCCACCGGCCGCCTGGGCGAGCTGGAGCCGCTGCGCTGGCACGAGGGCGCCGCGGTGACCGTCGTGGTGGCCGCGGAGAACTACCCGGCCACCCCGCGTACCGGCGACCCGATCAAGGGCCTGGCCGAGGTGGCCAAGCTCGCGCACACCTACGTCCTGCACGGCGGCACCCGCCGCGGCGAGGGCGACGAGGTGTTGTCCTCCGGCGGCCGGGTGCTCTCGGTGACCGGGACCGGTGCGACCCTGGAACAGGCCCGCGAACGCGCCTACGAGGGTGTCGCGCTGATCGGCCTGCCCGGCTCGCACCATCGCACCGACATCGCCGCCAAGGCGATCCGCGGCGAGATCAGCGTCGCCGGCGGGGTCGCGAACGGCTGAATTCGGCCGTTCGCAGTCCTCACCGGTCGGCTCGAACACACGCAGCCGTCCGGCCCCGGATCTCACTCGCAGGGATGGTGTTCGGCCCGAAGGGGCTGAACACCGGAACTCGTCGCATTATCGTGCGAGCACCGCGGGTCGTGACCGACGACCCGGACGAGTGATCCCCGGATCCAGGATCGGATGGGGGCGATGCGTGTGGGCGAGTCGGCCGAACCACTGGCGCTGGCCGAGGCGCGCGCACGGGCGCGCGCCGTGCTGTGGGTGCGCAACGGCGCCGTTCTGGCCGCGCTCACGGCCGCCGGCCTGCTGCTGTACGGCGCTTCGCGCAGCTACGGCGCAAGCGCCCCGGGAACGCTGCTCGCCGTCTCGGCGGTGGCCCTGGTGACCGTGCTCGCCTGGGTCGCGCTCGACCTCGCGCTGGTGCGCAGGACCGGTGTCCCGGCGATCACGCTGGACCCCGGGGACGCCCCCGAACTGCACACGATGGTGCGCGAACTGGCCGAGGAACTGCGCGTCCCGACGCCCGACGGCATCCGGTTGTGCCCGGAATGTGACAGTTGGCTGGAACCCGATCCCCGACGGGCCCGACGCACCGTGCTGGTGATCGGCGCACCGTTCCTGTGGTGGTTGCGGGTGGGCGAGCTGCGCGCCCTGCTCGCCCCGGTCGTGGCGGGCACCGAGGCATCCGCCGAACCGGCCGTCGCGGGCGCCCGGCGCTGGGTGCGCAGGCTGGACGCCGTCGCCGATGTGCGCCGTCCACCGGGCCCGCTCCCGCTGCGCCCGGCACGCCGCGTCTCCCGCGCGTTCGCCCGCCAACTGCTGGGCCTGTGCCAGGGGCACGCCGAGCTGATGGAACGCGAGATCGCGGTCGGCGCGGCGGCACTGGCCATCCCGCTGGAGCCGGAGCTGCGCGCCGCCGCGCACGAACAGGTCGGCCTGGCCTACGCGGGCTGGGACCGGCTGCTGACCCGGCTCGCGGCCCCCGCCTGGACGATCGGGCGCCGCCCGGACGCGCTGATGGCGGGCGTGGTGTCGGCGCTGACCGAGCTGTCCCGGCGGGACAAACTCGCGGACGCCTTCGGGGCGCGGTTGGCCGAGCGGCCCGCCAGCGACCTGCTCGTCGACCCGGTCGGCATGGACGGCGAGATCTCCCGCCTCGCGGCGGGCATCTTCGCGGACAACCCGACCCCGGACCCGGTCCGCTGGACGGACTACCCGCAGGCGGTCATCGAGCCGGTCTGGCGGGCCCGGGCCGAGGCGTTCGCGGCCCCGGTCGACGACGCGCTGGCGGTGCTGCGCCGGGATCCGGACGAGGGCCGCCGCAAGGCCGCCGAGCACCTGTTCGCGGTGGTCGCCTGCGCGGCCCTGGACACCGGTCGGATGCGCCCGGCGGTGGACTGGCTGGACGGCCCGGTCCTGGTCGACGGGGCGGGCCGGGCGGTCGACCTGGCGACGCTGATCACCCGCGCCGTCGACGAGGGCAACGACGCCCCGCTGCGCACCTGGCTGGCCCGCATCGGCATCCCCACCCGCGAACCGGTCCACCCGGGCGGCTCGGCCGCCTAGGCCGTGTCCGGCACGCCCCCACCCAAGCCCGCGCATACCGGCCTCGACCGGGGCCGTGAAAGACTCGGCTCGCCTCGCCCGGGCGCAGACGCGGCGAGTCCACGACCCGAGAAAGTGCTGGTTTCAGTGAGCGGATTCGTCACCAAGCCCGAGCCGGTCGAGGTTCCCGGCCTGACCCACATCCACACCGGCAAGGTGCGTGATCTGTACACCGACGCCGAGGGCAACCTCGTGATGGTGGCGAGCAACCGGATGTCGGCCTTCGACTGGGTCCTGGACCCGGAGATCCCGGAGAAGGGCCGGATCCTCACCAGCATGTCGCTGTGGTGGTTCGAACTGCTCGCGGATCTGTATCCCAACCACGTGATCTCCACCGAGGTACCGGCCGGCGCCCCCGCCGACTGGGCCGGTCGCGCGCTGGTGTGCCGGCGCCTGGACATGGTGCCGGTCGAGTGCGTCGCGCGCGGCTACCTGGCCGGATCCGGTCTGGCGGAATACCGCGCCGAGCGCACGGTGTGCGGGATCACGCTGCCCGAGGGCCTGACCGACGGCTCCGAACTGCCCGCGCCGATCTTCACCCCGGCCACCAAGGCCGAGGTCGGCGAGCACGACGAGAACGTCTCGTACGAGTACGTCGCCGAGCACCACGGCGCCGAGCTGGCCGACACGCTGCGCCGGGCCACGCTGGCCGTCTACGGCCGGGCCAGGGACATCGCCCGCGAGCGCGGGATCATCCTGGCCGACACCAAGTTCGAGTTCGGCTTCGACCCGCAGGGCCGCCTCGTGCTGGCCGACGAGGTGCTCACGCCCGACTCGTCGCGCTTTTGGCCGGCCGACGAATGGCAGCCCGGGCACGCCCAGCCGTCCTTCGACAAGCAGTACGTGCGCGACTGGCTGGCCTCGCCCGAGTCCGGCTGGGACCGCGCGGCGGACACCCCGCCGCCCGCCCTGCCCGAGGAGGTCGTCCGGCGTACGCACGAGAAGTACGTCGAGGCGTACGAACGGCTGACCGGCCGGCGCTGGGCCTGACCGGCATCCCCGATACCGCCGGACCCATCGGGGTTCGGCGGTATCGCGTGCCGATCCATCCGCATGTCCGCGCGAATGCCCCACGCACAGCAAAAAGGCCGGATCACCCAGGTGATCCGGCCTTCGCATGGAGCGGACGACGAGATTCGAACTCGCGACCCTCACCTTGGCAAGGTGATGCTCTACCAACTGAGCCACGTCCGCACGACTCGGGGTTTCGGCCCCGCGTTGTGTCCCAACCCTACCCGATCCGCAGAGGTGGTTGCCACCAACCTCGGGTTCGGGGGATCGAGCAGAGCAGGCGACAGGAATCGAACACTGCGTCTCCCCCTTGGAAAGGGGGCGCTCTACCACTGAGCTACGCCTGCGTGTGTTCCCCGGTTTCCCGGGTGCAAGAGAACTCTATAGGACCCTCGGAGGTGCCAAGTACGCTCCGAAGTCGGATCGTTACGGATGTCTGGCTTTGTCCGGGAAAGTTCTTTCGCAGCCCCGCCCCCCGTCCCTCCTGTGGCGCGGGACGGGGGTCGGGTGGGCCGCGTCCTCAGTTGGCCGTGTTGGCGGCCTCGAATTCCGCGTAGACGCGGGCCGGGATACGCCCGCGGGCGGGTACGTCCATGCCCCGCGCCCGGGCCCAGGCCCGTACCGCCGCGGGGTCGGAGGTGACGGTCGTCTGCCGGAACGGCTTTCCCGTGCGCGCGGTGCGCCGGGCGACCGCGAGATAAGGCGCCAACGCGCCCCGCATCTGCTGAACGTGCTCTTCCGAAAGGTCGATTTCATACGACTTGCCGTCGAGGCCGAAACGGATGGTTTCCGTGGCCTCGCTTCCGTCGATGTCGTCGTGCAGGCTGACGACTACACGCTGGGCCATGGCGGTGTCCTCTCGGGTGATAGCACCGAGGCGAAAAACAAAACTACATTGCCGAGTCTAAGCGCTAAACGCGAACCGTCGCGGTGTGGTCCGCTCTTCTTCGGTTCGGTAAGCGCTAATTTACCGGTCGGCGATTCGTTTTCACGATACGCGAGATATTCCTCTCGCCGCGCGCGGGCGGGCGTGTCCGTCGCTCGGACGACCCTGGATCCACAGCCTGTGGACAACATTCGGGCGGCCCGGCCGCCCGGGACGACCCGGCGGGGCACATTGCCCGTTTGGAGGCGATTTATTGACATCAAGGCCCGGCGAACCCGCCTGTGGACAACCCCAAAGCTGTGGATAACTTGGCGTTGGGGCGGTCCCCCGGAGGCGGCCGGTACCCTGATACCGCCGATCCATCGGGTGCCGGCGTCGACCGACCCGATCCAGCAGCAGGGTCCGAACCCCCGTATCCCGGATACGGCCCGGCCCGAACCATCACAGTGGGAGTGCCTGTGGCACGCGTCGTCGTCGACGTCATGCTCAAGCCGGAAATCCTCGATCCCCAGGGGCAGGCCGTGCAGCGCGCGCTGCCGGGGCTGGGATTCGACGGAATCACCGACGTCCGCCAAGGCAAGCGTTTCGAACTGGAGCTGGAGGGACCGGTCGACGAGGCCGCCCTCGCCCGCATCCGCGAAGCCGCCGAGTCGTTCCTCGCCAACACCGTGATCGAGGACTTCGTGGTCCGCGTCGAGGAGGAGGGGAAGTGACGGTCCGCGTCGGCGTCGTCACCTTTCCCGGCTCGCTCGACGACCGTGACGCCCTGCGTGCGGTGCGTATCGCCGGTGCCGAGCCGGTCGCGTTGTGGCACAAGGACAAGAACCTCCAGCAGGTCGACGCGGTCGTCCTGCCCGGCGGATTCTCCTACGGTGACTACCTGCGTTGCGGCGCGATCTCGCGCTTCTCGCCGGTGATGGAATCGGTGATCGAGCAGGCGCAGGCCGGCCTTCCGGTATTGGGCATCTGCAACGGTTTCCAAATTCTTTGCGAATCCCACCTGCTGCCGGGTGCGCTCACCCGCAACGATCACCTGCACTTCATCTGCCGTGATCAAAAGTTGCGCATCGAGAACGTGTCCAGCGCATGGACCTCGGACTTCGCGCAGGGGCAGGAGATCACCGTTCCGCTCAAGAACGGTGAAGGCGGTTTCGTCGCCGACGAGCGCACCCTGGACATGTTGGAGGCCGAGGGCCGCGTGATCGCGCGATACCTCGACGTCAACCCGAACGGATCGCGCCGCGACATCGCCGGGATCAGCAACGCCGCCGGGAATGTGGTCGGTTTGATGCCGCACCCCGAGCACGCGGTCGAGCCGCTGACCGGTCCCACGACCGAGGGCCTCCCGTTCTTCACCTCGATCCTGAAGCGCCTGGTGAACGCCTGATGAGCCTGGACACCGTCAAGAACGCGCTCGACCACCCCGAGGTCGAGCAGCCCTTCGCCGAACTCGGCCTCAAGCCGGACGAGTACACCCGCATCCGGGAGATCCTCGGCCGTCGGCCGACCTCGTCCGAGCTGGCGATGTACTCGGTGATGTGGTCCGAGCACTGTTCGTACAAGTCGAGCAAGGTGCACCTGCGCCAGTTCGGCGACAAGATGCCCGAGAACGACGCGATGCTCGTGGGCATCGGCGAGAACGCCGGCGTCGTCGACGTCGGCCAGGGCTACGCCGTGACCTTCAAGGTCGAGTCGCACAACCACCCCTCCTACGTGGAGCCCTACCAGGGCGCCGCGACCGGCATCGGTGGCATCGTGCGCGACATCCTGGCGATGGGTGCCCGTCCGGTCGCGGTGATGGACCCGCTGCGGTTCGGCGCGGCCGAGCATCCCGACACCCGGCGTGTGCTGCCCGGCGTGGTCGCGGGCATCGGCGGCTACGGCAACTGCCTGGGCCTGCCCAACATCGGCGGCGAGGTCGTCTTCGACCCCTGCTACCAGGGCAACCCGCTGGTCAACGCGCTGTGCGTGGGCGTGATGAAGCACGAGGACATCCACCTCGCGCAGGCGTCCGGCGCGGGCAACCTGGTGATCCTGTACGGCGCCCGCACCGGCGGCGACGGGATCGGCGGCGTCTCGGTCCTGGCCTCGGAGACCTTCGAGGCGGACGGCCCGGCCAAGCGCCCGGCGGTCCAGGTCGGCGACCCGTTCCAGGAGAAGCTGCTGATCGAGTGCACCCTGGAGCTGTTCCGCGAGCACCTGGTCGCGGGCATCCAGGACCTCGGCGGCGCGGGCCTGTCCTGCGCCACCTCCGAGCTGGCCTCGGCCGGCTCCGGCGGCATGCGGGTCGAGCTGGACACCGTCCCGCTGCGCGACCACACGCTCTCGCCCGAAGAGATCCTGATGAGCGAGTCGCAGGAGCGCATGTGCGCGGTCGTGGAGCCGGCCCACGTGGCCCGCTTCATGGAGATCTGCGACAAGTGGGACGTGATCGCCACCGTCGTCGGCGAGGTCACCGAGGGCGACCGGCTGGAGATCTACTGGCACGGCGAGCAGATCGTCGACGTGCCGCCGCGCACGGTCGCGCACGAGGGGCCCGTCTACGAGCGTCCGTACGCCCGCCCGCAGTGGCAGGACACGCTCCAGGCGGACGCCGCCGAGCGGCTGCCGCGCCCGGGCACGGCCGAGGAGCTCAAGGCCACCCTGCTGAAGGTCGTCGCGTCGCCGAACCTGGCGGACAAGTCCTGGGTCACCGCCCAGTACGACCGCTACGTGCTCGGCAACACCGTGCTGGCCCAGCCGGAGGACTCCGGCATGGTCCGGATCGACGAGGAGACCGGCCTGGGCGTGGCCCTCGCCACCGACGGCAACGGCCGCTTCTGCAAGCTCGACCCGTACATCGGCGCGCAGCTCGCGCTGGCCGAGGCGTACCGCAACGTGGCCACCACCGGCGCCAAGCCGCTGGCCGTCACCGACTGCCTGAACTTCGGCTCGCCCGAGGACCCGGCGGTGATGTGGCAGTTCGCCGAGACCACCCGCGGTCTCGCGGACGCGTGCCAGATCCTGGGCACGCCGGTGACCGGCGGCAACGTGTCCTTCTACAACCAGACCGGCGAGACGGCGATCCACCCGACACCGGTGGTCGGCGTGCTCGGGGTGATCGACGACGTCGAGCGGCGCACGCCGATCGGCTTCGCCGAGGAGGGGCAGATCATCCTGCTCCTGGGCGACACGCACGAGGAACTCTCCGGCTCGGCCTGGGCCCAGGTGGCCCACGACCACCTCGGCGGCCTGCCGCCGAAGGTCGACCTGGAGCGCGAGCGGCTGCTCGCCGAGATCCTGATCGCGGGCTCGCGGGACGGCATGATCGACGCCGCGCACGACCTCGCCGACGGCGGCCTGGCCCAGGCCCTGGTCGAGGCGTGCCTGGCCGGCGGCCACGGCGCGCGTGTGGTGCTCGCGGAGGACCTGGACCCCACCGTCGCGCTGTTCAGCGAGTCGGCGGGCCGGGCGATCGTCGCGGTGCCGCGGAGCGAGGAACTGCGCTTCGCCGACATGTGCAAGGTGCGCGGCCTGCCGTGCGCCCGGATCGGCGTGGTCGACGGTGACACGCTCGACTTCCAGGGCCACTTCACGGTGGCGCTGGATGAGGTGCGCGCCGCCCACGAGGGAACCCTGAAGAACCTGTTCGGCTGAGCCGAGCACCCCCGGGAGGCCCGTGCGACGTGCCCTACGCACACCGCACGGGCCTCCCGGGTTTCCCGAATCGGGCGCTACCGCCCCAACCGATAGGGGCGGAACGTGCCGTGCCCCGGCCAGTACGGGTAGGGGACGGTGCCGTAGTGCGCGCCCTTGGCACCGCTCTCTTCGTACGCGTGGTAGGTCGTGTGCGCCGCGTCGGCCCACCCGGCGAAGATCAGCGTGTGTCCGGCCGCCCCGGGCGCGGTGTTCAGCAGGATGTCGCCCGGCTGTAGGTCGTCCCGGCCGATCGGGTGCGACACCTCCGGCAGGGTCACCGTGGTCAGTCCCGGCGGCGGCAGGCCCCAGGCCATCGAGACCAGTCCCGAGCAGTCCGTGCGGTAGCCGTCGTGCAGCCCGCTCATGCTGTAACCCAGGCGCAGGTCGGCCCATCCTTTCGCGCGGGCCACGATCGCCTCCCCACTCGACGCCGCCGCCGAGCCCGGTGTGACCGAGGCGACCGGCGCGAGCCGGGTGATCCCCGCACCGCGGCCGATCGGCCGGACCGTGACCGGCCCGTCGTAGACCTCGGGCAGCGTGAACGGCGGTTCGGCGACCCGGACCGAGGCGGCGGCCGGCGGCGGGGGAGCCGGGCCGGCCGGGACCAGGTCCAGCAACCGGGTCGCCGCGGCCGTGTCCACCTCGGTGTACGCCCGCGCGTTCTCCGCCAAGCGATCGGCCAGATCCACCCCGGTGCGTTCGGCCCGATCCAACGTCTCCACCGCCTCGCGCAGCCGGGCGCGCACCGCCTCGAAGGTCTGCGGCGCCAGCGGCCGACTCGCCGCCACGTCGACCGCCGCGACGCGCTCGCGCAGCGCCCACACCTCCCCGGAGACCGCGCGCAGTCGCCCCGCGAGCGCCACCAGCGCGCCCGGTACGGCGGCGAACCCGCCGCTCATCGCGGCGCCCATCGCTCGTCCAACCAGGCCGCGCTGCCGCCGGCCGGAAAGTGCTCGTGCGCACCCGGCCCGGCCGCCTCCCGGGCGGCCCGCTCGTTGGCCGCGATCCGAGCGAGCGCGGCCCGCATCGCCCCCGCGTGCGCCCGCAGCGCCTCGACCACCGCGAGCACGGCCGGCTCGGTCGCCGCACACTCCCGCCGCCAGCTCTGCGCGCGCACCGCGAAGGCGTCCGCCGCGCCGCCGTGCCAGTCGGCCGCGACGACCGGCCCGGGTCGCACCCGCTCGGTGGCCGTCGCCAACTCGGCCGCGATCGTGTCGACCCGGTCGGGATCCCCGTAATTGCTCATGCGCCCAGCGTCACCGATTCGGCGCCGGGTCGGGCGAGCACCCGCCGAATCTGTGCAGAAACGAATCGCCTACTCGCTCTCGGCCGCGCGCTCTAACCTGCACCCATGACCAGCCGCCCCGCCGCCCCCCGCCCCCGCAAGGTCGACCCGATCAAGGTGCGTGCCGCCCTGATCGCCCAGTGGCGGGCGATCGTGGACGTCACGGCCCGGCTGACCCCCGCCCAACTCGCCGCTCCCTCCGACCTGACCGGCTGGTCCACCGCCAACCTGGTCGGCCACCTGGCCGCGAGCATCCAGGCGGTGCCGCGCTGGCTCGCCGAGCCGGTCCCGAACGGCCCGGTGATCACCGTCGAGCAGTGGGCGAACGGCACCTCCGCGTACGCCGCGGTGATCTCCTCCCTCGCCGACGAGATGGCGGAGGCCGGCCACACCCCCGCCGACTACGCGGACGCCGCGATCGCCGCCCTCGACGGCGTCCCGGACACCCGGGTCACCATCACCCGGATCGGCCCGATGCGCGTCGCCGACATGCTCGTCACCCGCCTGGTCGAGGGTGTCGTGCACGCCGACGACCTCGAACGCGCCCTCGGCGAGCCGTTCCCGCACGACCGGCACGCACTGGGCACCGTGGTCCGGGCGCTGGCCGACGCGTTGGCGACCCGGGTGCCCGGCCACTCGGTCGAGGTCCGCGTCCCGCCGTTCGCCGTAGTGCAGTGCGTCACAGGCCCCCGGCACACTCGGGGCGTTCCGCCCAACGTGGTCGAGACCGACCCAAGGACCTGGATCCGCCTCGCCACCGGCCGCCTGACCTGGGCGGACGCGATCGAGGACGGTCGGGTGCTGGCCAGTGGCGAACGCAGCGACTTGTCCGGATACCTGCCACTGATGGGGTGATCCGCGATCGATCCGGCCCTGTCGTAGACTCGATCACGTGCCACGTGGCGATGGACGACTCAACCACGATCTCTTCCCCGGCGAGAAGGGCCCGCAGGATGCCTGCGGCGTCTTCGGCGTTTGGGCCCCCGGCGAAGAGGTCGCAAAACTCACCTACTTCGGTCTCTACGCATTGCAGCACCGCGGAACGGAATCCGCCGGCATAGCTGTGAGCAACGGATCCCAGATCCTGGTCTTCAAGGACATGGGCCTGGTTTCCCAGGTCTTCGACGAAACCACCCTGGGCTCGCTCCGCGGGCACATGGCCGTCGGCCATGCCCGCTACTCGACCACCGGTTCGTCGGTCTGGGAGAACGCCCAGCCGACCTTCCGGGCAACCGCGACCGGCAGCATCGCGCTCGGCCACAACGGAAACCTCACCAACACGGGTGAGCTGTCCCGTCTGGTCGCCGAGCAGGGCCCCGATCGCGGCGAACTGAAATACCCGTACCAGGGCCGGATCGAGGCCAGCAGCGACACCGATCTGCTGACCTCGCTCCTGGCCGGCAGCCCGGACCTGTCCCTGGAACAGACCGCGATGCAGGTGTTGCCCGAGGTCAAGGGCGCCTTCTCGCTGGTCTTCATGGACGAGACCACGCTCTACGCCGCGCGCGATCCCCAGGGCATCCGGCCCCTCGTGCTCGGTCGACTGGAGCGCGGCTGGGTGGTCGCCAGCGAGACCGCGGCCCTGGACATCGTCGGAGCCTCGTTCATCCGCGAGATCGAGCCGGGCGAGCTGATCGCCGTCGACGAGCACGGCCTGCGCACCCGACGCTTCGCCGAGGCCAAGCCCAAGGGCTGCGTCTTCGAGTACGTCTACCTGGCCCGCCCGGACACCACGATCGCCGGCCGCGGCGTCTACGCGTCCCGGGTCGAGATGGGCCGCCGACTGGCCCAGGAGTACCCGGTCGACGCCGACCTGGTCATGCCGACCCCGGAATCGGGCACCCCGGCCGCGATCGGCTACGCCGAGCAGTCCGGCATCCCGTACGGAAACGGCCTGGTCAAGAACTCCTACGTGGGCCGGACCTTCATCCAGCCCAGCCAGACCATCCGGCAACTCGGCATCCGGCTCAAGCTCAACCCGCTGCGCGAGGTCATCCAGGGCAAGCGACTGGTCGTCGTCGACGACTCGATCGTGCGCGGCAACACCCAGCGTGCCCTGGTGCGGATGTTGCGCGAGGCCGGCGCGGCCGAGGTGCACGTGCGGATCTCCTCGCCGCCGGTGAAGTGGCCGTGCTTCTTCGGCATCGACTTCGCCACCCGGGCCGAGCTGATCGCCAACGGTCTCTCGGTCGACGAGATCGCCAAGTCCCTCGGGGCCGACTCGCTCGCCTACATCTCGCTCGACGCGATGGTCGAGGCCACCACCATCCCCAAGGACCGGCTGTGCCGGGCCTGCTTCGACGGCGAATACCCGATCGAACTGCCCGACCCCGAGCGGCTGGGCAAGCACCTCCTCGAAGGCATCGAGCAGACCGTCCGCACCGACGTGGACGGCGTGCAGGCCCTCCTCGGCGGCGGCGGGGCCGAGGACGCGCTCCGCCGTCCCTGATCAGCCGAGTCCCCGAGTTCTCTTCTTCGGATCGCCGCGTCGCGTTCCCCCATGCGGGGGCGCGGAGCGGTGGCCGAGGAGATCCACCGACCCGACCCGAAAGGGCCGCCGCCGTGAGCGACCAGTCCACCTCCACCCCCCACACCGCGACCTACGCCGCGGCCGGCGTCGACATCGAGGCCGGTGACCGCGCCGTGCACCTGATGAAGCAATGGGTCGGCCAGGCCACCCGGCCCGAGGTCGTCGGCGGCCTGGGCGGCTTCGCGGGCCTGTTCGACATGTCCGCGTTCAAGCGGTACGAGCGCCCCCTGCTGGCCACCGCGACCGACGGGGTGGGCACCAAGGTCGCCATCGCGCAGGCGATGGACAAGCACGACACGATCGGCCACGACCTGGTCGGCATGGTCGTCGACGACCTGGTCGTGTGCGGTGCCGAGCCGCTGTTCATGACCGACTACATCGCCACCGGCAAGGTCTTTCCCGAGCGCGTCGCGGCGATCGTCAAGGGCATCGCCGAGGGCTGCGTGCTGGCCGGCTGCGCGCTGATCGGCGGCGAGACGGCCGAGCACCCCGGCCTGCTCGACCCGAACGAGTACGACGTGGCGGGCGCCGGCACCGGGGTCGTGGAGGCCGACGGGCTGCTCGGCGCGGAGCGGGTGCGCGAGGGCGACGTGGTGATCGCGATGGCCGCCTCCGGCCTGCACTCGAACGGCTACTCGCTGACCCGGCACGTGTTCTTCACGCTCGCCGGCTGGAGCCTGGACCGGGACGTCCCGGAGCTGGGCCGCACGCTCGGCGAGGAACTGCTCGAACCGACCCGGATCTACTCGCTGGACTGCCTCGACCTGGCCCGGCGCACCGACGTGCACGCCTACTCGCACGTCACCGGCGGCGGCCTGGAGGCCAACCTCGCGCGGGTGCTCCCGGCCCACCTGGACGCCCGCCTGGACCGCTCGACCTGGACGCCCGCCCCGATCTTCGGCCTGGTCGGCGCGCTCGGCGACGTGGCCCGCGCCGAGTTGGAGAAGACGCTGAACATGGGCGTGGGCATGGTCGCGGTGGTCGCCGCGGACGCGGCCGACGCGGCCCTCGCGGTGCTCGCCGAGCGCGGGGTGCCGGCCTGGATCCTCGGCGACATCGTCACCGGCTCCGGCCGGGCCGTACTGACCGGCGATCACCGGGCATGACGAAAGCACCCGCGGCGGTGGCCGTCGTCCCGGATCGGGACGGCGGTGCCACTGCGGGCGCGTTCGCGAACACGCCAAACGGCCCGGGGTCGAGTAGTCCTGCTACTCGGTCCCGGACCGGGCGGTGTCACCGTGCACGGGCGCCCCGGCTGAAGAGGGCGTTACGTCCCGTGCCCGACGACGAAGATCGCGGGGTCAACGATGGCGCGATCGGCCGTCGTCTTCCTCGTCTTCGTCATCGTTGTAACGAGCCGAGTACCCCGCGTAGGGGTCGTCGAACTCGTCTTCACTCGTGTCGTCGTCAACCTCAGGCTTGCCGATCGGCAAGTCGGTTGGCGACGACGCGCCCAGCTCTTCAGCCAGACGGCTCAGATCCGTACCGCCGCTGTTGTACTTCAGCTGGCGGGCGACCTTTGTCTGCTTGGCCTTGGCCCGGCCGCGCCCCATGGCTCGACCCCCTCAACGACGGGGCTCACGGCCCCGGGTCTTGACACGCGTTCATAGTCAGGGACGGTTCGATGGCACTTGAGAACCGGCCCGTAGGGGATTAACGGTACCTGCTTCCGCTGCCGGACGGTACGTCGCATGGGTGACAGCGGGGCTCGGACCCCGACCGGGCTGTACCGTTCCGGCTGGTCAGGGGCCTGGTCTGGGGTCCTTTGCCGAGTCTGACGATACCGTGTCGGTCAGCTTTGGAGGTAGATGTCACGCAGGCGGCCCACATCCGCCATGCGTCGCTCGGCCAATCGGTCCGCCGCGAGGGCCGGTGGCACCCCCTCCTCGTCGGCCAGGGCGAAGATCTTCGCGGTCGTCGCGCGGATGCCCGTGGCCTTGCGCTTGGCCCGCTCGAAGTCGAATCCGTGCCGCTCGTCGGCGACCTGGATCACCCCGCCGGAGTTCACCAGGTAGTCCGGCGCGTAGAGCACGCCGCGCTCCGCGAGCGCCTTCTCGATGCCGGGATGGGCGAGCTGGTTGTTGGCCGCGCCGCACACCACCGAGGCGGTGAGCACCGGGACCGTGTCGTCGTTGAGCGCACCACCGAGCGCGCACGGTGCGTACACGTCCAGGTCCGAGAGTCGGATCAGGGTGTCCGTGTCGGCCGCGAAGTCCACCTCCGGGTGTTGGTGGCGTACGTGCGCCACCGCACGCTCGTCCACGTCGGTGATCACCACCGAGGCGCCGTCCGCGACCAGGTGTCCCACCAGGTGCCGGCCGACCTTGCCGACGCCCGCAACGCCCACCCGCCGCCCGCGCAGCGTGGGGGTGCCCCACCGGTGCTCGGCGGAGGCCAGCATGCCCTGGAAGACCCCGTAGGCGGTCAGCACGGACGAGTCGCCGGCACCGCCGTTCTCCGGGGAGCGGCCGGTGACGTAGGCGCACTCCTTGGCGACCACGTCCATGTCGTCGACGTAGGTGCCCACGTCGCAGGCGGTGATGTAGCGACCGCCCAGCGACTGCACGAACCGCCCGTAGGCGCGCAGCAGCACCTCGGTCTTGTCCCGGGTCGGGTCGCCGATGATCACCGCCTTGCCGCCGCCGTGGTCGAGGCCGGCGAGGGCGTTCTTGTAGGCCATGCCGCGGGAGAGGTTGAGGACGTCCGCGACGGCCTCCTCCTCGGTCTCGTAGGGGTGGAACCTGGTGCCGCCGAGGGCGGGTCCCAGGACACTGGAGTAGATCGCGATGATCGCGCGCAGTCCGCTTGCGCGGTCCTGGCAGAAGACGACCTGTTCGTGGCCGGTCGACCTGCCGAACACCAGGCCCGACGTCGTGCCGTCCGAGCCATCCATCCTGTCGGTCACTGTGGTGACTCCATGGGATCGTGGTGAGCTTTCCGCCGCGCGGGTGCGCGCGGCGATTCAAGCCTAGAACCCGTCCGGATCACCGGGTTGGACCTTCTTCACCTCGGGGCCCATCCGACGTGCCAAGATGCGTTCGTGCGGACTTCGGTGGTTGCCCCCTACGCGGCGTACCTGCGGGTGTACGAGCCGCTTGCCGCGTTTCCCGAGCCGGAACGCGGGCGGTGGGCGGCCTACGCCGCCACACGGCCGGCAGGCCCCTCCGCGTCGCCCGAGGCGTCCTCGCCCGCCGGGCTGACCGCGCAGGAGCACCGGAGCGGCCTGGAGAACCTCCTGGCCACCCCTCCGGTGATCGCGCCGCCGCACGAGAGCGAGGACGCCTACGTACACGTCCTGGACGGCGTCACGGTGATCTGCCCGCGGCAGACCCGGCTGCGCTGCTGGACCGCGCTGGCCGAACTGCGTCGGGAGTATCCGGCGACGGTGCTGGACGTGTTCTGGCCGCGAATGGTGCTCGACCAGGCGCACGTGGAGCACGAGCGGTGGAAGTCCGCGCACCCCGACGTGCATCCGCACATCCACAGCAGCACGTGGCACGTGCCGGTGCGCTGGTTCGTGTTGTTCGCGCCCGACGAGCGGGTGCTGGTGCCCGCGGCCGGGAACGCCTCGGCGGGGCCCGGCGAGCTCTACTACCGCACGCCGATGGTGCAGGCCCGGCGTCGGGTCGCCAGGGCGCTCAAGGTGCTCCGCGAGACGGTCGAGGACGGGGCGCTGATCACCGGCCTGGAGAGCGTGGGCCGCTGGCTGGAGGAGTTCCATCCACGCGCGCTGGTCGAGTTGGACTACGGCGGTCTGGTGCGACTGCTCGGATCGGGTGATCCGGCGGCCGAGAACTCGGTCGCGGACGTCGCCGAGGGCATCGCCGCGCTGGGTTCCGGTGACGGAGCGCGAGCATCGGCGGCCTACCGAAGGATTACGGAGCGTTGGCAATCGGTACGTGCCCTGGAGCACGCGAGCTGAGTAAGCGTCCGCATTTCATGAAGTTTCGGCGTGACCGTCGTCACTCTTTCGTGTTCAGTCGCCCTGCGATCTGAAAGCCTCTCAACCTGCTGGTTCGAGTTGTGGGACTCCCAGCCCTCCAGGTTGTTGGAGATCGACTCACAACAAGGTGCATACGCCAGCGAATGGTTCGTATATGATGAAAAGGACAAACCAGATGTAGTCGGTCTGGCCGGGTCGGGTCATCGGGGATACTTCGTTGCTGGTGGGACGGGGTGGACACGAGGGGTCGATCGTGCCCGAGTGACTCATCGTCACGGTCGGGTGACTGTCCGCTATGCCTGGTCCTTCGGGATCGCGTGGCTTGAACCCTGGGATGCCAATTCCGGCGGTTTGACCAACCGGGTGCGGCGGATGGTGTACTTGTACTGTGAAGGACAAGCCGTTCGTCCTATAACCGACTTGGCCCTCATGAACTATTTAGGACATCGTGGGTCAAGGTGCAGAATTTGAAGAAAGAACCGTGTTGGTTCGGTTCTCCCGAGGAGGCCGCTCATGACCGCTCGTACGCCTGATGCCGAGCCGCTGCTGACACCGGCCGAGGTTGCCAGCATGTTCCGCGTCGACCCCAAGACGGTGACGCGCTGGGCCAAGGCCGGCAAGCTCACGTCGATCCGCACGCTCGGCGGACACCGTCGCTACCGCGAGGTGGAGGTCCGCGCCCTGCTCGCGGGCATTCCGCAGCAGCGCAGCGAAGCCTGAGGGCTGCGTCGAAAGCTTTTCCCCTGAGTGCTGCACCGGATCCCGCCGGGTCCGGTGCAGCACTCTTTTGTGTGCCCGGAGGGTGTCGATCCGCGGGCCGCTCGGCCCGGCGTCGCGTCGGTGTCGCGCTGCGGTCGGCCCGGGGTTCGGGCGGCGCTTTCGGCGGCGGTGGGGCGGCGTGCGACGCGGTGGGCCGGGGGTGCCGATGGGGCCCGATCGGCCGCTTTCGCGGCGGATCCATGACGGCGTCCAGTAAAATATCACATAGAATGCACAGTCGATTTCCGGCCGCCGACGAAAACCTTCTCCGGTCAAAACAGTGACCTTGGTCACACTGGTGTTCGCGGCCCGTCCGCGTGATCGCTCGCGGCAGTGGTTCGGACCTTTCCCCGGTCCGGCCGATCCGTGAGGTCGCCGGCGGCCGGCGGGCGCCCAGGGGAGGACCCCGATCGATTCCCGGGTACCGAGGGCATCGCAGGGCCCGTGTGGGGCCGTCGGGGCCGCTGTCGGGCCAGAGTCGGCCAAGGGGTGTCGACGCGGTGGGCTCGGCGGGTCGGGGGCCGACCCGGTCCGCGTCGAGCGGGCGCGGCGGTCGGGCATCGGGGTGGATTCGACGGGCCCGGCCCGAAATCGCCGATCGAACACGCTGAGTGATGATCGGACGATTCGCGGCGCGATTTCGATCTCGCCGATTCGCCGGCGTTCGTCACTGTGTGCAAGCACGGTGACCGTGCGCGCGGTGCCGTGCCCGGTCAGTCCTCGTCGAGCCAGGCGAGCCGGGTGTCCTCGTCCGGGGCCGGGCCGTCGATCAGGTGCGGCAGGAAGCGGGCGTACCCGTCGGTGACCGGGCCGCTGGACTCGCGGATGCCGACGCCCGCGGACTTCCCGTCCACCACCCACGCGCCGAGTACGGGCTTGTTGCCGTCGAAGTCGGGGAGCGGCACGTACTCCTGGAAGCACCAGCCCTCGTCGCCGTACGCCTCGGCGGGCTGGATGTGCTCGCCGGCGGGCGTGACGATGCGGATCGCGTCGCCCTCGCGCCCGTGCAGCGGCTTGGCCACATACGACTCCATGCCGCGCGGCGAGTCCAGGAAGGCGGGCAGCAGGTTCGGGTGGCCGGGATACAGCTCCCACAGCACCGCGAGCAGCGCCTTGTTGGACAGGATCGCCTTCCAGGCCGGTTCGACGAACAGGCACGAGCGGGGATGGCTCATCAGGTGCTTCCCGAACGGCTCGGCGAGCATGTCCTCCCACGGGTAGAGCATGAACATCGTGTCGATGCCCCGCTCTTCCAGGTCGACGAAGCGCAGCCGCTCGCTGTCCCAGCCGATCTCGGCGACCTCCAGGCCGATGGTGGTCAGGCCGGCCTCGGTCGCGGTGTCGCGGAGGTAGGCGGTGTGCAGCCACTCCTCCTCGTCCTCGGTGCCCTCCACGTGCGCGAAGTGCATGGTCTCCGAGCGCAGATAGGGCTTGATCCGGCGCCAGGTGCGGACCAGCCGCTCGTGCAGGCTGTTCCACTGGTCGCGCTCCGGGAAGCAGTCGCGCAACCAGTACCACTGGACCAGGGATGCCTCGATCAGCGCGGTGGGGGTGTCCGCGTTGTATTCGAGCAGCTTGGCCGCGCGGCCGTCGCCGCCCCAGGCGAGGTCGAACCGCCCGTAGACGCTCGGGTGTTCCTCCTCGAGCGTGATCCGCAGATAACCGCGGGCCTCGTCGGGCAGGCCGAACGCGGTCAGGTCGCCGCGCTCGATCACGTGCCGGGCGGCGGCGAGCGACATCTCGTGCAGTTCCTCGGTGACGTCCTCGAGCCGGTCCACCTCGTCGAGGGTCAGCTCGTAGTACGCCTCTTCGTGCCAGTACGGCACCTCGGTGCCGTCGTCCTCTTCCCAGGTCGCATAGAGCAGCCCCTGCGACTCGACGAGCGGTTTCCAGCCCGGTCGAGGCGTGCTGGGTATACGGCGCATGGCTCAAGCCCTCCCCGGATGTGACACCGCGTCAGCTTGAACTCTTCGACGGGCACGAGCCGAAGCCGCCGCGTTCCACTTTGCCCTTGCGCGGGCGATCGAAGGATCCCTGCCCGGCGAGGAGAGTCGTACCCCTGGCCGGGGTGAGGGTCTGTCCGCACGAATGCGGGACGTAGTACCAGGACAGGGTCGGGTCGGTGCGGCCCAGGCAGCGGAAGTCGTCGACGCGCACGTTGTGCGTGCGATCCGCGCAGACCTCGGCGTAACCGCTGCGGGCCGAGTTCTTGCCGCCGCCGCTCCCGCACGCGGTGAGCGCGCCGGCGAGGGTCAGGGTCAGGGTCGCCGCGACCGCGGTCGACTTCATGCCGCCCTTGCGCTGCGGGCGCGAACCCGACGACACGAGCCTGACGATACGAGTGGGGCCGGCCACGAGTCCTCCGTCCGGGGGATGTCGACGACGGTCCGATGCGAACCGACTCCGAGGACGGTATCGAGACCTGCGGGCCCGCGGTGGCCCGGTGAGTGGGAAAACACGGAACTCGCGACGAGGCCGGGTCGATTTGTTCGACGGTGGCGGGGATGCCCGATCCCGGTCGCCCGGCCGGGGCCGACCCGGCCATCACCGTGGCGCGGGAGGGCGGTGCTCCACGTGCGGGCGTGAATACGCGGCGTTACCACTGGAAGGAAAGCGCGTGATCACATTGATTCGCGATGAATCGGGCGACCTGTTCCGGGCGCCGCCGCGGCTCAGACCCCGCTCGCGTCGAGCAGGCTGCCCACTCCGTAGGTGACCGCCATCGCCAGGGCCCCGCCCGCGGTGGTGCGCACGATCGCGCGGGCCGGCGGCGCACCACCCAATCGGGCCCCGCTCCAGCCGCACAACACCAGGGCGACCAGCACGGCGGCGACCGTGATCGGGAGCCGGGTCGAGGCGGCCGGCAACACCATCGCGAGCAGCGGCAACAACGCGCCGACGGTGAAGGCCAGGAAGCTGGCGCCGGCCGCGTGCCACGGGTTGGTCAGTTCGTTCGGGTCGATCTTGAGCTCGACCCGGGCGTGTGCGGCGAGCGCGTCGTGGGCGGTGAGTTGCTCCGCCACCTCGCGGGCGACCGGCCCGGTGATCCCCTGCTTCTCCAACAGACCGGTCAACTCGTCGAGTTCGGCCTCCGGTTCGTCGGTCAACTCGCGCCGCTCCTGGATCAGCGCGGCCTTCTCCGCGTCGCGCTGGGTGCTTACCGAGACGTACTCGCCCGCGGCCATCGACAACGATCCGGCGAGCAGCCCGGCCAGCCCGGCGGTGAGCAACTGGGCGCGCTCGTCGGTGGCTCCGGCGACACCGACCACGAGACCCGCGGTGGAGACGATGCCGTCGTTGGCGCCCAGCACGGCCGCCCGGAGCCAGTTCAGCCGGGTCCCCATCGCCTCGTCGTGCGGGGGATGGGTGGGCATCCGGTCGGGGGTGTCCGCGGCGCTCATGACCGAAGTATCACGACGAAGTCCGGTTCGGGCGGCGCGGACACGAGCGCGGGCCCGAGCCGAACCCGACCGGGTGAGTCGCTGCACCGCGTCGCCGGCCCGACCACGCAAGAACGCCCCGGACGATGAATCGTCTGGGGCGTCGGGTTATCCGGCTGCGGTGGCCAGGGGCGGGGTCGAACCGCCGACCTTCCGATTTTCAGTCGGACGCTCGTACCAACTGAGCTACCTGGCCTCGATGGATCAGGGCGCCTTTCGGCGCCCCGATCTTTACCATCTTGCGGTCCTGACGGGATTTGAACCCGCGGCCTTCACCTTGACAGGGTGACGAGCACTCCAAACTGCTCCACAGGACCTCTACCCGCGTTTCCTTGGGCTTCCTTCGTGTTGAACCCTACCGTACTGGCTGTCCGGCTTGTTGCGGCCCCCGGAGGGGGTTTGTTGCGTGCCCCCAACGGGATTCGAACCCGTGCTACCGCCTTGAAAGGGCGACGTCCTAGGCCACTAGACGATGGGGGCTTGTTGGCCGTGTCCGGCGTCTTGTTGCCGTCGGGGACGTCCCGAACTATACGGGGTTTCCGGCGGCGCTTGCAAAGCGGATAACCGGGGGCCGTCACGGGCCTGCGGCAGACCCCGCGAACCGGGGTGCGAAGCCGCAGAATGGGTGGGTGTTGGAGATGTCGCGCGAAGAGTTCGAGGAACTGGTGGCCGAGGCCCTGGACCGGATCCCGCCCGAGCTGACCGGGATCATGAACAACGTGGCGATCTTCGTCGAGGACGAACCCGCCCCCGACGGCGAACACGGGACCAACCTGCTCGGCCTGTACGAAGGCATCCCGCTCACCGAACGCGGGGACTGGTATGCGGGCGTCCTGCCGGACCGGATCACCATCTACCGCAACCCCATCCTGCGGATCTGCGAGACGTACGAACACGTCGTCGAGGAGGTCGAGGTGACCGTCGTGCACGAGGTGGCGCATCACTTCGGGATCGGGGACGAGTGGTTGCACGAGCACGGGTACGGCTGATCGGTCAGTGGGCCGCGGCGTATCCGAGCGCGGCCGCGGCCAGGCCCAGGACGGCGCTGAGCAGGACGTAGGCGACGGCGACGGGGCGGCGGTCGTGGATGTACATCTCCACGGTCGCGTAGCCGAAGGTGCTGAAGGTGGTCAGGGCGCCGCAGAAGCCGGTGCCGATCAGCGCGGCGATTCGCTCGTCGGGGGCCAGGCCGGTGAGCACGCCCAGGATCAGCGAACCGGCCACGTTGACGGTGAGCACACCCCAGGGGAAGGCCGATTCGATCCGCGCGGACACGTGCAGGTCGGTCAGGTAGCGCAGCGGGGCGCCGATCAGCGCGCCCAGGATCACCATCAGCGGGATCATCCGGCGGCTCCGCGCGGCCGGTGGGCCAGGACCAGGCCGAGCCGCACGGCCGCCAGTCCCAGGGCGACGCTGCCCACGACGTAGAGGCAGGCCGAGGCCCACGCGTGGCCGGCCGCCAGGGTGCGGGTCTCGACGGCGAACGTGGAGAACGTGGTGAAGCCGCCGAGCACGCCGGTGCCCAGGAAGGGGCGGGTCAGCACGCCGGGCAGGGGCAGGCCCATCAGGATCCCCATCAGCAGACAACCCGTGACGTTGGTGAGCAGGGTCGCCCACGGGAAGGCCGTGCCGCTGTGCGGGAGCGCCTCCGCGAGCCCCCAGCGGCCCAGTGCTCCGATGGCGCCGCCGATCGAGACGGCGGTGAGTACTCCGGTCTGTGACACCCGAACACGCTAGTGCCGGGGTCGGGTTCGAAAATCGCGCGCGCTCCCGTCGCGCCTTCACGCGCCGCGGCCGAACGGGTGACGTGCGGAGGTGCGAAATTGGAGCCGGTGTTCGCCCGTGCCCATGCTGAGGCGGTGACCACGCAGGGGGACATCGGGCCGATGCCGGACTTCGCCGACGACGAGCCCGAGTTTCCCGGGACCGGATCGACCACCCGGGTGGGCGAACTCGCGTCGGCCGAGTCGGCCGTGCCGCGTGCTCGCAGCGGGTGGCGGTGTTCGCCGGCACCGCAGGCGTACGAACCGGTTCCCGGTCAGGCGTGGGGGGATCCGCCGGCGCGGACCCGGGAGACCGATCGGGCGTCGGCGCCGCCGGACGGTCCCGGCGGCGAGTCGGATCGGTTCGCCGAGCCCGACACAGTCGCCGAGTCCGACCTGTTCGCCGAACTCGACGTGTTCGCCGAGTCCGCCGAGCGGCACGGGCAAGTCGTCGGGTCGCCGGCCGAGTTCACGCCGTTCCGGGCGACCGGCAACCTCGCGCCGGAGCTTGCCGAGGTGTCCTGCGGCGCGCCGGTCTCGATGCTCACCCGGTGGTTCGGCGAACCGGCCGGCACCGGGCCCGCGCCCGCGGTGGAGCACGGATCCCCGCTGCCGGATCGACGGGCGACCAGGCGGCGCAAGTCCGCGCATCGGGCCCATCGGGCCCATCGGGTTGTCGAGACGGTCCGCACCGAGGTTGTCGAGGGCGGCGCCGCGGAACGGCGATCGGCAAGCCTCGGCGGCGAGTTCGCGATCGTCTTCGTGGTGATCGCGCTCGTGGCGGCGGGGTTGCTCTGCCACTTCGGCTGGGCCCGTGCCTCGGCTCGGGCGAACTACCTCGGCTTCGACGAGAGCGTGCTGGACACGTCGCCGGCGGAGTATGTGGCGGCCGGCCTGCGTGCGCTGTACCGGCCGCTGCTGGTGCTCGTCGCCGGGCTGCTCGCGGTCCGGGCGGTGCACTCTCGGCTGCCGGCGTGGCTGCGCCGGCACCGCCGGATCGGCGCGTGGTGCGCGTGGTCGCTGCGTTGTGCGTGGTTCGTGCTGCCGGGCGCGATCTGGAGCGCGGTGTACCGGTGGCCTGCCCGGGGCGCCCAGTGGTGGCCGCTGCTGTTGCCGTGCGCGCTCGCGGCGGGGCTGTTGCTCAGTGCCTACGGAGTGTTGCTCTCGCGTCGGATCGGGTCGCGTCGGCGCGGTTCGGCGAGCGGTTCGCGGCCGTGGTCGCCGTCGGTGTTGCTGACCGGCGCGGCCGTGGTGCTGTGTCTGTTCTGGGCGTCGGGGGCGTACGCGAAGGTGTCCGGGCGGGACGCGGGCAAGGCCGTCGCGCGGCAACTGCCCGGGCGGACCGGTGTCGTTCTGTACTCGGTGCAGGATCTGCGGATGCGCTCGGGGGACGGGATCGCGGTCGAGGAAGAAATCGGGGCCTCCTACCGTTACCGGTACACCGGACTGCGCCTGTTGCGGCATGCCCCGGGGAGGCTGTTCCTGCTCCCCGAGCACTGGTCGTGGCAGCGTCCGAGGCTGCTCGTCGTACACGAGGACGCACGCCTGAGGGTGGAGTACGAACGCACCCGATAGGCGTAAACGAGTAGTGATCGGGTACGCTGGTGAATCGCTTTGCCCATATCCAGGCGCCGCCATGAGTCGCGGCGCCTCGTAGGCTCGTTCTGGTGCTCCGCAGAAGTGTCGCTTTCTCGTGCGACCACATTTCGGCTGCGGACCTTCGAGACGGGCCGCATCCGGAAGGTTTTGCATGCCCCCCTATGCCAATGACACTGCTACGCCCATGCCCGGTACCGAAGGTGCCGAGGTGCAGGAGGGTGTGGCGGGTGCGCAGGCAGCCGAGGTGACCGAGGTCGCCGCGGAGATTACCGAGATCGCTCCCGAGGTCGTCGAGAACGACGACACCAATGACGGCGACACCGAGCTCGCGGCGCAGGACGAGGCCGCGGCGGACGCCGATGTGGACACCGACACCGACTCCGACACGGATGTCGACGCGAGTGTCGAGGACGACGCAGCCGACGAGGCCGGGCTCGACGAGGCGGACGACGCCTCGGACGAGGTCGAGGCCGAATCCGCTCCCGAACCGACCGGCCCCAGCTTCGCCGAGTTCGGTCTGCACAAGGACGTCGTGGACGCGCTCGCGCGCCGCGGCGTGACCCACCCGTTCCCGATCCAGGCGGCGACGCTGCCGGACGCGATGGCCGGCAAGGACATCCTGGGCCGCGGTCGTACCGGTTCCGGCAAGACGCTGGGCTTCGGGCTGCCGATGTTGACCCGGCTGTCGGGTCGCAAGGCGCGCGCCCGTCGTCCGCTCGCGCTGATCCTCACGCCGACGCGTGAACTCGCGATGCAGGTGCACGACGCGCTGGAGCCCTACGGTCGCATTCTCGACCTGCGGATGAAGACCGTCACCGGCGGCATGTCGATGCCGAAGCAGATCTTCGCGCTGGAGCGCGGCGTGGAGATCCTGGTCGCCACCCCCGGTCGGCTCCAGGACCTGGTGGACCGCGGTTCGGCCGTGCTGGACAACGTCGAGATCACCATCCTCGACGAGGCCGACCAGATGGCGGACATGGGCTTCCTGCCCGAGGTCACCGCGCTGCTCGACCTGATCCCGGCCGGCGGTCAGCGGATGTTGTTCTCCGCGACGCTGGACAAGGGTGTGGACGCGATCGTCCGCAAGTACCTGGACAACCCGGTCACCCACTCGGTGGACCCGCACGCGTCGTCGGTCACGACCATGTCGCACCACGTGCTGGTCGTGCAGCCCAAGGACAAGACGTACGTCACGGCGGCCATCGCGGCCCGTCGCGGGCGCACGATGATCTTCGTGCGGACCAAGTTCGGCGCCGACCGCGTCGCGCAGCAACTGCGTGAGGCCGGTGTCCGCGCCGAGGCGCTGCACGGCGGGATGACCCAGGGCGCGCGTACCCGCACCCTGGCCGAGTACAAGGAGGGCCGCACGCCGGTCCTGGTCGCCACCGACGTCGCCGCCCGCGGCATCCACGTCGACGGCATCGACCTGGTCCTGCACGTGGACCCGGCGGCGGACTCGAAGGACTACCTGCACCGCGCGGGTCGTACCGCGCGGGCCGGCGAGGCCGGTGCGGTGGTCACCCTCGCGCTGCCGCACCAGCGCCGCACGGTGGACCGCCTGATGGAGGACGCCGGCGTCGAGCCGACCCGCCTTCGGGTGCAGGGCTCCAACGACCCGGAGATGCGCAAGCTGACCGGCGCGCGCACGCTGTCCGAGGTCAAGGCGCAGTCCGTGGCGGACGCCGCGGTCGAGGCCGAGGCCGAGGCCGAGCGGCTCGCCGGTCGGATCATCGAGCTCAAGGCCGAGGCGGCCGAACTGCGCCGCAAGGCGGCCGAGTTGGCCGAGGCGGCGAAGAACGGCGACGTGCCGGTGCGGACCGAGCGCTACGAGCGTTCGGACCGCGGCGACCGCGGCGGCGACCGTCGTGAGGGCGGCTACCGGGGCGACCGGGACCGCGGCAGCGACCGTCCGCCGTACGGCGGCGACCGCGGCGGCGACCGTCGTGGTGGTGCGCCGCGTGGCGACCGTCCGTCCTACGGCGACCGGGACCGGGCGCCGCGTTCGGGCGACCGTCCGTCCTACGGCGGCGGCGACCGTCGTGAGGGCGGCTACCGCGGCGACCGTCCTTCGGGCGACCGCGGCCCGCGTGCCGAGCGTCCCGCGTACAACGACCGTCCGGCGTACAACAGCGGCGACCGCGCTCCGCGCACGGGTGACCGGCCGGCCTATGGCGATCGGGCGCCGCGCACCGGCGACCGTCCCGCGTACGGGGACCGGGCGCCGCGTTCGGGCGACCGTCCGTCCTACGGCGGCGGCGACCGTCGTGAGGGTGGCTACCGCGGCGACCGTCCGTCGTACGGGGACCGCGCGCCGCGTACCGGCGACCGTCCCGGCTACGGCAGCGACCGCGCTCCGCGTGGTGACCGTCCGACGTACAACAACGACCGTCCGTCCTACGGCGACCGCGACCGTTCGCACGACCGCGCCCCGCGTCGGGAGGGTCACTACGACCGTCCGGCCGGTGGCCCGGCGGGCGACCGCAAGCCGCGGTGGAAGCGCGACGCGTAAGCGTCGGGTGACCGGGCTATAACTGACGTGTAGTCAAAAACATTGGGCGGGGCGGGATCGATCGCGTATCGATCCCGCCCCGCTCAGTAATGTGGCGACATGAAGCGGACCTCGTTCGGAACCTGGCCGTGTTCCATCGCGCGTGTCCTCGAGTTGTTCGGCGACGGCTGGACGCCGCTCGTGCTGCGGGAGGCGTCCTACGGCGTCCGGCGGTTCGAGGACCTTCAGGAGAACCTGGGCATCGGTCGCAACGTGCTGGCGCAGCGCCTGAATCGGCTGGTCGAGGAGGGCCTGCTCGATCGGGTCCCGTACGAGGAGCGGCGCCCCCGGCACGAGTACGTGCTGACCGCGAAGGGCCGCGACTTCTTTCCGGTGCTCGTCGCGATCGGGCAGTGGGGGGACACCTGGCTCGCGGACGAGACCGGACCGCCGGTGGTCTACCGGCACGGCGGGTCCGAGGGGCACGAGGCGGAACCGGCCGTGGTCTGTTCGGTGTGCGGCGATCCGCTTCACCTGGAGGACGTCGAGCCGTTGGCGGGACCGGGTATGACGCCGCGTCAGGCGCATCGGGCGGTTGCCGAGGGGCGCTGTGGATCGCGTGCCCCGGCGGTGCCGGCGCAGCGTGGGAACTGGTTGCCGCGGATCTGAGGCCCTTGCGGGAGGGGATGCGCGGCCTACGGGCGGGCCGGCTCGCCGCGGTTCAGCTTGTCCCGCAGGCCCAGTTCGGCCCGGTCGGCGGCGGCCTGGCCGTGTCGCCAACCGTCCGCGTCCCGGCCGCGCAGGCGGTGGGTGGTCTTGGTCGGGAACATCCGCTCGGTGGTCTCGCGAACGGCGACGTCGCGTGCGGCCAGGACCGGCAGCAGGCGGTTCTCGGCGGCCTCGTTCGCGCTCGCCTCGGCTTCCTCCCTGGCGGCGGTGAGCCGCTCGCGGATCCGGTCGGCGTAGGCGATCAGGAACGACTGGCGGAAGGTCTTGGTCCGGCGCGAGCGGCCGGACTCGTGGTAGCGCGAGCCGGCCCGGTTCATCGCGGCGGTGGCCTGCACCAGCAGCGAGGTGTAGAGCAACTCGACCGCGTCCAGCTCGGAGTCGAAGCCGACCACGGTGGAAAAGCCCAGTTCGCTCGACCAGATCGCCTGGCAGCCGTTGGCGTCGGCGACCGCGTCCAACAGCAGTGCCTTCGCGCCCTCGTACGGGTTGTCCACGCCGATTCGGCAGGCGGCGGGCGCGTGTCGCGAGCCCTCCTGCGCGCCCAGCAGCGCCTCGTCGATCCGGTGCCGGGTCATCAGCTCCTGCGCCTTGGCGGTGAACGCCTCGGCCTCCTCCGGGAACTCGCTCGACTCGGCCTTGGCGAGCAGGGCACGCACCCGGCCGAGTTGGCGGGGTTCGCCGGTCGCGGGTCGGCTGTGGACCGGCTCCTGGAAGGAGGCGGCGGTGAGCGGCTCGATCGAGGGCAGCCGGGCGATCGAGCGGAGCAGTTCGAGCACGCGCGCGGCGGTGCCGAAGCGGTCCAGGTTGTCCCGGGCGCCCAGCTCGGTCAGGTAGGCGTCGTCCGAACTCCACCACGGGGTGCTCGCGTCCAGGTCGCGCAGTTGCGCGGTCCACCGGCGGCCGGTGCCCGGGTGGCTGCGGGCCTGTGCGGCGACCAGGTCGGCGGCGATCGGGGCGTGCCGTTCGCCCAGCTCGCGGGTGACCGCGCGGACCACGTCGGCGGGTTGCCAGCCGCGCCGCCAGCAGCCGTCCGCAGTGCGCTCGTACAGCGCGAGCACCGCACGCGAGATCTGCGGCCAGTCGCGGGCGGAGGCCGCGAGCAGGGACGCGCCGAGGTCGATCGTGTCCTCCAGGGCGTCGTCGGACGCGCTCAGGACGGCATGGAATTGGGTTTCGACGAGCGTGGTGGGCACCCGTCAAGGATTGCATTTTCGGCGCGCGGACGATTCGGGCCTGCGCGGGGTGGGATGGCGAGCGCTCAGATCCTGGCGTAGCGGCCCGGTGCGGTGCCCACCGCGGCGGTGAAATCGCGGGTCAGGTGGGCCTGGTCGGCGTAGCCCAGGTCGGCGGCCAGCGCCGCCCAGTCGATGCCGGCGCCGTGCTCGGCCCGCTCGGCGACCTCCTGGAGGCGGGCCCGGCGAAGCACCCACTTGGGGCCGACGCCCACGTATTCGGCGAACAACCGCTGGAGTCGGCGGACCGGGACGCCGACCTCGTCGGCCAGGTCGTCGACGCGGAACAGGTTCGGGTTCGTGGTGATGCGCTCGACGATCGTGGCGACCTCGGCGATCGTCGGGTCGACGTCGGTCGGGCCGGCGGCGGGTGCGGACAGCAGGCCGCGCAGCCAGGACTCCACGATGGTGACCCGATCGCACTCCTCGACGGTGCCGAGCACCCGGTCGCACACGGCCGACACGTCCGGGCCGAACAGGTCGGCCGCGGGCGGCACCCGATCGGTCAGCTCGGCTACCGGACCGGTCAGGAACGGCCGGAAGCCGCCCGCGCGGAACCGGACCCCGAACACGTGGCCCGCGCCGCTCAGCTCGCGCTCGAACACGTGCCGCACCACGCCGTAGACCGCCGGGCGCGGGTGTTCGAAGACCACGTGCACGTTGGGGTGGGAGAGCACCTTCTGCCGGTGGGGCGCCCGCTCGCGCAGGTCCCAGCGCACGATCCAGTGGTATTCGACGAAGGGCGCCAGGTCGGCGGCCGGCTCGTACAGGCTCAGGTCCCAGGCGCCGGGTGCGACGCCCGCGCGCAACACTCCGCGAGGGCGGTAGGGAAGCCTCATCCCGCCACGGTAGGGGGTGGGTGTGACAGGGGCCCGGTGTGGCCGCGGGGCGGCGGGCGGGGGGTGTCGCGTTTGTTCAAGACCGGCTTCCGGGGGGCGGCATAGCGTGCGGTCCATGAACATTCACCACCTTTTCGTCGAAGCCTCCGCCGAAGCCGATCGGCTGGCCCACGGCGTCGCTCCCGAGCGCATCGCCGGGCCGACGCCGTGCCCCGAATTCGACACCCGGGCGCTGCTCAACCACTGGATCGTCTACACCTCGCACGGCATGGAGCACCGGGCCCTGCGGACGACGCTGCCCGAGGAGACGACCGCGCGCGACTTCGTCGCCGAGCCGGACTGGGCCGACGCGTACGGCGCACAACTGCGCCGCGCGGTGGCGGCGTGGGCGGAGCCGGCCGTGTGGGAGGGCGAGATCGACTTCGGGGGCGGCCAGACGATGCCCGCGACGGAGATCGCCGCGATGTTGCTCCTGGAGCTGGTGCTGCACGGGTGGGACGTGGCGCGGGCGACCGGGCAGGACTACCGGGCGTCGGCGGAGCTGGGCGAGGCGGTCGAGGGCATCGTGGCGAGGTACGCGGAGATGTACCGCGAGTACGCCGGCTTCGCCGTGCCGGTGGTCGTGCCCGAGGACGCGAGCGCGTTCGAGCGGGCGCTCGGCGCGTCCGGCCGGGACGCGCTCTGGAAGCCCTGAACCGGATCGGGCGCCCCATGGCGTGTCTTCGACACGATCTAGGGTGGCGGCCGAGCCCATTCGGAGGTAGGCGTGACGGCGTTGGCGACACTCGGCGGTTTCGGTTGTACGGTCCGGTACAGCCCGGGCGCGCGGGAGCGGGCCGTGGTCGTCGCGGAGCGGGTGGATCGTGCCGCCGGCTGGCTGACCGAACGGCTGGGCTTCGCGCCGCGCATCCGGTTGTCCGTGGCGGATGCCGCGGACTGGGAGGCGGTGGCGACGGTGCCGCTGTACGGCACGCCGCAGGGCGCGGAGGACCACCTGCGGGTGGCCGCCGACGACGGTTGGTTCGGCGCCGAGCTGTTCGCGGCGATCCGGCCGCACCTGGGGGCGGGCAGTATCGCGGCGCTGCGCGCCGAGTACGGGGAACCGCCGGCGCTGCGCCCGTACTTCGACCTGGTGGCCGTGCACGAACTCACCCATCTCTTCCAGGACCAGGTCTGGCCCGCCTACCCGGGCATGTGGATCGCCGAGCTGCACGCGAATCTCGCGATGGTCGGCTACGCGCACGAGGTGGAGCCGGAACTGTTGCCCGCCCTGCGGGCCTTCACCGCGACCGTGGACGAGTTGCCGGTCGAGGTCACGCCGATTCGCGAACTCGTGGACATGGAGCGCTCGTTCGAGCGGGGCGCGATCAACTTCGGGTGGTATCACTTCTCCCTGACCCGGGTCGCGGAACGGTTGTGGGCGGCGGCCGGCGCGGAGGGGCTGCGTGCGTTGTACGAGCACATCCGCGCCGGTGGCAACGCCGAGCATCCGGTGCTGCGCGGGGTTGCGGCGGAGTGGAATCGGCCTGCGCGGATCGGGGCCGGGGGCTGATCGCCGCGGTTTGCGGGGGTGGCGATCGGTGGTCCGGGCCGGTGGGTCGGGGGCCTCGGGTCAGCCGCTGAGTGCGGCCAGTTCGGGGATCGTGCTCAGTTCGGTGCGCGAGACGATGCCGAGTTTGGGATACGCCTTGTAGAGGTGATGACCGACGGTGCGCGGGCTGAGGAAGAGTTGGGCCGCGATGTCCCGGTTGGACAACCCCTGCGCGGCGAGCCGGGTGATCTGCAACTCCTGCGGGGTGAGCAGTGCGAGCACACCGGCGGGCCGTGCGCCCCGGGGGGTCGCGCTGCCGCCGATCGCGCCCAGTTCGGTGCGTGCCCGATCCGCCCAGGACCGGGCGTCGAGGCGTTCGAACTCCTCCAGTGCGGTACGCAGCCGGTCGCGCGCGTCGGTCTTGCGGCGCATTCGACGCAGCCACTCGCCGTACAGCAGCCCGGTCCGGGCCCGCTCCAGCGGTCGGCGCTCGCTCTCGTGTCGGGCCAGCGCGGCCGCCCACGACTCCTCGGCCGTCTCGTCGCTCGCCAACAGCGCGTGGCAGCGCAACACCAGTGCGTCGGCCCAGCGTTGGTCGGCGCGACCGGCCCACTGCTCGAAGCGGGCCAACGGCTCGCGGGCCCGCTCGGGGGCGCCGGACCGCACGGCCGCCTCGACCAGGTCGGGAATCGATCGGGTCGCGCTGATGTGATGCCGCAGCGGTTCCCGGGCGAGCCGCTCCAGCCGGTTCAGCGCCGACTCGGGGCGGCCCAGGCCCAGATCCAGCAACCCCAGCGCCCATGCGGACCACGGCGCGCCCGCCGGCATCGCGCTGCCCACGCCGCCGGCCAGGGCCGCGTCGGCGTGCCGGTGGGCGGCCTCCGCGTTGCCCGAGATGCCCGCCAGGTAGGCCAGCACGCTCTCGAACTGGCTGATCCACTGCTGTTGTCCGCTGTCCTGCGCGATCCGCAGGCCCTCGGACGCGGTGGCCAGCGCGTCGGTGTGTCGGCTCTCGAAGATCTCGGCCTCGGCCACGAAGAACAGGATGGTGGGCAACCGGCCGATGCCGCCGCGCAGTCGGCTCTCCCGGGCGAACAGCGAGGCGATGTGGTGCGCGTCCGCGTCCTGACCCAGGGCCAGGCCGACACCGCAGGCGAGCAGTAGGTCGCGTTGCTCTTCGGTGTCGGTGCGCGGGGCGACCCGGATCAGGTCGCCCAGGCTCGGGCGTTCGGTGTGCAACGGATCGGTGTCCGGGCACGGGCCGTCCTGCTTCGGGGGGAAGGCGGCGATCATGAATTCGACCACCGGGGTCACCGAGGCCGTCGGGGGCAGCTCCAGGGCAGCCAACTCCAGGAGAGTGGCGCCGAGTTCGGTTTCGCCCAGGTACCACGCGGTGTGGATGGACTGAAGCAGCAGGCGCGCCGCGCGCTCGGGTCGACTCCCGGCGGTGAGCGCGGCGCCCTGAAGCAACAGCTCGTGTGCGTTGGTGAACGCGCCCTGCCAGAAGTCGGACAGCGCGCGCACGTGCAGCAGCCGCGCCCGGATCGCGTCGTCGGTCGCGGCCGACCCGGCGCGTTCGGCGAACGCGCGGGCCTGGTCCAACTCGCCCGCCTCGGAGGCGGCTTCGGCGGCGAGTACCAGGCGGCGGGTGCGCGCCGGCACGTCCTCGCTCAGCCGCGCGGCCTTCTCGTAGGCCAGCGCGGCGGCGAGGTGGCCGCTGCGCTCGCGGGCCCGTTCGCCGGTGCGCTCCAGGGCGCTCGCGGCCGGCTCGTCGACGCCGGTCGCGGCGGCGGCCAGGTGCCAGGCGCGGCGATCCGCGTGGTCGGGCGCGTCGAACGCGTCGGCCAGTGCGCGGTGTGCGGTCAGCCGGCGGTCGATCGGCGCGCGCTGCTGGACCGCGGCCCGGATCAGCGGGTGCCGAAAGCGCAGCCGGTCGTCGTCGACGACGATCAGCGACGCCTCCTCCGCGGCGGCCAGTTCGGGGGGTCCCGCGCCGAATCCGGCACCGGCTCGGAGCAGGATGCCCAGGTCGCCGGAGTCGTCGATCGCGGCCAGCAGCAACAACATCCCGGTCCCCTCGTCGAGCCGGGTGACCCGGCCGTGGAAGGCGATCCGAAGTCGGCTGGTGAGTGGCAGGGCGCCCGGGCGCAGGGTGTCGCCGGCCCGTTCGCCGGTCAGCGAGACCGGCAGTTCGATCAGCGCGAGCGGGTTGCCCCGGGACTCGGCGAGTACGCGGGAGCGGGTGGTCGCGGAGATGTCCCGGGCGTGCTCGTCCAGGAGCGCGCCCGCGTGCTCGGGCTCCAGCGCGGCCAAGGCCAGTTCGGGCAGGCCCTGGACCGGGAAGGCGTGTGCGTCCTCGCGGGCGGCGAAGATCAGCGCGATGCCCTCGGCGTACAGCCGACGGGCGGCGAACACGAGGGCGTCACGGGAGGCCCGGTCCAGCCACTGCGCGTCGTCCACGACGCACAGGAGCGGGTCGTCGCCGGCGTACTCGGACAACAACGACAACACCGCCAGGCCGACGAACATCGGCTCGGAACGCTCGCCCGCGGCGAGGCCGAAGGCGGCCGCCAGGGCCTGTCGTTGCGGGTCGGGCAGCCGGTCCAGGTGGTCCAGGGCCGGGCGGAGCAGCAGGCTCAGCCCGGCGTAGGGGAGTTCCGCCTCGTACTCGACCCCGGTGCCCCGGATCGTGCGCAGGCTCGTGTCGGCGAGCACGTGATCCAGGAGCGCGGTCTTGCCGATGCCGGGTTCGCCGCGCACGACGAGCACGCCGCTGCGGCCTTCCCGGGCGTCGGCGAGCAGGCGCTCGATGGTCCGCAGCTCGGAATCTCGTCCGTACAACATGCCTTGGCGTCCCCCGTGTCCTTCGAGCTTTCGTGCCGATCTCGGTGCCTTGGTCGCGGTGCCGATACCGACTTCTTCGGTGCTCGGGTGCGATGTCGGTACCGGCTTCGATATCGACCCCGATACCGACCCCCGTACTGATCCCTCCTGCGCCAAAGTACCTATGCGGGACTGATTCCGGTCGGTACGCGGCTCCGTAGGTTCATGGCAACGGAGCTCGCCGGAACGGCCGGGAGCCCGGAGGAAGCACAAGGACGGTCGCCATGACCACGAACATCGACTTCACCGCCCTGGCCGAGCGCTACATCGCCACCTGGAACGAGGCGGACCCGGCCGCCCGCCGCAAGCTGGTCGAGGAGGTCTACACCGAGGACGCCCGCTACGTCGATCCGCTGGTGGTGGCCGAGGGCCACGACGCGATCGACGCCACGCTCGGCGCGGTGCAGGGGCAGTTCGGGGGCCTGGTGTTCACGCTCGGCGGTGCGGTGGACGGTCACCACGACCTGGCCCGTTTCACGTGGAACCTCGGCCCGGCGGGTGCGGAGGCCGTGGTGGTCGGGTTCGACGTGATCCAGGTCGCCGCGGACGGCCGGATCGCCCTGGTGAGCGGCTTCCTGGACAAGGTCCCGGCCGGTCTGTGATCCGCTGAGGTCCCCGCTGGACGGATCCGGGGCCGGGGCACGGTAGCGCCCGGCCCCCCGGTGTCCTCGCGGTGACGCGTTTCGCGTCCTCCTCGCATATTCCGCGCGAATTCCGCGCTTTCCTCTCGCGCTGCTCGGCGCCTTCGCCCGGAACGGAAAGGAATCACCCATGTCCGCCACCACGACGGCCACGGCTTCCGCAGCACCGGCATCGACGCCCCGGCAGTCGTGGGGTGCGCTGCTGGTCCTGCTCACCGGAATCTTCATCACCACGCTGGACTTCTTCATCGTCAACGTCGCGATCCCGGCCACCCAGGCGGATCTGCACGCGACGCCGGCCGCGACCCAATGGGTGGTCGCGGGCTTCGGCCTCGCGGTCGCCGCCGGGCTGATCACGGCCGGTCGGCTCGGTGACATCTACGGCAGACGCCGGATGTTCGCGATCGGCCTGGGCTTGTTCACCGCCGCCTCGGCGGCCTGTGGGTTGGCCGGGAACGCGGAGATGCTGATCGCCGCCCGGGTGCTCCAGGGTGCGGCGGCGGCGCTGTTGATGCCGCAGGTGCTCGGGATCATCAACGTGCTGTACGTCGGCGAGCAGCGGATCAAGGCGTTCACCGCGTACGGGCTCGCGATGGGCTTCGCGGGAGTGTTCGGTCAGCTCATCGGCGGTGCGCTGATCCAGGTCGACCTGTTCGGACTCGGCTGGCGCAGCATCTACTGGATCAACGTCCCGGTGGGCCTGATCGCGCTGGCCCTGACCCCGAGGTTGGTGCCGGAACGCCGGGGCGTGGGCGGTACCCGGCTCGACCCGGTCGGCACCGCGTTGATCACGCTCGGCCTGGTCGCCGTGGTGTTGCCGCTGGTCCAGGGCCGCGAGCAGGGCTGGCCGCTGTGGACGTGGCTGTCCCTGGGCATCGCTCCGCTGCTGCTCGGCGCGTTCACGCTGTACCAGCGCGGGCTGGCCGACGGCGGCGGCGCGCCGCTGGTGGACCCGGTGCTCTTCCGCGAGCGGCCGTTCTCGGTCGGCATCACGATGGCGCTGGTGTACGGCCTGGTGAATGCGGCCTTCTTCCTGATCCTGGCGCTCTATCTCCAGCTCGGACACGGGATGTCGGCGCTCGACTCGGGGCTGCTGTTCATCGCGCTGGGGGTCGGCTACTTCCTGTCCTCGGCGATCTCGGGCCGCGTCGCGGAGAAGCTGGGTCGACAGGTGCTGACGGTGGGCGCGCTCGTCCAGGGCCTGGGGCACGTGGTACTGGTGGAGACGCTGTCCGGGACCCACGCGACGTTGGCGCTGATTCCGGGGCTCGCGTTGACCGGGTTCGGGATGGGCCTGGTGATGGGGCCGATGGCGGCGACGGTACTGGCCGGGATCAAGGCCGGGCACGCCGGTGCGGCGGCGGGCCTGCTCTCCACGGCTCAGCAGGTGGGCGGCGCGCTCGGGGTGGCCCTGGTGGGCATCGTCTTCTACGACACGCTGGGTGACGCGCCGACGACGGACACTTTCGGGGATGCGTTCGTGAATGGTCTGTGGTTGCTGACGGTCTTCTGCGTGGCGGTGGCGGCGCTGGTGCAGATGTTGCCGGGGCGGCGGCGGGGGGACGGGGCGGAGGTCGTGGGGGACCCGGGGGCCTTGGCGGCCTCGGAGGAGTCGGAGGAGTCGGATGGCTCGGCGGTGAAGGTGGACGTTCCGGTGTGAGTCGGAGCAGCACGAGCGTGTGTGTGGCGATGGGCCCCGGCCGGGTGGTCGGGGCCCATTTGTTGGTGTTGCGCCGTGGGTGGGAGGGTTGATCGGGGCCGGTGGGTCATCGGTCCGTCGGGTCGTCTGCGGTGGTCGTTTCGGGCCGGGGCGGCGCACCGTGTTTGGCGGCGTAGCGGCGGGCCTTGGTGCGGTTGCCGCATACGCGCATCGAGCACCAGCGGCGGCTGCGGTTTTTGGAGACGTCCCAGAAGACCCAGGCGCAGCCGTGTTCCGCGCAGCGCTTGAGCCGGGTCGATTCGCCGGAGCCGACCAACTCGCCCCAGGCGATCACCAGTTGGGCCAATGCTCGCTGTACCGGAGGGAGTTCGGGGCTCGGCGTGAAGCCGCCGGGCCGGCCGTCGGGGCCGAGGACGAAGACCACGGGCAGGGTGCGCAGCACGTCGTCGGCCTGCCGGAGCGGCTCCGGGGCGGGGGTGGTGCCGACGGGTACGCCCAGTTTCTCGCGCAGGCCGGCGCGTAGTCGCCGGGCCGCGTCGAGGTCCGTGGGGTCGACTCGGGTGTCGGGGGTGAGCAGGCTCCGGGCGGCCAGCCACGCGCCGAGTTCGGATGGCGTGGTCAGGTCGTCCGTACCGAGTTCGACGTCGATGGTGTTCACGAACGCCTCGATCAGCACGGCGGAGGCGGGTGCTTCGAGCATCGGGGGCCTCCGTGGTGCGTGTTGTCGGTCGGGTGTCGTCTCGGTCTTCGTCCGGTCCGGCCCGATCCAGTCTATCGCCTCGGTAACCGGCTAACGACTTTACCGGTTGACGTTGTGTGCGGGGCGATGCCACGATCGGGTCGGCGAGCCAACCGGTAAAAGGCTTTGGTGGTTTGGAGGGGCGATGGTCTTGCAGAGCGTCGGTGTCGACGTCCCGAGCGGGCGGAGGGTGAAGCCCGCCGCTGCCCGGAACACCTCCGTGCTCTTGGCCTTCACTCTCGTCACCAACCTGGCCGACGGGATCACCAAGATCGCGCTGCCGGTGCTGGCCGCCCGCAGCACCGATTCCCCCGGGTTGATCTCGCTGGTCTCGCTCGCCCTGACGCTGCCGTGGCTCCTGGTCGCGCTGCCCGTGGGGGTGCTGGTGGATCGTGCCGACCGGCGCCGGTTGTTGTGGCTGGCCGACGGGCTGCGGCTGCTCGCCATCGGGGTGTTGATCGCGATCGTGCTCGGTGGCCGGGTCACCCTCGTCGCGCTCGCGCTCGGCGGGCTGGTCCTGGGCGTGGCCGAGGTGATCGCGCTGACGGCCACCTCGGCGTTGATTCCGGCGATCGTTCCGCGCGCCGGTCGGGAGCGTGCCAATGCGCTGATCACCGGGGCCGAGACGGCCGCGAACGAGTTCGCCGGCCCGTTCGTGGGCGGGCTGTTGCTGGCCGCCGGTACCGGTCTGGCGCTCGGGGCGACCTGGGTCGCGTATCTCGCCGCGAGCCTGCTGTTGCTTTTGCTCACCGGCCGCTTCCGGGCGGCGGGCCGGGACGACCCGGGCGCCGGCACCTCGACCGACCCCGACTCGGTTGCCCGGCAGATCGGCGCCGGGCTGCGCTTCCTGTGGCGGGATCGGCTGCTCCGCACGATGTCGCTCATCCTCACCGTGCTGTGCGCGAGCTGGGGCGGCTGGTTGGCGCTGATGCCGTTGGTCGCGCACGACGTGATGCGGCTGTCGGCCCGCGAGTACGGGGTGGTGTTGAGCGCGCTGGGTGTCGGCGGCCTGCTCGGCGCGTTGTTGGTCGGGTGGCTCAATCGCCTGATCGGCCACCGGCGGGTGATGCTCGCCGATCTGGTCGGCACCTTCGCGATGATGGCGGTGCCCGCGGTGACCACCGACCTGTGGGCGGTCGCGGGGGCGGCCTTCGTCGGCGGTCTGGGTGGCACGTTGTGGTCGGTCGACGCCCGGCTGATCGGTCAGAACCTGGTGCCCGAACACATGATGGGCCGCTACAGCGGGGCCGCCCGGCTGCTCGGCTGGGGGGCGATGCCGCTCGGTGCGGGCCTGATCGGCGGGCTTGCGCAGTGCTTCGGGGTGCGCGCCGCGTTCGTGGTGTTCGCGGTTGCCGTGGCGGCCACGATTCCGGTGTATCTGCGGGTCGTCACCGAGGAGCGCCTGGCGCCCGCGTTGCGGGTGCCGGGGGCGGCGGATGTCGGCTGAACCGGGCCTACCCGGGCGGCTCCGGCCACATGCGCCCCGCCGGCGTGTCCGGGCCGTCGACCACCGCGGTGATCATCCGCAGGTTCGCCGCGAACACCTCGGCCTGCTCGGTGCCGATCGCTCGGCTGATCAGGCTGTCGGCCTCCTTGATCACCCGTCGTCCCTCGGCGACGCCCGCGTTGCCCAGTGCGGTCAGTTCGAGCAGGACCACCCGTCGGTGTACCGGGTGCGGGCGGCGGACGATCCAGCCGGCCCGCTCCAGCGCGGCCACCGCGGTGTTCACGCTCTGCGGGGTGATGTGGTGGGCGCGGGCGAGGTCGGCCGCGGACATCGCGCCGTTCTCGTCGAGTCGGCCGGCCAGGCCCAGTTGGTTGATCGAGACGCCGATGCCTTCCAGTCCCTCGTTGAGCAGCCGGTGCATGGACTGCTGCGCACGCCAGAGCAGATGCGGTAGCTGCTCGCTCCACGCGGGTTCGACGATTTCGTGGTGGGCGGGCATCGCGCGCTTCCCTTCTCCGACTGGCCGGGGCCTGCGCCGCACGGGCGCCTCACCCCGTCACCGTAGGGCACGCCGACGGGCGGCTCGGCACTCGACACCTTGGCAGACGCCGAACAAGATGGCAGTCCTCATACATGTTCTAAGTCTTCTGATAACTTAACAGCCTACGGATAACTTGGAAGGCTGTCGCACCATGCCCACGAACCCCCAGTCCGCTGCTTCGCCGGCCGCGCACGCGCCGCCGACCTCCACCGCGACCCGCCCCGCGCTCACCGTCGTGCTCGCGTGTCTGGGGGTCTTCGCCTCGTACGTGCCGATCGGCGGCGTGGCGGTGTCCCTGCCGACCATCCAGCGCGGGTTGCAGGCGTCCACGAGCGATCTCCAGTGGATCAGCGACTTCTTCATCCTGCCGATGGCGGCGCTGATCCTGACCTTCGGCCTGATCGGCGACCTGTACGGGCGCAAGAAGGCATTCCTGGCCGGCCTGGTCCTGCTCGCGGCCGGCGCCACCACCAACCTCACCGCGCACAGCGTTGCCCAGGTCTGGGTGGGCCAGGCGCTCTCCGGCGCGGGCGGCGCCGCCCTGCTCACCTCCAGCCTGGCCCTGATCAGCCACGCCTACCCGGACTTCCGGGCCCGCGCCAAGGCCATCTCCGCCTGGGCCGCCTCCCTGGGCCTGGGCATGTCGCTGGGCCCGCTGCTGAGCGGGACGATCCTCGAACACGCCTCCTGGCGCTGGATCTTCGCGCCCATCGTGGTGGTCTGCCTGGTCGGCGCGGTGGTCGCGGCGGTACTCCTGGAGGACTCCCGCTCGCCGCACGGCCGGGCGATCGACGTCCCCGGCCAGATCGCCGCGATCATCGCGATCACCAGCCTGATCTACGGCGTGATCGAGGGCGGCACCGTCGGCTGGACCGACGGCCCGGTCCTGGTCGCCTTCGCGCTGGCGATCCTCGGCCTGGCCGCGTTCATCGTGATCGAACACCGCTCGGCGACCCCGATGTTGTCGCTCAAGCTGTTCTCCTCGCCCTCGTTCACCGGCGCCGGCGTGGTCACCATGATCACCATGTTCGGCCTGGTCGGCATCGTCTTCTCGCTCAGCCTGTTCTTCGGCAACGTCCAGCACCTGAGCGCGCTCGACGTCGCCTACCGGTTCCTGCTCATCAACGGGCTCACCGTCGTGCTCGGCCCGATCGTCGGCCGGCTGATGGGCCGGATCCCCTCGGGCGCGCTGCTCACCTTCGGCCTGGTGTGCACCGGGATCGGCATGTTGACCCTGAACACCCTGGAGCCGGACACCGGATTCGCCGCGCTGATCGGCCCGCTCGTGGTGATCGGTGTGGGCTTCGCGTTCGTGATGACGCCGATCACCTCGGTCGCGGTGAGCAGCGTCCCGCACCACCTGGCCGGCATGGCCAGTGCGGGCAACAACACCCTGCGCCAACTCGGCGGCGCGCTCGGTCCGGCCGTCCTGGGCGTGGTGCTGACCAACCGCATCACCGCCGCCCTGCCGGAGCACCTGACCGCCTCCGGTCTGGCCCCCGCCGACCGCGAGCACGTCACCTCGGCCGTCTCGGACGAGGGCCTGTCGGCGGCCGGCCATCTGGGGCTGGCGCCCGAGGCCACCGGCAAGGCCCTGTCCGCCGTCGGCGACAGCTTCGCCGACGCGCTGCACCTGTGCATGACCATCGCGGGGCTCGGCATGTTCGTCGCCGCCGCGGTCGCCGTGCTGACGATCGGCGTCCGCCGGCCGAGGACGCCCATCGGCGCGACGGCCTCGCGGGTCCCGGCGTCGGCGTCGGCGTCGGCCCCCGTGGCCGACTCCACCCGAGCCTGAGCCGGCGCCGCTCGCCGATCCGGGTCGATCGGCGAGCGGCGCCAAGCCCTTCGTGCAGCGGCACCGCGAACTACTCGACCGGCACCCGCACCCGCCCGCGCAACCCCACGACGGTCACCGCCGCGCCCAGCAGCGCGCCCGCCAGCGGCACGGTCAACGCCACCCGGAAGCCGTCCAGTTCCGAACCGCCCGCCCCGGCCAGCACCGCGGTCACACTCGACAGTCCCAGCGCCGCGCCGAACTGGAAGGCGGTGTACAGCAGTCCGCCGGCCAGACCCTGCTCGTCCTCGTCGATGCCGTCCGTGGCGGCGATCGTGAGCGGCCCGTAGGCCAGCGCGAAGGCGAGCCCGAGCAACAACATCGTCGGGAACATCGCCGCGTAGGAGGTGTCCGCGTCGATGGACAGGAACAGCGCGTACGCCACCGCGGCCAGCAACATCCCGCCCAGGATCACCCGCAGGTTGCCGAACCGCTCGACCAGGCGCGGCGTCACCGTCGGCGCGAGCACCGTGTCCGCGCCGACCGCCAGCAGCGCGAGACTGGTCTCCAGGGTCGACCAGCCGCGTACCTCCTGGAGGTAGAACACCGCGATGAACTGGAAGCCGAAGAACGAGCCCGCGAACAACATCGCCCCCAGGTTCGCCCGCACCAGCGCCCCCGAGCGCAGGATGCCCAGCCGCACCAGCGGGGTGCCGGCGCGACGTTCGGCGGCGACGAAGGCGAGCAGCAACGCGATCCCGCCCGTGAAGACCGCGATCGTCCAGCCCCAGCCCCGCGCCGGGTGCTCCAGCCGAACCACGCCGTACACCAGCAGCAACATCGAGCCGGTCACGCTGATCGCGCCCGCCACGTCGAAGCCCTGACCGGCGCGATCGGGACGCTCGTCCTCGGGGATCAGCGCCAGGGCCGGCACCAGGATCACCGCGGCCAGGGCCACCGGTACAAAGAACACCAGCCGCCAGTCGATCGCGGTCAGCAGGCCACCGATCACCAGCCCCAGCGAGAAGCCGCCCGCGGCGGTGCCCGCGTAGAACAGCAGCGCCCGGTTGCGTCGGGGTCCCTCGGGGAAGCTCGTGGTGATGATGGCCAGCCCGGCGGGCGTCATGAAGGCGGCCGAGGCGCCGGTCACGAAACGCGCGACGATCAACATCCAGCCCTCGTCGGCGAATCCGCCCAGGCCGGAGAACAGCAGGAAGACGGTCAGCCAGAACAGGAACATCCGCCGCCGGCCGAGCAGATCGGCGGTACGCCCGCCCAGGAGCATGAGACCGGCGTAGGCGAGTACGTACGCGCTCATCACCCAGCTCACCGCGCCGGTGGACATGCCCAGGTCCTCGCGGATCGTCGGCAGCGCGACATTGAGCATCGCGACGTCGATGCCCTCCAGGAAGATCGCGCCGCACAGCACGATCAACATGCCCCACGCGCGGGCGCCCATCCCTCCGGCGTCGTTCTCCGGCGGCGTGTGCGGCGTTCTGGGCGCTTGCGCCGCGCCCGCTCCGGAAGCGGAGGCGGGCGAGGCGGTGGTGGTGGACGAGGACGTGGATGCGGACATGCGGCAGCCCCTCGGGACGCTGGATGCGGGTGGATGGTGGCGTCGAGGCGCGGGGTCGGTTATCCGACCGAACCCGGTTCCCTCTTGTAACCACCCCCATCCTTCGGCAGCATCGACGTCCATGGAAGAAGGCACTTCAAAGGAACCGACCCCCTGCGTGAGTAACCAGGACGACTACGACGCGCTCCAGTGGGACGTCCGCGAAGGGTGCGAGGTGCGGCAGATCCTCGACCGGGTCGCGGACAAGTGGTCGCTCCTGGTGATCGCGATCCTGGAGAGCCGCACGCTGCGCTTCACCGAGCTGCGTCGGGAGATCGACGGGATCAGCCAGCGCATGCTCACCGTGACGCTGCGCCAGCTCGAACGCGACGGCCTGGTCCGACGCACCGTCTACCCGGTGGTGCCGCCGAGGGTGGACTACGCGCTCACCCCGATGGGCACGACGCTGCACACCACGATCCGGTCCCTGGTCACCTGGACCGAGGAGCACCAGGAACGCATCGCGGAGGCCCGGGCCCGGTACGACGCAAGCGTCGACGCGGAGCCGGCACCCGCCGGTCGCTGAGTCGGGCCGGCCGCGCGGGCGATCGGGAGGGGGCCACCAGGGCGGGTCGGCAAGTGGCGAACGGGGGCGGCCCGTTCTTCGCGCCGATGACCACGGGCCGGATCGGGCGGCGCACCCCGATCCACCGGATCCCGACGGCCGGTCCTGCGACCGACGGACGAGACGACGACCGGGGCGGCGAGTTCGATCACCCCGGCCGACCAGCCGCCGCCGACGTGGGCGCATCGTGACCGTGCGCCGTCGATCGTGGGCGGTCAGAAGCGGAGGCCGTCGGTGAGGATCCGCAACTGGCGGTCGTACAGCTCGACCAGGTCCTCGATGCCCTCGTGGTCCACCCAGTACCGCATCACCGCGGTCGAGACGCCGATGATCGCGGCGGAGGCGCACCTGAGTTCCAGGTCGCCCGGGTCGCGGCCGGTGCGCTCGGCCAGCAGCGCGGTGATCCCGTCCTGGGTGCGCAGCAGTTCGTCCATCGCTCGGGCGCGGAGGGCCGGGATGGTGAAGATCATCCGGTTCCGGTACAGGAGTTCGTCCCGGTCGGCGGTGAAGATGTGGGCCAGCGACTCGGTCATCGCGTGCCGGATGGCGGCCACGATCGGTTCGTCCGCCGGCCTGGCGGCCAGCGCGTCGCCGAACACCGAGTCGTACTCGTCGGTGAGGACCACGTCCTCCTTGGTCGGGAAGTAGCGGAAGAACGTGCTGCGGGAGACGTCGGCGGCGGCGGCGATCTCGTCGACGGTGGTCGCGTCGTAGCCGTGTTCGGCGAACAGCCGGTACGCCTGGTGGCGAATGCTTTGGCGGGTCTTGAGCTTCTTGCGTTCGCGCAGACCGGGGGCGGCGGGGCGGTGCGCGGGCTCGGTCGGGGTCTCCCTGGGGCTCATGCGAGCAATTCTCCGTGGCGGGAAGCGAGGGCCGGCGGCGTGGGGGCGGGCGTGTCCGTGCTCTCGCCGGGCAGGCGGACGGCCGCGAGGGCGGCGACGACCAGTGCGATCGCGCCGCAGACCACCAGAACCAGGTCCATGCCGTGGACGAACGCGTCGTGCGCGGACGCCAGGAGCGCGGGATCGTGCGTCTGTACCGCCACCGCGTTCGCGCCGGACAACGAGTCCCGGGCCGCGTCGCCCGCCGGCTCCGGCAATCCGCCCACCGCGAGTCGGTCCAGGTAACCGGCGCTCAGCACGCTGCCCAACACGGCCACCCCCAGCACCCCGCCGACCTGTTGCACGGTCTCCAGGAGGCTTGCGCCCGAGCCGGTGTCGTCGGCGGGCAGCGACCCCATCACCATGCTGGTCGCGGGCACCACGGCCATCCCGAAACCGAGCCCGGCGAGGCCCAGCCAGCCGGCGGTGAACCCGTACCCGTCTCCGCCGTCGGTGCCGGCGCCGAGCAGCGCACCCGCGCCGAGCAGTGCCAGGCCGACCGAGATCACCGGACGGCCGCCGAACCTGGGCACCAGCGTCTCGCTCAGCGTGGCGGACACCAGCAACCCGCCGATCAGCGGCAACATTCGCAGCCCGGTGCCGAGCGCGTCGTTGCCGAGCACACCCTCCAGGTACTGCGGCACCACGAACAGGATGCCCATCACCGCGAAGTTCACGAACACCGCGATCAGCGTGCCCCACCGGAACCGGGCATTCGTGAACAGCCCGAGATCGACCAGCGGACGTGCGAAGCGCCGCTGCCGCAGCACGAATCCGCCCAGCAGCAGCGCCCCGCCGAGCAACGTGCCGAGCACCGGCGGACTGCCCCAGCCGTCCCGCGGCACCAGGATCGTCCCGTAGACCAGCGCGGTGATGCCCGACGCACTCGTCACCATGCCGAGTACATCGACCGGCGCCCGCCCGCCTGCCGCCACCCGTACCCGCTTCGGGTCGGCGGGCAGGAACACCGCGCTCAGTACCAGGGCGAGGGCGACGACCGGGATGTTGAACAGGAAGATCGACCCCCACCGGAAGTGATTCAACAGCCAGCCGCCGACGACCGGCCCGATCGGCATGCCCAGCGCGGTGGCCGCGGTCCAGGTCGCCACCGCCTTCGGCACCTCCGCCGGCCCGAAGATCCTGGGCAGGATCGCCAACGACAGCGGCATGATCATCGCCGCCCCGAGCCCGAGCACGGCCCGCACGGCGATCACCTGTCCCGCCGAACCTGCCCAGGCCCCGGCAGCCGAGGCAAGCCCGAAAACCGTCATCCCGGCAAGCAGCACGCGCTTCAACCCGTACCGGTCGCCCAACAGCCCGATCGGCAACATCGCGGCCGACAAGGCGAGCAGGTAGCCGCCGCCGATCCACTGCAACTGCGCACTGTCCGCGCCCAGTTCGCCGGCGAGGGTGGGCAGCGCCACGTTGATGATCGTGCCGTCGAGACCAATGATCAGCGCGCTCGACACCAAGGCCGCGAGGGCCCACCAGCGGCGGGGGGAGAGGGGCACGGGCGGTGGCGGGGTCATGTCCATCTCCGATTCCATGGGTGACACTCGACATTAGGTCACAACAGAACCTTGGTATCAATAGAACCTGAGTTTCACTTTTAAGTTGTGGTGGCGCGACCTGGGCCTGTCGCGTGCGGACGCAGAACGGGCCATGCGCGACCTGTCGACCTCGATCGACCCGCGAAAGAGGAACGATGAGTAGCAAATTCCCGTCCGCCACCTGGTCCGGCGGCGCCGTGCCGCCCGCCCTCTCGGTCGCCCGCGCGCTGCGCGAACGCGGCCACGACGTGCGGGTGTCGGCCGACAAGTCGCTGCACGACCAGGTCGCCGCCGTCGGTGCGGAGCCGATTGCCCGGCCGTGGACCCGGCGACGATCCGCCCGCCCGGCAACGTCCTGGCCGCCGCGGTCGCCGCCGAAACGACCCCCGACCGCGCAGTCACCGAACTCGAAGCCCTGGTCCCGCAATCGCCCCACCACGCCGGGGCCACCCTCGAACCCGACCCGACAGGGCCCGCACACACGCCGTCGGCCTGACGCGGTGGAACACGGTGCGCGCCCGGGTGGCGGGGTTGTTCGGGCGTGGTGACGCGGCGAGGAGGGCGGTCTCCGGCGTCTTCGCCGAAACCCCGCCCCCACCGGCGCACCGCGGCACGGGGTGGCGCGGCGCGGGGCGGGATCGAACACAGGCGGCGCGGGGGACGAGCGAGAGCGGGCCGGCGGGCGATTCCGTGGTACGAGCAGACCCTCCACACGCGGGCGGGGTAGTCGTGACGTTCGAGCTCTTCACCGCTATTCGAACGTGCGTACGATATCGGTGTGGGCAAGGAGAGCGAGTCGGGTGCGCCGGCAGCGGAGAGAATCACCGCCGACCGGCGTGCTCGCGATGCGCAAATGCGGGCCAGAGCGAATGTCACGCGCCGGATCGGCACCGTCCGGCGGCATTCCTGGACGCGAGGGGACGCGGGCACGCGTCCGGTCGTCACCGCGAAACGATCACTGCCGCCCACCGACGACGACCCTTGGCCGGCCGTCGACCCGGTATGGACGGAGCGCACGCTGCCAGGTCTGCTCGACGACGCCGGCATCCCCCACTACCGGCGACACGGGGTGCTCTTCGATCACCCCGCCGTTGCCGCCCACGTGGTCCGCATCCAACTCGCCGCAGACCTCGAAGAATTGCGCCGAGGCTACGCCACCGCCCGACTCTGGTGCACCGAGAACGGGCTGCCCCCGCAAGCCACCGAGGAACTCCTGACGCTGTACGCGACCCTCGGCCGAGCCCAGCGCGCAAGCATCGACCGCGCCATCGTGTGGGCGTGAGCCCGCCGGGCCATGATCGTGTCGGCGGGCGCGGGCAGCGTTCTGCTGCGGCCTGAGACCTTGCCTCCCGGAGCGCCGGCCCGTGTTGGCGTCCGCGTTGGCGCGGGCGGCCCTGGATGAGCTCGATCCGCGCGGATTTTCGACAGGTACGGGGCCGATCGTCGGTCCCGATGACCGGCCGGCGACGGGGCGAATCGGGCCTAGCACAGTGAGCCGTGCGCGGCGTCGGTGGGGCCGAAGGCCACTTGCACGGTCAGGCCGCCGTGAGGGTTTGCGTCGGCGGCGACCTGGGCGCCGTGGGCGCGGGCGATGGCCGCGACGATGGCCAGGCCGAGGCCGACCCCTTCGTCGGGGGCTTGGCGGCGCTGTGTGCTGCGGTGGAACGGTTCGAAGAGGCGTGGCACGGCGTCGGGGGCGATGGTCGCCCCGGTGTTGGTGATGGTGAGTGCGCCGTGGCCGGTGCGGACGGTGACGTGTCCGCCGGGGTGGTTGTAGTGGATGGCGTTGCTGACGAGGTTGTGGGTGAGGCGTTCGAGGAGCACCGGATCACCTTCGGCCCGCAGGGGTTTCGCGTCGAGGGTGAGGGTGATACGGAGCCGGTCGGCCTCGGGGGCGAGGGTGGCGGCAACGGTGCGGGCGATCTCGTCGATTCGACAGGGGGTGCGTCGGTCGAGTCCGCGTTCTGAGGTGGCGAGGAGCAGGAGCCCGGCGATCAGGTGTTGGCTGTGTTCGCTGATGTCGACGAGTTCGCGGCGGATGTAGGCGACCTGGTCGTGGTCGGGGCGGCCGGCGAGGCCGATCTCGGCGGCGGCGCGTTGTTGTGCGAGCGGGGTGCGCAGTTCGTGGGCGGCGTGGGCGGCGAAGCGGCGCTGGGAGTCGACGAGGTGTTCGATGCGATCGAGCATGTCGTCGAAGGTGTCGGCGAGTTGCTTCAGCTCCCCGGGCGGGGCGTCGAGATCGATGCGTTGGTGCAGCGTGGTCGCCGAGAGCCGTTGGGCGGTGCGGGTGATCGCGCCGACGGGCCGCAGGACCCGGCCTGCCATCCACCAGGCCGGCAGCACGGAAAGGGCGGCGAAGATCGCGAGGGCGACGAGCGAGGCGGTGAGGAGGCGGTTGAGGAAGGCCTGTTCGATGGTGCCGGCCAGGTCGAGGGTTCCGCCGCCCTCGCGCGGGACGCGGGACGCGGGTTCGGGGGTGTTGGGCGCCGGCTCCTCGCCGCCGGTCATGGAACCTCGGATGATGACGTCGGTGATGCTCGCGTAGAGGCCGTGCCGCAGCAGTGTGTACATCACCGCGATGAGCCCGCCCCCGGCAAGGAGCAGCAGCCCGGCGTACGGGAGCGTCAGGCGCAGCCTCTCGTCGGCGTGCGGCCACCACCGCCAGGGCTGCGCTGTGGGCCGGGTCGTCACCGGGGGTCCTCGTCGTCGGCGAGGCGGTAGCCGGCCCCGGGCACGGTTTCGATCACCGGGGGGTCGCCGAGTCTGGTGCGCAGGCGGCTGAGGGTGACGCGGACGACGTTGCTCTGGTAGCCGGCGTCTGTGCCCCAGACGGCCTCGACCAAGTCGTCGTGGCCGACGACGCCGCCGGCCGCGCGCATCACGGTCTCCAGGACGGCGAACTCTTTGAGGGACAGCGTCAGGGGGCGACCGTCGCGGGCGGCTCTGCGGCTGCCCGTGTCGAGGCGGATCCCGGCGCGCTCCAGCACCGGGGGCAGTGCGGGATGGGTGCGGCGGCCCAGGGCCAGGACGCGGGCGAGGAGTTCCTGGTAGGCGAACGGCTTGCCCATGTAGTCGTCCGCGCCCAGGCCCAGACCGGCGACCTTGTCGTGGACGGTGTCGGAGGCGGTGAGCATCAGGACACGGGTGAGGAGTCTTTGGGCGACGACGCGTCGGCATACCTCGTCGCCGTTCAGGCCGGGCAGGTCGCGGTCCAGGACCATCACGTCGTAGGCGCCGAACCGCAGTTTTTCCATCGCGTCGAGCCCGTCCGCGCTCACGTCGACGGCCAGGGCCTCCCGGCGCAGCCCCTCGGAGATCATCTTGGCCAGGAAGGCGTCGTCTTCGACTACGAGCACGCGCATGGGTCCTGTCTACCGGACGTGGGCGTTGCACCGGTGTAACAGCCGCCGTTAGGGAAGCGAGAGCGCGCTGTCGCCCAGCCTGTGGTGCCACGACACCGACCACAGGAGGCGACGGCCATGCGGACCACGCAGATCACCACGACCATGGGGGAGAAGACCGAGAGGGTCACGAAGAGGTACCGGGTACGCCTGGCGGCGGCGGGCGGCCTGTCCGCGCTGGTCCTGTTGGCCACTGCATGCGGCAGCGACGGCGAGTCCGGCGGCGGATCCGGCGGCGGGAACGGCGGGTCGGCCGGGCAGGACGCCGGGGCGGAGCAGGCCAAGCAGATGGACTGTCTGCGCGGCAAGGGCATGAAGATCGAGGACGCCAAGCCCGGTCGGAAGGGCGCGATCTCGCGGGGGGATCTGACACCGGAGCAGATGGCGCAGGCGCTGGCGGACTGCGGCATCCGGGACAGCTCCGGTCGCGGCGGCGCCGGCGATACGGGCGGGGGTGGGCTGGACCGGCAGGCGAAGGACAAGTACCTGGCGTATGCGAAGTGCATGCGTGAGGAGGGCATCGACATGCCCGACCCGCAGTTCGTCGACGGCTCGGTCAAGTCGGAGGTCACCGGGGCGCAAGCGGATCCGGCGAAGTACGCGGCGGCGGACAAGGTGTGCGCGCAGAAGGCGGGGTTCTGATGCGGCGGCGTGTGGCGTCCGCCGTGGTGGCGGCCGTGGTCGCCGTGTCCGGCGGCGCGGTCGCCGCGTACTCGCTCGAGGACGGCAAGGGTGATCGCGGGCACGAGCAGGCGGGCCCGCTGCCGCAGGCGGTGGCCGATGTCACCCGGGGCGACATGAACGCCGCGGTGCAGGCGCCGGGCAGGCTCGGCTTCGCGCGCGGGCAGAAGGTCGGCTCGGGCGGCGACGGCGTGCTGACCTGGCTTCCGGAGGCCGGCGCGGAGGTCGGCCGGGGTGGGAAGCTGTTCGCGCTGGACGCCGAACCGGTCCACCTGATGTTCGGCGCCACGCCGGTGTATCGGGAGATGAAGGCGGGCGACGAGGGGGAGGACGTCGGCCAGCTGAAGCAGAACCTGAAGGCTCTGGGGTTCGGCCCGCAACTGGCTGCGGACGATGAGTTCACCCCGGGCACCGTCAAGGCGGTCAAGGCCTGGCAGAAGGCGGTCGGTCTGGAGCAGACCGGGACCGTCGGTCCCGGGGAGGTGGTGTTCGCGCCCGGCCCGCTGCGGGTGGACACGTCGGAGGCCCAGGTCGGCGACCGGCTGGCGCCGGGCAAGACGGTGTATTCCGCGTCCGGGGCGGCGCGGCTTGTCGAGGTCGATCTGAAGGTGTCCGAGGCTGGGCAGCGCAAGCCCGCCGACAAGGTCACCGTCCAGCTTCCGGGCGGGGTGAGCGTCCCGGGCCGCGTCTCCTCGGTCGGCGCGTCGGCCGAGGCGCCCCAAGGCGGCCAGGGAGGCGGCCAGGGCAGCGGGGGCGGCAGCGATCCGAAGATCAAGGTGACCGTGGAGTTCGACGACCCCGCGCAGGTGCGGGGCGTGGACCAGGCACCGGTCACCGTGCTGTTCGCGGGCCGGTCGCGGACCGGTGTCCTGTCGGTGCCCGTCGAGGCGCTGGTGGCCCTGCCCGGCCGGGGCTTCGGCGTCCAGGTCGTCGAGAACGGGCGGGTGCGCGACCTGCCGGTCACTCTCGGCCTGTTCGCCGACGGTCGCGTCGAGGTGTCCGGGGACGGCCTGGCCGAGGGCCTCGACGTGGTGGTACCGACATGACCGCCCACACCACCGCCGACACGCGGGGCCATGCGGGCCCGGTGCGTGGTGGCGAGCCGTGGGAGGGCCGGCCGGTCGTCACGCTCAGCGGGGTGACCAAGGAGTACCCCGGCGGGGTTGCCGCGCTGCGGGGGGTGGACCTGGTGGTCGGCGCGGGCGAGCTGATGGCGATCGTCGGGCCGTCCGGGTCGGGGAAGTCCACCCTGCTGCACATCATCGGCACGCTGGACAGGCCCACTGCGGGCACGGTTACGGTGGCCGGGCACGAGGTGACCCGCATGGCGGACCGACGCCTGTCCGCGTTGCGCGCCCAGCACGTGGGGTTCGTTTTCCAGGCGTTCCACCTCGTGCCCGGTGCCAGCGCGCTGGCCAACGTCGCCGAAGGGCTGCGCTACTCGGGGTTGCCGCGCAATGAGCGGCGGCGGCGGTCCGTCGAGGCGCTTGACCGCGTCGGGCTCGGCGACCGCGTACATCACCGGCCGCACGAGCTGTCCGGCGGCCAGAAGCAGCGCGTCGCGATCGCCCGCGCGGTCGCCGGCGCACCGGACATCCTGCTCGCGGACGAGCCGACCGGTGCACTGGACTCCGCGTCCGGCGACGCGGTGCTGGCGCTTCTGCACGAACTGAACGCGGACGGCGCCACCATCGCGGTGATCACCCACGACCGGGAACTCGCGGCGGCGCTGCCGCGCTGCGTGAGCATCCGCGACGGCGAAGTCGTCGACGACACCCGCACGGTCCGGCCGAAAGAGACGCGATGAACCATGGCACCCGACTGACCCCGGCCGCCCTCACCGCCCGCGACATCGCCCAGGTCGGCTCCGCCGGGCTGCGCGGCAGACCGATGCGGGTGATCCTCTCGGCGCTCGGGATCGCGCTCGGCATCGCCACCATGATCGCCGTGGTCGGCATCTCCTCCTCGTCCAAGGCCAAGCTCATGGACGACCTCGACAAGCTCGGCACCAACATGCTCGTGGTCACCCCCGGGCAGTCGATGCTCACCGGGCAAAGCGCCGTACTCCCCCAGAAGGCACCACAGATGATCGGGAAGATCGACGGCGTCCGGAACACCGGCGCCACCGGCCTGACCGACGCGCACATCTACCGCTCCGAACACATCCCGGTCACCCAGACCGGCGGCCTGTCCGTTCAAGCCGCCACCGAAGATCTCTTGGCCGTCCTGCGCGGCTCCATGGCAGCCGGCACCTGGCTCAACGCGGCCAACGGCCAGTTCCCGGCCGTGGTCCTCGGCGACCAGGCCGCCGCCCGACTCGGCGTCACCCAACCCGGGCAGCAAGTCCTCATCGGCGGCGGGTATTTCACCGTCGTTGGCATCCTGCTCCCGCTCCCACTCGCGGAGGACATCCGCACCTCGGCCCTGGTCGGCTGGCAGGCAGCCAAAGACTTGCTCGGTTTCGAGGGTCACCCCAGCGCCGTCTACGCACGCTCCGCGGACGAGGCCGTGGCAGACGTACGCGACCTGCTGGCCCGCACCGCCAACCCCCAGGCCCCGCACGAAGTCGAGGTCTCCAATCCGTCCGACGCGCTGGAAGCCAAAGCCGCCTCCGAGGGAGCCTTCAACGGCCTGCTCCTCGGCCTCGGCGCCGTCTCCCTCCTCGTCGGCGGAGTCGGTGTCGCCAACACCATGATCATCTCCGTGCTCGAACGCCGCCACGAGATCGGCCTGCGCCGCTCCCTCGGCGCCACCCGCGGCCAGATCCGCATCCAGTTCGTCACCGAGTCGTTGGTGCTCTCCAGCCTCGGCGGCCTCGCCGGCATCGCCCTGGGCTCCCTGGGTACGTGGATCTACGCCACTTCCCGCGGCATGCCCTGGGTCGTAGCCCCGACTGCCGCAGCGGGCGGATTCGCCGCCACCCTGCTCATCGGCATCATCGCCGGGCTCTACCCCGCCATCCGAGCCGCCCGCCTGTCCCCGACCCTCGCCCTCCACGCCGTATAACCGACTGCGACACGGCGTGCGGCTCTTCCCCGGCCACCACGTGGAACGAAGGTGAGCCCGAGCCGCCCAGGGGCGCGACCGGGCTCACCTTCGTCGATTCGGGATCGACGGCACGTGCGAGGGAGAACCGATGGCCGGATAGTCGGGCCCTGGATTCGCGCTCGACGGCACGAGCGGGATCGCGTAAGTGGGACGCCCGGCCGGCGTCGGCTCGACATGAAGACGCCGGCTTCGGATGACGACTCGGACCAACCGTCGTGCTCGCCATGTCGGCGTCGGAGCGACTTCACCGGCCACGGGTAGTGACCAAACTCCCTCCATGGCGTGCCCGGTCAGAGGATGCAAGTGAGCACGCAGGTGAGCACGGACGCCCACGGATGAGCTCGACTCGCGCGTGTTTTCGACCCCTCGCGCGGATTTCCGGTCCTCGGTCGAATCGGGCGCGGCCCCTCAAGGGGCGCCCAGACAGGTCGGATTTGTACACCTCGGGTGTTCATGGTGCCTGCGGGTCTCAACCGTCCGGATCTACATCTACGCAGGTCACGGCGTGTCCGGGGATACTCGCAGCATGTTCGATCCGATACCGGTACTCTGCCGGTGGGCAAAAAGCGGATCACCGCCGGACGCCCAACGGGGCCGTTAGCTCAATTGGCAGAGCAGCGGACTTTTAATCCGCGGGTTCAGGGTTCGATCCCCTGACGGCCCACTCGCGTCAGGGCCAGGTTTGGGCTGCTGACCAGCAGAAACACTGCGAACCGCAGTCTTTTTTGCCGCCCTGGACCTCTGGTCCGGGGCCGTCTGCGTGAGCGGTTGCGCGCCTGGTCAGCCTGCTGTAGCACTACCTCGACGGCGTCCACGGCACTGATCCACGCGGTCTGATCGACGCTCCAGAGGGGGAGTCGTCGCGGTGTCGGTCTCGACCCGTTCGCCGTCCGCAGGCTGGGAGCCCGTCTCGTGCTCAACGCGGAAGCCGGGCCGAAGCGCGGGCAGTGTTCGACGACGTCCCGGCAGTATGGCGCCGGCCCGGCGTCGCGTGCTGACACGCGTCTCGGGCCCGAGTTCCCGCTGACCAGGCGCCTGCTGTCGAGGATCGCGTCGCGCCTGCGCACGGCCGGTGCAAGCCGCGGCGTCGACGAGCACGATCCAGTCGTGCAGATGACCGGATCACGGGAATCGCCTGCGCAAAGGCATCGGCCTCCGGACGGTCCGACCGCGCCCCGGGCCTGCAACACATGGTGCATCGCGTCCCTGGCCTGCACCCTCGAACCCTGGTCCTCCGGGTCGACGGCAAGGGCGTGGTGACGTGCTGCTTGACCTCAACCTTCGTTGAGGTACGAGGGTCGTGTCATCGAACGGCGAGACGAGGAGATTCCGATGACACAGCCCAGGATCCTGGTGACCGGCGCGACCGGAAAGGTCGGCGGCGCGGTGGTGACCCGACTGCACGCGGCGGGCGTGCCCGTGCGGGCGCTGGTGAGAGGGGAGGCGGACTTCCCGGAAGGTGTGCAGGCGGTACGCGGCGATCTCGGTGATCCCGCGTCGCTGGACACGGCTCTGGAGGGCGTCGATTCGGTCTTCCTGGTGTGGCCGTTCCTGAGCGCCGAGGGCGCGTCGGAGGTGATCGACGCGATCGGGAAGCACGCCCGACGGGTGGTGTACCTGTCATCCGCCGGCGTCGGGAGCCAGGAGGAGAAGCCGGGCGAGGCGATCACCATGTTCCACACGGAGTTGGAGCGGCTGATCGAGGCATCGGGCCTGGAGTCGACGGCGCTGCGGCCCACCGGGTTCGCGAGCAACACACTGGGCTGGGCGGAGGAGGTCCGCACCACCGGTGCGGTACGGGCGGCGCTGGCAAGGTTGGCCCGCCCGCTGATCCACGAGGCGGACATCGCCGCAGTCGCCGTTCAGGCGCTGACGACCGACGCCCTGCTCGGCGCCCGCCCCCTGATCACCGGCCTCGAACCGATCACTCAGGAACGGCAGGTGGCGCTGATCGGCGAGGCGATCGGGCGGCCGGTGCGGTTCGAGGAGATCACACTGGACGAGGCCGCCGAGCAGATGAAGGCGGCGGGCTGGCCGGCGGAGCTGGTGGAGGCCGTGCTGCCGGCCCAGGCGGAGATGCTCGACAATCCGGAGCCGGTCAACGATGAGGTGGAGCGCATCACGGGCACCCCGGCCCGATCCTTCCTGGAGTGGGCGGTGGACCACGCGGCGGACTTCCGCTGAGAGGGACGTCGATACCCGTTGACACAGACGACCGAAGCATCGGATCTCGACTCCGTGTCCCACACGCTTGACGCCTCGTGGTCGGGCTCCCCGCTCAGGCAAGCCCCGAGCGGTTGAACCGTGCAGGTCGGGAGGCCATCTCGCGACCATGGCGTGCCGGACTTGCCGCTGGTGCGCCATCGCTCCCCTGTGGTGTCCAGCCCGGCGACCACCGGTCCGTCGAGGCCGACGACGACGTCCGACTTCAACGTACGCAGGGCAGCCACCGGGGACGGGAAGTGGCTGACTCTCGGCGAACGGGGTTGTGGCGTCCCAGAGTTGATCCCGACGAGGCGGCGATGGTTCGTTCCTGCTCGTCGAGTGCCGATCGAGGGGGACAGGCGGTGGCCGAGCCTGCTGTGCAGGAGGTTCTGCAGCGGCGGGTGGTCGCGGCAATGGAGTCGCGGCGGATACGGCGCTTCCGCAGGGAAGCCGGTCGCCGGATCGCCCAGGGACTCCGGGCCGGTCCGGAGCCACTTTCACCACACCGAATTACTCCCCGTAGAGGGTGGGCAGGTCGACTAGGAGGATGTCGTTCCGTCGGCCCACCAGTTCGATCAGGTCGGGGTAGAAGCCGTGTAGGGAGTACAAGGCCAGCGTGGTGCCGGCGGTGTCGTACCCTTGGTCGGCCAGCAGAGTGCGAATGTGCTCCAGACGTTGCAGGTCTCCCGTGCCGCGGCGGGCGGCGGTCGCCTTGGCCTCCCCGATGAGGGCGATCTTCGCGCGGGGGGACTGCGGTCGTTCGCCGGCCGCCAGGGCGATGACGTCGACCTCGTGCTTGGTTCGGGCGGCCGAATCAACGACCTCGGTGGTGCCGACCGGGCCGGGCAGACTTGTGGGCAGCAGGCTGTAGGCGTAGCGACGGGTGAAGTCGCGGGCCAGGTCCTCGAAGTGCGGTCCGAGGATCTTGGAGTTGAAGGTCGGAGCGGCCTGCTGCCACACCTGCTCGGCGAAGCCCTGCTCCACTGCGGCCGCCTGCGGCAGCGTGATCAACTGGTTGAAGCGGATGACCGGATCCGCGAGCGTGATGACCGGGTGCCGGGTACGCAGGATGTCCTGCTCACGCCGGATATACCCGGTCGACTCCAGCACCCCGAGAGGGTGGGCAACGGCGTTGCGCGGACGCTCAAGGGCCGCGCCGATCTTGGTGGGGGTGGTGGCGCCCTGGGCGATGGCGGTGAGGATGTCGTAGTACAGCGTGTGCTGCGTGATCCGCGGGTCCTCCCGCAGGAGGTACTCGGTCTCGGTGCGCGAGTACACCGCGCGGCCCGGGTCGAGGAGGGTGCGGGTGAGCCAGGCGTCGAAGCCGTCATCCGGATGCGGGCGGGCAGCCACCGGCCGGTAGCCGGGTGCACCGCCGAGAACCGCGTGCACCTTCAACGCGGTCAGCGGATCCTTGATCTGCCAGAAGGCGCGGCTGTCCCGGTAGTCGAACGGCCCCAGGCGCAGGTCGACCACGGCCCGGCCCCGCAGCGGCTTCGTCCCCGACAACAGCTCATGCATGACACTCATCGCGGAACCGCACAGGATCAACCGCGGGCCCGGCCCGTCCCCGGGCCGCGCGCCACGCTGGCGCTCGTCGTAAAGCTGCTGGAGCAGGCCCGGGATCTCAGGTGAGTGCTGCAGCAGGTACGGCAGTTCGTCGATCACCAACAGCGGGTGCGGTGAACGGGCGGTCACATCCAGGGCATTGGACAGCACATCACGCCAATCCGTCAGGCGCAGACTGCCGGACCGCAGACCGGCATGGGCGGCGACCGCATCGCTGAACCGCTGGATCGCAGGCAGCCGCCCCTCTTCCCGGACCGCCGTGACATACAGGCCGCCGACCTGCTCGGACAAGGCCTGCAGAAGGTACGACTTCCCGTGCCGCCGTCGGCCGGACACGATGCCGAGCCGCATCGCGGGATCCGGATCAGCGAGGAACTCCGCGAGAAGGTTCCACTCTCGGTCCCGGTCGACCACGTCGCCCGGCTTGGCCGGCAGACCGTTCTCCATCGAATCCCCCACAGATTGACTGCGACATATTACGTCTAAGTCTACTTCGACATAATCCGTATTGCTGGGCTTCGCCATGACTGCTGCAGCAGCAGAGCCCGGAGAGCAGAGGCCGGTCCCAACCTTTGGTTCGGGGCCGTCTGTGTGAGTGCGGCGTGAGTGGATATCCCGGCATCAGGTCCCACCGGAGTGGCCGGGGCATCACCGGCGGCCTCGGCCGGGGCAGGCCGCGCGCCTCGCCGCGACGGAGGCCCCCGGACGACGACCGGGAAGAAGACAGGTCGATGAAGCACGAGTACGAAGCCAAATTCCTCGCTGTCGACGTTGCCGATGTCCGGGCGCGGCTGATCGAACTCGGCGCCGTGCGAGCGTTCCCCCGCACGCTGCTCACCCGCAAGATTTTCGAGCACGACACCCTGACCGGCGGCCGATGGCTGCGGTTGCGCAGCGAGGGGACCCGCTCGACCCTGACCCTCAAGCAGGTCACCGACGCCACCACCATCGACGGCACGACCGAGATCGAGACCGGGGTCACCGATCTGCCCGCCATGGCCGAGATCCTGCGCAGCCTCGGGCTTCGGGAGGTCCGCTATCAGGAGAACTACCGCGAGGAGTGGGTCCTCGGAGGGGTCACTCGACCTCGACACCTGGCCCGACCTGCCCACCTTCCTGGAGATCGAGGGCCCCGACGCACCCTCGGTCCGGCAGGCCGCCGCTCTGCTCGAACTCGACTACACCACGGCGAGATTCGGCAGCGTGGACGAGATCTATCGCATCGAGGCCGGACGGGACATTCTCACCGAGCCCACTCTGCTCTTCGCCGACGCCGACGCCGACGCCGACGCCGAATGCGAAGGTGAGGCGGACGACGAAGCCATGCCGGAGGTGGGCCGCGTAACTCCCGAGCCTGCCTGAGGACTTCCTGCTGCCGCCAGGGAAGGAAGCCCGAGTCCCGGGCACCCTCGGACCGACGAGACGAGAGGTTCAGGCTGTCGGTTTCCTCGATCGGGTACAGGATCGACCGCCGCCGGCGTCCTGTGCCGGTTCCATCGGGTTCGGGCGGGATTACGTTCCCGCGTGGGCCTGGATGAGACCGTATTTGCCGCTGGTGCGCCACGGCTCCCCGGTGGCGTCCAGCTCGGCGACCATCGGTGCGGTGAGGCCGACGACGACGTCCGACTTCAACGTACGCAGGGCAGCCACCGGGGACGGGAAGTGGTCGACCCGCTCGGCGAACGGGGTTGTCGCATCCCAGAGTCGATCTCCGACGAGGCGGCGGTAGTTGAGGTCGCCCTTGCCGATCGTCATCGTGGCCCCGGACAGCTCTGCCCTGAGGTCGGCGGGCATGTCGTGGAACGGCAGCGGCGCGCAGAAGAACCGGTGGGTGCGGACCATGAGGATGCCGTCCTTCATTGCCCGGTGGAGTCGACGGCCGATCAGTCGTGCCTCCTGCCCCGGTGCGAAGCGGAGGCGGTCGAGGGTCGCGAGGACGTCGGCGGTGGTCGCGTCCGACACGTAGTAGGGGGCGGGCTTGACGTAGAGGACGACCTCGGCGGCCGGTCCGCTCGTGAGGAGATGGTCGATCAGAACGAGGTCGGGCAGCAGTTCCCGTCCCGCGTTGTCCGCGATGACACAGACCCTCGGGTTGTTCGCGGCAGCGAGCGCGGACCACAGGAGCGGACTGTCGTCCGCGATCAGGGCGGGGGATCGGGTGTCCGGCGCCGAGGCGGTGATTCGGAAGCCGAGGTCCGCCCGGTTGCCCCAGAGAGCCGACGAGAGCAGCACCTTTGCCCGCTGGTCGGCGGACAAGGATGGCAGGTCGTCGAGAGCCGCCGACTCGGCGTCGACGGCCGGGCCGGCCAACTCGGCGTTCTTCAACGGCGCGAACGGGTCGATGCCCTGCCAGGTCCCGGGTCGGAAGTAGCCGGTGGCTTCGAGCAGCCTGCGGTAGAAGTAGCTCTCGGCCCACAGGAACGGCGCCTCGCCCCACGGCCGTCCGAACAGGCCCTCGCCCCACTCCAGCCACTGCCGATGATCGTGGGCGCTCTCGCCGAGCGGCTCCAGCACGCCGCCGGTGCTCTCGGACAGGAGTTCCTCGACCGCAGCCCGCTCGGTCGGTCCGTATGGCAGAGCATCGAGTACCCGGCGAATGAGTTTCGGGTGCCGCTCGTGGAAAACGCCCCAGGCGAAGGAGCCGGGGACATCACTCAGGATCGTGGGCGCAGTGGACACGTTCGGGCTCGTCCTTCTCCTCGTCGGCCGTCACCGGGACCCGCGAGCGGACCGGCGCCGGCTCGGTCGACGGCGGGCATGGGGTGGCTCGGCGGCGACGCCGGGCCGGCCGGGCTGCCGACAAGCACCCGACCGGTACCAGGATCGGTGGCTGCGCGGTCCGGCGTTGCATCGACACGGAACTTGGGCACGCTGCCCGCGCAGGGGCCGGAGGCGGGTCGTTACGGTGCCGCGCTCGTGTCGGGAATGTCGTTCGGACGGGCCGTCGGGGGAGTCGGCAAGGCGGCTTCCGGGCGACCCGGTTGGTGGACGGTCCAGTGGGCGGTGCGCCATGGGTGGGGGTCCAGGTCGTTGGGGAGGTCGACCAGGATCGGTTCGGTGGGCAGGGGGTGTAGGGCGCGTGGGTCGGCGTGGCGGAATTGGGGCCAGGCGGTGGCCAGGACGATGACGTCGGCGCCGTGGCAGGAGGCTTCGAGGTCGGTGGCGTAGTCGAGTTCGGGGTGGCGGGCGGCTGCAGTGGTGTTGGCCTGCGGGTCGTGGACGCGTACGTGGGCGCCTGCGCTCGCGAGTCGGACGGCGAGTTCGAGGGCAGGGGATTTGCGGACGTCGTCGGTGCCGGGTTTGAAGGCGGCGCCCCAGATGGTGATGGCGGCATCGCGCACGGGTTTGCCGTGCAGGGCGTACACGATCAGGTCGAGGGCGCGGGCGGTGCGGGCGTTGTTGATCTGCTCTGCGGCGCGTAGGAGAGTCGCCATCTCGGGCACGCCGAGTCGTTCGGCGTCCGTGGTGAAGGCGCGGATGTCCTTGGGGAGGCAGCCCCCGCCGTAACCGAGGCCCGGGCGCAGGCCGGCCGTACCGATCCGGGAGTCGTGGACGAGTGCTGCCGCGAGGGTCATGGCGTCGGCGTCCGCTGCGGCGCACATGTCGGCGATGGCGTTGATGAAGGAGATCTTGAGACCGAGGAAGGCGTTCGCGGCGCCTTTGGCGAGTTCGGCCGTGGCGGGGTCGGTGACGAGGAGCGGGACGCCGGCGTCGAGGAGTGGTGCGTACACCTCGCGGATGACCTTTTCCGCCCCGGCATCGGTGACGCCGGCGATGATGCGGTCGGGGTACAGGCTGTTTTCGAGGGCCTCGCCCTCGCGCAGGAATTCGGGATTCCAGACCACCCGGATGTCGACGTCGGGGGCGATGTGTTCGACGAGCGCGGTGAGGCGCGCGGTGGTGCCGACGGCGACCGTGGATTTGCCGATGATCGTGCAAGGCCGGGACAGGTGGCTCGCGAGAGCGCTCGCAGCGGCGAAGAGTCGGCCGGTGTCGTACGTGCGGCCGTCGGCGTCGAGCGGCGTGTCCACGGCGAGGAAGTGCACGTCGGCGAACCACGCGGCCTCGGCGAAGTCCGTGGTGAACCGCAACCGCCCCGACGCCGTGTGCGAGGCCAGGAGTTGCGGCAGGCCCGGTTCGTGGATCGGGGACTCGCCCAGGTTCAGGTGCCCGACGCGAGCGGGGTCGATGTCGACGCCGACCACCTCGTGGCCGAGTTCGGCCATTGCCGTGGCGTGCGGAACGCCGAGGTGACCGCAGCCGATGACGGAGACGCGCATCGTGATCCCTTTCGATGGGGGATGTTGCGGGACGGACCGGCCGACCTCTCGGCCCGGGGCATCGGCGCGGTTCGGTGTGGCGCGATGGGATGGGCGGGTGAGGCGTGGGGTGGCGGAGAGCAATCGGCGGATGCTTCGGGCTCGGGATGTGATGGATCGGGAGTATGCGCGGGCGTTGGAGCGGGCTGCGTGATCCCTTCGGCAATCGGATCCGGTTTACCCGGCTCAAGTCCTGACTGACTGGCTGTCGGGCGCGGAGCCGGGTGGCGGACCCCGGATCGCGCCCCGGGACCTGGGAAGTCGGCTCGCTGTGTGGGCAGTCGGGTGGGCTGCCCGGCCGGTTCCGCGTCGTCGCGGCCCGGCCCGGCGGCGGTGACCCGAAGTTGCCCCACGGCACCCCGACCCGTTCGTCCCGCTCGGCCGGCCAGGCCGTGCCGAGCCACCGCGTCCAGGCGGTGGTTCGAGGCGAACGCCGGGAGCCGGCCACCGAGTTCCCTCCGACCTGGCCACCCCCCGGCTCGCTCTGCCCCGCCCCGGAGCCGCGCATCCGGGGCGGGACAGGGCGGGCCGGGCGTCGACACGGCCGAACGGCGCCGGCAGGGTGTCCCGATGCGAATACCGAGGCAGGCGGCTCGTGTTGCGGTGCTGGACTCGGGCGGAGCGGTCTTCATGTTCCGGTACGACAACGAGGAAGTCGGCGTGCACTGGGCGATGCCGGGCGGGGGACTGGAGCCGGGCGAGGCACCGATCCGGGCGGCCGAGCGCGAACTGCGCGAGGAGACCGGCTGGACCGACGTCGAGGTCGGCGCCGTGTTCTGCCTCTGGGAGCACGACTTCACCCGCGCCGGGATCCCCGTCCGGCAGCGCGAACGGATCTTCCTGGCCCGGGGCCCGCGCCGAGACCCGATCGGCGATCTCGTCGCGGCACACGCGGCGGACCGGATTCTGTGGTGGCGCTGGTGGACGCCCGAGGAGTTGGCCGGCGACACCGAGCCGCTGTGGCCGCCGCAACTGCCGGAGTTGCTCGCGGCCGTGACGAACGCCGGCCCGCCGGTACCGCCGATCGACCTCGGCTACGTCCGAAACGGCGCCCCGGGCCCACGATGATGCCCCCGGTTCGGCCGGTGCCACGATCGGCCCCAAAAATCGGTTGGTTCACGACCGGAGCTCGGGGTAGCGTCGATCACATGCTTTTCGTACAGATCTACGGCTGACATCGGCGAGGGCTGTGCCCTCGATCCGCCCGCACCGGGCGGCGCGTGACGTGCGTGCCGACACCCGGGGCGTCGGACTGTCGTGTCCATCCGCCGTAGATCCGAAACGAGAATGCTCATGTCTCAGCGTCACCGTGCCCACATCGCGATGATCGGCATCCCCGCCGTCAGCCATGTCCTGCCCAGCCTCGAAGTCATCCGCGAACTGGCCGATCGAGGCCATCGCGTCAGCTACGCCAACGACCCCGCCGTCGCCGACCTGATCGCGCCGACCGGGGCCGAGTTCGTGCCGTACCGCTCCACACTTCCGGTCGCCGACAACGACTGGCCGGCCGATGCGATCGGCGCGATGGGCGTGTTCCTGGACGATGCGATCAAGGCGCTGCCGCAGTTGCGTGCGGCGTACGACCACGACCCCGCGGATCTGTACCTCTACGACATCGGCGCGTATGCCGCCCGGGCACTGGCCGAGAGCCAGGGGCGGCCGATCGTACAGCTCTCGCCGACGTATGTGGCCTGGCAGGGCTACGAGGAAGAGGTGCTGCCCGGGATGAAGCAACTGCCGGGCGCGGACGCGTATTGGGCGCGATTCGCCGCCTGGCTCGCGGACTCCGGCGCGACCACCACGGACGTGGACCTGTTCGGCGGCCGGCCCCGCCGGGTCGTGGCCACGGTGGCGCGCGCGATGCAGCCGAATGCGGAGCGGGTGGACCCGGACGTGGTCGACTTCGTCGGTCCGTGTCCGGGTCGGCGTGCCGATCAGGGGGAGTGGACCCGCCCGGCGGGCGCCGAGCGGGTGTTGTTGATCTCGCTGGGTTCGGCGTTCACCCGGCAGCCGGAGTTCTATCGGCGGTGCCTCGCGGCCTTCGGCGACCTGCCGGGGTGGCATGTGGTGCTTCAGATCGGCCGGCATACCGACCCGGCGGGCCTCGGGGTGATTCCGGACAATGTGGAACTGCACACCTGGGTCCCGCAGTTGGCCATCCTGCGGCAGGCCGACGCGTTCGTCACGCACGCCGGCATGGGTGGTTGCGGCGAGGGACTGACGACCGGTGTGCCGATGATCGCCGTACCGCAGGGTGCCGAGCAGTTCGCCAACGCGGATCGCCTGGTCGAACTGGGCGTGGCCGAGCGCCTGGACACGGAGGACGCCACGCCGGAGGCCCTGCGCCGGGCCCTCCTCGCCCTGACCTCGGACCCGGAGGTGGCCGCCCGCTCGGCCCGGCTGCGGGACCAGGCACGTGCCGAGGGCGGAGCGGTCCGCGCGGCCGACCTGATCGAGGCCGAACTGGGCTGATCCCGGGGCGGCCGGCCGGGCCTACTTCGCTGGGCCGGCCGCTCGGGCTCGGTCTTCCATCGTGCTCTTGATCAGGTCGGCGCCGTGTGCCATCGCCTGCCGCATCGACTCCGCGAGAGTGTCGGGCTGCACGTCGCGGGTCCAGGAGAAGGTGCAGTGACCGGTGGTGGCCGGTCGTACCCGCATGGTTGCCCGGTCGTGGGTGGGTGTGGCGCTGCCGCCGATCACCGCGTAGGTGAAGCTGCGTTCTTCGGGATCGACCTCGATCAGGCGTTCGCGGGCGGTCGTGCCGTTGGCGAAGGTGACGAATCGAATGCCGGGCTCCTCCAATCGACTCTCCACCACGAAGCCCGGAGCCATCCGGACCGGCCCCGTCTCGAATTCGCCGACGATCGCCCAGACGTCGTCGGCGTCGGCCTCGACGATGCGTTCTTCGTGGATGTACGTCATGGGAATTCTCCGGTTCGGACGGGGGCTTCGGCGCGATGTGCGCTCATTTCGAGCCTGCCGGCCGGACCCGCCCGGGTCTTGAACATCCTTGCGCGTAGCGGACGCGGACGCGAAGCGGATGCGGCGCCGAGGGGCGTGGGGCGTGCGGCCTGCGCCGCCGCTGTCGGTTCGCGCGCGTAGCGTGGAAGCGTGTTGTCGTCCGTCGATCTCGTCGCCCGGCCGGCGTTCGTGGTGAGCGCGGTGCGGTGCCTGAGCGACCATCGACACTGGACACCACCCGAGGAACACGACGGTCACCGCATCGTGCTCGTGCGCAGTGGTCGGTTCCGGCGTCGGGTCGACGGTGTGGACGCCGAGCTGGATCGGACCGTCGGCTACGTCGGAGTCCCGGGCCAGGAGGAGTGTTTTGCCCACCCCGCCGGCGGCGACGTGTGTACGTCGGTGCGGGTCGCGCCGCAGGTGTGGGCGGATGTGGCGGGCGACCCGGGCCGGCGTCCGAGGTGTTCGGCGCTCTACGTCGACGCGGCGCTCGATCTGGCGCATCGACGTTGCCTGTCGGCCGCCGAGGGCGGAGATGTCGACTACGCGCTCGCCGAGCAGATGTTGACCCTGGTTCGGCATGCGGTCGATCGGGTGGTCGTGCGACCGCGACCGCGTTCGCTCGCGTCGGAGTCCGACGACCGGCGCCTGGTCGCGGCGGCGCGTGAGGCGATCACGAGTGGAGACGCCGCCTCCGGCGCGTTGTTCTCGTTGGCCGAGTCGATCGGGGCGTCGCCGTATCGGCTGAGCCGGGTCTTCTCCCGGGAGATGGGCGTCTCGATCACCCGATACCGGAACCGGGTCCGGCTCGGCCGGGTGCTGGATCGTCTGGCGGCGGGCGAGGGCGACCTGGCCGCGCTGGCGGTCGACCTCGGCTTCGCCGATCAGGCGCACCTTTCCCGGACCGTGCGGACCGAGCTCGGGTACACCCCCACGGCGCTGCGACGACTGCTCGGGCCGGTACCGGGGGAGCCGCACCCGCGGTGAAGCGGCGCGGCCGACGCGCTTCGTCGGCGGGCACCGGGACCGGCCGACCCCGCCACACCCGAAGCGCCTCCGCCGCGGCTCGATGCCGCGACCGGGGGCGCTTCCTCGTCGCCGGTGTCCGGCTCAGCCCTTCAGCGCTGCCGCGACGGTGTCCGCGAGCGGCGTGGTCGGGCGGCCGAGCAGGGTGGACAGGTCGCCGGTGATGCCTTCGAGCGCGCCTTCGGCGATCCGGAGGTCGGCGTCCACGAGCAGCTCGACCAGGAACGAGGGGAGGCCGACGCCGTTGAGGATGCCGGTGTACTGCTCGGCCGGCAGGTTCGCGTACGCGACCTTCTTGCCGGTCTGCTTCGCCGCCTCGGCGGCCAGCTCGGGCAGGCTCCAGTTGTTGTCGCCGGTGAGTTCGTACACCTTCCCGGCCTGGTCGTCGCTCAGCAGCACGATGGCCGCGGCCTCGGCGAAGTCGGCGCGCGAGGCGGAGGCGATCCGGCCCTCGCCGGCGGAGCCCGCGACCGCACCGCGCTCGACGGCACCGGCCAGCGAGCCGGTGTAGTTCTCGGTGTACCAGCCGTTGCGCAGCAGTACGGCGGGCAGGCCGGTGGCGGCGATCCGGGCCTCGGTGTCGCGGTGCACCCGGGACAGGCCGAGCGGGCTCTCGCTCGCGGCGTAGATCGAGGTGTAGATCAGTTGCCCGACCCGGGCCTCGGCGGCGGCGGCGACCGCGGCGGTGTGCTGGGCGATCCGGTCCGCCTCGGGGCCGTTGGAGGACACGAACAGCAGCTTGTCCGCGCCGGTGAAGGCCGGTACCAGGGTTTCGGGCCGCGTGTAGTCCGCCTCGCGCACCTGGACTCCCCGGGCGGCGAGGTCGGCGGCCTTGGCCGGCGTCCGTACCGCGGCGACGATCTCCGAGGCCGGCGTGCCGCGGTCCAGCAGGGCGTCGATGACGAGGCGGCCGAACTGCCCGGTGGCTCCGGTGACGACGATCATGACGAGTTCCTCTCTTCCGTGCCGAACCCGTCGTTCGGCCGCTGCCCAAACGATTGCACTAACTTTTCGAAAGTGCAAGCTGTGAGAAGGTGCAGTACTTTCGAAAGTGCCCGCCCGGGGGTAGCCTCGATCCATACAGACGCGGAAGCAGCCGCAGCAGCCAGCCGCAGCCGCGGAGAACGAAGGGGGCAACGATGGAAACCGTGACCGAGACCGGGCCGGATCCCACCCCGGAGTTCGAGTTCGACGTGTTCGCCAAGGAGTGCGTCTCGCGGGCGGCCATGGAGCACATCACCGGCCGCTGGGGCGTGCTGGTCCTGGGCGGGCTGTACGACGGCCCGATGCGTTTCAACGCGCTGCGCCGTCGGGTCGACGGGGTCAGCGAGAAGATGCTGGCGCAGACCCTCCAGGCGCTGGAGCGGGACGGCTTCGTGCTCCGCGAGGTGCACAGCGCGATCCCGCCCCGGGTCGAGTACACGCTCACCGAACCGGGCCACGCGACGGCGGCCAAGCTGCTCGATCTGATCAAGCACCTGGAGAGCCACATGCCACAGGTACTGGCCGCGCGCGAGGAGTACGACCGGACACACGCCTGAGCGCCGCGCGCCCGGCCGACGGCCGCGTGGCCGACCGCCGGGCGCACGACGAAGGGGCCGGGACCACGAGATGCACTCTCGTGGTCCCGGCCCCTCGGCCGTTCCCGCCGATCCGGCGGGTCCGCTCCCGGCTCAGATGCTCCAGACCCCCGCGCCCAGCATCGACTTGATCTCGCCCGCGAGACCACCCTCCGGGTTGACCCGGAAGTCGAGGTTGTAGCGGGTGCGCATGCGGGCGCTCTCCAGGATCAGGTGCACCGGGTTGTCCCCGGGGTGCGAGGAGAGCACCCGCTTGATGTCCTTCACCAGCTTCTCGTTGACCTTGGTGGTGGGCAGCCGCAGGCACACCGGAGCCTTGCCGCCGTGTTCGGCCGAGCCGATGTCCAGCGGTACCAACTCCGAACCGAACACGCTCAGCGCGCCGTCGCGTTCGTTGAGCCGGCCCTTGATGCTGACCGCGACGTCCTCCTCCAGCGCGTGTGCGACCAGCGTGTAGGACTGCGGGAAGAACAACACCTCGATCTCGCCGTCGTGGTCGGCGAGATTGATCATCGCCCACGGCGAACCGCTCTTGTTGACCTTGCGCTGGATGCCGGTGATCAGGCCCGCCAACTGCACCTGGCCCTCGGTGCGGCCGGAGTTCTTCAGCTCGGTGATCGAGGTGTCGCGATGCCGGGACAGGATGTGCTCGGCGCCGTCGAGCGGGTGCGCGGAGACGTACAGGCCGAGCATCTCGCGCTCGGTGGCCAGCTTGAGCTTGCGCGGCCACTCCTGGTCGGTGAGGGTGAAGTCGAGGCCGACGGCCGGTTCCGCAGCGGTTTCGTCGCCGCCGCCGAACAGGTCGTACTGACCCGCCGCCTCCTGCTTCTTCAGGCCCACCACCGCGTCCAGGGCCTGCTCGTGCACGTCGACCAGGGCGCGGCGGGTGTGCCCGAGGGCGTCGAACGACCCGGCCTTGACCAGCGATTCGACCGCGCGCTTGTTGCAGGCGGGCAGACCGATCTTGGTCAGGAAGTCGGCGAAGGAGCTGAACTTGCCCTTGCCGGTGCGTGCTTCGACGATGTCGTTGATGACGTTGTCGCCCACGTTGCGGATCGCCCGCAGGCCGAACCGTACGTCGGAGCCGACGGCGGTGAAGTCGGCGACGGATTCGTTGACGTCGGGCGAGAGCACCCGGATGCCGGCCGACCTGGCGTCGGCCAGGTACATGCCCATCTTGTCTTTTTCGTCGCCCACCGAGGTGAGCAGGGCGGCCATGTACTCGGCGGGGAAGTTCGCCTTGAGATAGGCCGTCTGGTAGGAGACCAGGCCGTATGCGGCGGAGTGCGACTTGTTGAACGCGTAGCCGGCGAAGGGGACCAGCACGTCCCACACCGCCTGGATCGCCTCGTCGCCGTAGCCGCGTTCGCGGCAACCCTCCTGGAACGGGATGAACTCCTTCTCCAGGACTTCCTTCTTCTTCTTGCCCATCGCGCGGCGGAGCAGGTCGGCCTGGCCCAGGCTGTAGCCGGCCAACACCTGCGCGGCACGCTGCACCTGCTCCTGATACACGATCAGGCCGTAGGTGGGGCCCAGGACTTCGGTGAGCGGCTTCTCCAACTCCGGGTGGATCGGCGTGATCTCCTGCTGGCCGTTCTTGCGGAGCGCGTAGTTGATGTGCGAGTTCATGCCCATCGGGCCGGGCCGGTACAGCGCGGAGACGGCGGAGATGTCCTCGAACTCGGTCGGCTTCATCAGCTTGAGCAGTGCGCGCATCGGGCCGCCATCGAGCTGGAACACGCCCAACGTGTCGCCGCGGGAGAGCAGTTCGAACGTGGTCGGGTCGTCGAGCGGAATCTTCTCGATGTCGACGTCGACGCCGCGGTTGGCCTTGATGATCTTGATGGCGTGATCGATGATGCCCAGGTTTCGCAGACCCAGGAAGTCCATCTTGACCAGGCCCATCGATTCACACGACGGGTAGTCGAAGCCGGTGATGATCACGCCGTCCTTGTCCCGCCGGTGCAGCGGGATCAGGTCGATCAGCGGGGTCGAGGACAGGATCACCGCGGCGGCGTGCACGCCGGTGCCGCGGGTCAGGCCCTCGATACCGCGCGCGGTGTCGATCACCATCTTCACTTCGGGGTCGGACTCGTACAGCGCGCGGATCTCGCCGGCCTCGGTGTAGCGCGCGTGATCCTTGTCGAACATGCCCGCCAGCGGCATCGACTTGCCCATGATGTCCGGCGGGTACGCCTTGGTGATCCGGTCGCCGGTGGCGAACGGGAAGCCCAGGATCCGGCTGGAGTCCTTGATCGCGGCCTTGGCCTTGATCGTGCCGAAGGTGTTGACCTGGGCGGTGTAGGCCGAGCCGTACTTCTCGGTGACGTAGCGCACCATCTGGTCGCGCTGGCGGTCGTCGAAGTCGATGTCGACGTCCGGCGGGTTGATCCGCTCGGGGTTGAGGAAGCGCTCGAACAGCAGGTCGTAGTCGAGCGGATTCAGGCCGGTGATGCCGGTGAGGTAGGCCACCATCGAACCGGCCGCCGAGCCTCGACCGGGTCCGACCGGGATGCCGTTGTCCCGGGCGTACTGGCAGATGTCGGCGACCACGAGGAAGTAGGAGTCGAAGCCCATGGGCGTGATCACGCCCATCTCCAACTCGATCCGGTCCAGTACCTCCTGGCTCGGGTCGTCGCCGAAGCGGTGCTTCAGGCCCGTGGCGATCTTCTTGCGCAGGTACGTCGCCTGCGTCTCGCCTTCCGGGACGTCGAACTGCGGCATCCGGTTGACCTCGGCGAACACCTCGTCGTAGGGCTGGATGCGTTCGGCGATCGCGAGGGTGTTGTCGCACGACTCGGGCAGTTCGCCGAACAGCCGGCGCATCTCGTCCGAGGTCTTGATGTAGTAGCCGGTGCCGGCGAACTTGAACCGGTTCGGGTCGGCCTTGTTCTTGCCCACGCCCACGCACAGCAGCGAGTCGTGCGCGTCGGCCTGGTCCTCGGTGACGTAGTGCGAGTCGTTGGTGGCCAGGAGCGGGATGCTCAGCTCCTTGGCGATCCGCAGCAGGTCCTGACGCACCGTGCGCTCGATGTCGAGGCCGTGGTCCATCAGTTCCAGGAAGTAGTTCTCCTTGCCGAAGATGTCCTGGTACGCGGAGGCGGCCTTGATCGCCTCGTCGTACTGACCCAGGCGCAGCCGGGTCTGCACCTCGCCGGAGGGGCAGCCGGTGGTGGCGATGATGCCCTCGTGGTGCAGGGCGATCAGCTCACGGTCCATCCGGGGCTTCATGTAGTAGCCCTCGATGGACGCGAGGCTGGAGAGGCGGAACAGGTTGCGCAGGCCCTGCGCGTTCTCCGCCCACATCGTCATGTGGGTGTACCGGCCGCCACCGGAGACGTCCTTGCCGCCCTCGCCGTCCTCGCTCGGCGCGCGCTTGCCGCCGGGGGCCCAGAACTCGGGGCGGCGGGCGTGCCGGGTGCTGGGGGCGACGTACGCCTCGATGCCGATGATCGGCTTGACGCCGTGTTTCTTGGACGTGCCCTGGAACTCGTAGGCGCCGAACATGTTGCCGTGGTCGCTCATCGCCACCGCGGGCATGCCCTGACGGGCCACCTCGGCGAACAGCTTGTCGTTCTTCGCCGCTCCGTCCAGCATCGAGTATTCGGTGTGGACATGCAGGTGAACGAACGAGTCAGACACGGTGTGTGAGGCTCCTCGGAGGGGGCGGCGGGGACCATCCACCATAACGCGGCGGAGGCCGGCAACCGGGTGTCCGAGGCAGGTGTCCGCAGCCGCCGGCGAAGGCTTTTCCGAGTCGTTTCCGAGCTGTATCCGAGTGGCCCCACAGTGGCCTGCGACGGGGTTTTCGTGGGGGTTCGGCAGGGTTTGGTGGGGCTGTTGCGCGGCTTTTGCGGAGCGCCGCGCGGGTTGTGAGGGGTGCGGGGCGGGGCGTCGCGTCGGGCCGGTCGCGGGGCCGTCAGTGCGTGTGGGCGGGGGCCTCGGCAGGGGTCTCGGCGGCGGCTCGGGCGGCGGCTTCGCGGCGGCGCAGCGGGGGGAGGGTGGGGGGTGGTTGGCGGCGCTCGGGGAGTTCGGCGAGCAGGGTTTTCGTGGCCTCGGCGATGGCGGCCACGGCGCGTTCGACGGCCTCCTCGGTGCGGGGTGACGTGGTCTGCACGCCACCTACTTTGCGGACGTATTGGCGGGCGGCGGCTTCGATCTCCACGTCGGTGGCGGCGGGGTCGAGTCCGCGGAGCGTCGTGATGTTGCGGCACATACCTTTCAGGCTAGGCGGGGCCGGTGACATTCGCCGGGGGCGGCGGTGGCGGGGTTGGCCGCCCTGCCGGTCCTCGCGCCGGACGGGCCGAGTGGATGGCCTGGCCTGCGGCGCTTGTCCTCAAACGCCGGACGGGCTGGATTCGGGTTGGTGGGTTGGGTTGCGGTGGGTTGCCGTGCGGGCCCGTCGGGGGTTGGCCGGCCTGCCTGTCCTCAAGCGCCGGACGGGCTGGGTTTGGGTGGGTTCGCGGGTTGGGTTGGGGTGAGTTGCCGGGTCGGGCCCGTCGGGAGGCCGGCCTGTGGCCCGCTTGTCCTCAAGCGCCGGACGGGCTGGAGGTGGCTGCTTTGGCGGTTCGGGTTGTGGTGGGTTGCTGGGTCGGGCCCGTCGGGGGTTGGCCGGTCTGCGGCCTGTTTGTCCTCAAGCGCCGGACGGGCTGGAGGTGGCTGCTTTGGCGGTTCGGGTTGTGGTGGGTTGCTGGGTCGGGCCCGTCGGGGGTTGGCCGGCCTGCGGCCTGCTTGTCCTCAAGCGCCGGACGGGCTGGAGGTGGGCCGGCGGGTTGGGGTGGGTGGGGTGTCGGGTCGGTCCGTCGGGGTTGGCCGGTCTGCGGCCTGCTTGTCCTCAAGCGCCGGACGGGCTGGAGGTGGGTGGGCTGGTGGGTTGGGTTGCGGTTGGTGGACGGGGCTTGGTTGGGGTGCTGGTTTTTGGTGTCGGGCGGGGTGGAGTCGGCGGTTCGGGGTGTGGTGGGTGGGTGTTCGGCGTAGTGGCCGTTGCCTTGTGGGGGTTTGGGCGTTGGGCCTGGTGTGGCGGAGTCGTGGATGGGTGCGGTGGGTGCGGGGCCCGGGCGGCTGGTGGTTTCTTCGGGGACGCGTGATCACCGGTACGACCCGGCGACGGCCTGGCGGGTGTATCAGGGCGAGGACGGCAGCCTGACGGTCAGCACGGACGCGTGGCAGGAGGATGCGCACACGCTGATGGCGATCCGCACCGACTGGTACGCCGACGCCGCGGCGGCCTCGGCGGCGGGCGGCCTGCCGCCGGACGTGGCCGGCCGGGTCACCCGCGCATTGGGTGCCGAGCCGGTTCCGCCGCCGCCGTACCGCGACTTCGCCGAGGCGTTTCGCGCGGGCGTCACGCCGTCCCACCCGGAGCCGGTCGCCGGCCTCGAACTGGCCGTCCGGCACCGACCCGCGCAGGACGAGTTCGGCGTGGGCGGCGACTGGTACGACGTCTTCACGCTGGACGACGGCCGGGTCGCGCTGGTGGTCGGCGACGTCCAGGGCCACGGCGCGGGCACGGCGCCGATCATGGCCAGGATTCGTACCCTGCTGCACGCGTACGCCGTGGTCACTCCCGATCCCGGCCGCACACTCGCGCTGGTCAACGACTTCCTGGACCGGTTCCCCGGTCCCGCCCACGCCACCTGCACGCTGGCCTACCTGGACCCGGCGACCGGCAGCCTGCGGGTCGCGCGGGCCGCGCATCCGCCGCTGCTGCTCGCCGATCCGGCCGGGACGCCGCGGATCGAAGACGTCGAGGGCGGCCTGCCGCTGGGCATGCTGGCCGATCAGGGCTATCCGTGCACGACGCTGGCCGTGGCGCCCGGGGAGACCCTGGTCCTGGTCACCGACGGCCTGGTCGAGGGCCCGCAGTTGGCGCTGGACCGGGGCATGGAACGGCTCGCGCACCGCTTCGAGCGCAGCCGGGGCCTGGATCTGGAGGCGACCGCGGAGCGGTTGTTCGGACTCGCCGACCTGACCGGTCATCGGGACGACGTGACGTTGTTGCTGGCGCGGACGAAGGCGGGCTGACCGTGCCGCATTTTCCCGTGTCGCAAGATCTCGGGTAATCGGCGTCGGTGATTGTCGATCACCCTTCGATTTCGGGCCGACCGGTGTTTTCCCACGCGTTTCCGGGCCGCTTCCGTCGGGTGGGATCAGGGGTGTCGCGGGCCACAAAAGGCCGTTCCCCTGGATCTTCCGTCTTGGGCGCGAGAGGATCTGACTATGCGTCAGCTCGATGTCCCGGGCGGCGCCTGGCATCTGACGTGACGTTAGCCACGTGTAAACAAAGTTCCGGCCGACGCTCGCATACTGTCCCGTACGCAGACCTCATACAGGCGTATGCAGCGCTGGTTGAACCAGGCGATTTTGGGAGGCTCCACGTGGAGTTCGGCATCTTCCTGAACGGGTACACCCCCGGTCCGGCCGCTCACGATCGCGCGAGCGAGCACCTCGTGCTCATGCGCGAGATGGAATTGGCCATCAAGGCCGACAAGCACAACTGGAAGTACGCCTGGTTCGGCGAGCACCACGGTCTGGTCGAGTACAGCCACATGTCGGCTCCCGAGGTCGTCATCGGCTACGTCGCGGGCAAGACCGAGCGCATCCACCTGGCGACCGGCATCAACAGCCTGTCGCCGCGCAAGGAGCACCCGGTCCGCTACGCCGAGCGCGCCGCGATGATGGACCACATCACCGAGGGCCGCTTCGAGTGGGGCACCGGCCGCGGCGCGGGCAGCCACGAGATGGCCTCGTTCAACATCATGGACAAGAACTCGACGAAGACCGAGTGGGACGAGGTCGTTCGCGAGATCCCCCGGATGTGGGCGCAGACGGACTACACGTTCGAGGGCGACCACTTCACGGTGCCGACCCCGCACGACATCCACCCGAAGCCGTACGGCGAGTCGCACCCGCCGATCTGGGTCGCCTGCGGCAACCCGGCCACCTTCGGCAAGGCCGGCTCGATGGGCATCGGCGCGATCGCGTTCAACTTCGAACCGGTCTACAACCTCAAGGGCCGCATCGAGGCCTACAAGGAAGCCGCCGAGAACCCGGTCGAGATCATCGGCGACTACCAGAACAACAACGTGATGATGACGAACGCCGTCATCTGTCTGTCCGACCGCAAGCGCGCTCGCGAGATCGCGCTCAGCAAGGGCCGCGGCTACCTGGTCACCCTGGTGAACCTGTACCACGACACCATGCCGAAGTCGGCGGACGCGATCACCTGGCCGTCGCCCACCTTCGACCTCTCGATGGGCGGCGACGAGCTGCTCGACCAGCTCATCGAGGGCGGCTTCATGCTCGTCGGCACCCCCGACGAGGTGTGCGAGCAGGTCAAGGCGTACCAGGAGGTGGGCTGTGACCAGCTCGTCTTCGGTATCAACGACGGCATGACGCACGAAGAGAACCTCGAGATGATCGAGCTCTTCGGCAACCAGGTCATCCCGGAGTTCGACAAGGACCCGGAGCACTCGACCACCAAGTACCGCCGTACCGCGGTGCCGAAGTTCGGTCGTTTCCAGGGCGCGGGCCCGGACCCCGACCTCAAGGTCGAGGTGCTCCCGACGAGCGCGGTGCTGCCGCTCCCGTACCCCTCGGCGTAATCCGAGCGCACATCGAACAGGTCCGAGGCCATCGGGGAAATCCCGGTGGCCTCGCGCTTTTTCGGATCGAATCCTCGTTTCGGAAAGGGCCGGCGAATCCGCCGCGAGCCCTCATCCGGCGCGTGGTTCGATCTCCTCGTGCGATCGGCCGTCCGGACTCTCGCCCCGCTCGGCGCCGCGCCGCCTGTGTCGATTGCGGGCGGCGAGGATCCGCCGGACGACCTCGACCAGCACGGTGATCAGTGCGGCGGTGGCCAGGCCCGCGCCGACGCCCTTGATCGGGCTGTCCTTGAACGCCGTCCCGCCCCAGAAACCCAGCAGCACGCCGTAGATCGCCCAGGTCAGGCCCGCGAACGCGGTGAACGCCCGAAACCGGGCGGGCGGATACCCGACCATGCCCGCCACCAGCGAGACCGCGGTGCGGCCGCCGGGGATGTACCGGCCGACCACGATCATCACGCCGCCGCGTTCGGTCAACCAGCGTTCCGCCCGGTCCCGGGCCCGTCGGCCGCGCTCGCCCTTGAGCATGTGCCGATTCGCGAACGGTTCGGCCCGGTGGCCGATCGCGTAGGTGATGTTGTCGCCGAGGAACGCGCCGAGCGCGCCGGCCAGGATCAGCAGGAAAAGATTGGGCGAGAAGCCGGTGACGGTGGCGAACACGCCGCACGCGATCAGCGCGCTCTCACTCGGCAGGATCGGCAACATCGCGTCCAGCAGCGCGGTGAGGAAGACGATCGGGTAGGCCCACGGGGAACCCGTGAAGGACATGATCGGATCGAACCACGCGTCCACGATCGCTCCCTCGCAGGTGTTCGGAACCGGTTCGTGGGCGACCGCGACGGTCCTCGCGTGTGGTCGCCCGTTCGGCGGCTACCCACCGCGCGCACAAACCAGGCACCGTGCGCCGATCGGTTCGGCGTCTGTCACGCTTGATCCCTTCGACTCGACCTCTCATTCGAGACGGATCATTCGACGCACAACGAACAACGCGAGGGACGTGGCATGGACGCCGTTCACGAAGGTCTGGACGCCGTGCGGGCGGAGCTGGTCGGCCTCGATCGCCCCGTCGTGCGCCTGCTGGAACCGGGCCTGCCGGCCGAGGCGGTGCGGACCCGGGTGGGTGCCGAGGTGCCCGCCGAGCTGGTCTCCTGGTTCGGCTGGGCGGACGGCACCCGCGAGGAGCCGGACCAACTGGTGGACGAGGCATCGTTCATACCGGGCTACGTCCTGGTCAGCCTGGCCGAGGCGCTGGAGTTCCGGGACGAGGTCGAGATGGACCAACCGGAAGGGGTGCAGTGGCTGCCGCTGCTCGTGTCGCCGGCCGCCGACTTCTACGCGGCGGTCTGGGACGGCGAGGACGTGCAGGTGGCGAGCTACGTGCAGGGCGCGGACGAGCCGATGGTGTACGCGTCGATCCCGCTGATGTTGCGCACGGTCACCGAGAGCTTCCGGACCGGGGCCTTCGAGGTGGACGAAGAGGGCTACTTCGACATGCATCCCGAGCTGTGCGACCGGGTCTATGAGGCCCTGAACGGCTGATTCGTTGCACGCGGGTGAGGTAATTCACGTCACGCTCGGTCGTACGTACGGGCGCGTACGTCGCTGGGCTACCTTGTCCGCGTGCATATACCCCGCCGCCGGTCCGTCGCGCTCGGCCTCGCTCCGCTGCTGATCGCCGGTCTCGCCTCCTGCGGGCTGCTGTCCGACTCCGACGACTCGCCGGGCAAGACCGAGAACGCCGCGGACGCGAATCCGGTGGTCGGTACGGGCGGCTCCTCGGGGGCGCCGGGCACCGGGTCCGCGGCGCCGTCGGCTCCGGCCGTACCGGGCACCGCGATCTCCGTCGCGTTCGCGGGTGACGTGCACTTCTTCGAACGCACCGTGCCCCGCCTGAACGCGGGCGCCGAGGGTGCGCTGGGCCCGATCGGCAAGACGCTCTCGGCCGCCGATCTGGCGATGGTCAATCTGGAGAGTGCGATCACCGAGCGCGGCACGCCGGAGAACAAGACGTACCACTTCCGGGCCCCGGCGAAGGCGCTGACCGAGCTGAAGGCGGTCGGGATAGACACGGTCAGCATGGCCAACAACCACGCCGTGGACTACGGCAAGGTCGGCCTGGAGGACTCGATCGCCGCGATCCAGGACCCGCCGATCGGCGTGGTGGGCATCGGCAAGGACGCGGCGCAGGCGTACCGCCCGGTGATTCGGGAGGCCAAGGGCGTCAAGGTCGCGTTCCTGGCCGCGAGTCAGGTGCAGGACATCACCAACCAGCTCTATCAGGCCGGGCCGAACAAGCCCGGGATAGCCACCGCGTTGCAGACCGACCGGCTGGTGCAGGCCGTGCGGGAGGCGAAGAAGCAGGCCGACGTGGTGATCGTCTACATGCACTGGGGCATCGAGGGCGACAAGTGCCCGAGCGCGGACCAGAAGAGCGTGACCCGCAAGCTCGCGGACGCGGGCGCGGCGGCGATCCTGGGCACCCACGCGCACGTGATGCAGGGCGCCGGTTGGCTGGGCGACACCTATGTGGGCTACGGCTACGGCAACTTCCTCTGGTACGGCACGTCTCCGTACCCGAACTCGAACGACACCGGCGTGGCGACGCTGACCATCAAGGACGGCAAGGTCGTCGACGAGAAGTTCACCCCGGCCTCGATCGACAAGCGCGGCGTGCCGATGCCGGTGACCGGCGCCGAGGCCAAGCGCATCCTGGACCGCCGGGACACCTTGCGGCCGTGCACCGGATTGACCGCGGCCCCGAAGAAGTAGGTCCGCGAGGGGGCGCCGATGTCGGTGCGGCAGGCCGAAAACGGGCCGGCCGGGGCCGGGGCGCGCTTGGTAGGTTGGCGGGCATGTTCCTCCTGTGTGCGTAGGACCGCCGCGACCGGGCCCTGACGGGGTCGGTCGCCTTCGGCGTCCACGCAGGCCCTTCGGCGCGGCTCTCGTCGTGCCGACTTCGCGGAGGAACTCCCGACATCGTGGCTGCCAAGCCCTCTTGCGTTCCTGCCGACGCGCGTCGTGCGCCGGCTCCCTCCTATGCCGCCGTGTTGCGGATCCCCGGTGCCCGACGGGCGTTCGGGGCCGCGCTGGTGGGGCGACTGTCCTACGGGATGATCGCGTTGTCGTTGTTGTTGGCGGTCAAGGCCGGCACCGGGTCGTACGCGGTGGCGGGCACGATCATGGCGTCGTTCGGGGCGACCAGTGTGTTCCTGTCGCCGATGCGGGCCGCGTTGGTCGACCGGTACGGGCCGCGGCGGGTGTTGCCGCCGCTGGTCGCGGTGTACGCGACGCTGCTGGTGGTGATCGCGGTGCTGACCTGGCGGCCGGGGGTCTCCGGGGTGTGGTTGGGGGTCACGGTCGCGGCGGCCGGGGCCTGTACCCCGCCGGTCGGACCGGTGATGCGGGTGTTGTGGAGCGAACTGGCGCCCGATCCGCGGTTGTTGCAGCGGGCCTACAGCCTGGACGGGGTGGCCGAGGAGATCCTGTTCGCGTTCGGGCCGTTGCTGGTGGGCGTGTTGGTGGGGCTGGCGCCCGCGGCGGCGGGGGTGGCGGTCAGCGCCGGGCTGATCACGGTCGGGACGCTCGCGCTGGTGACGTCGCCGGCGGTGGGCCGGTCGACGGCGCGGGCCGGACGAGTCGACGGGGAGGGAGCCGGGGATCATCCCGCGCCGGTCCGAACCGGGTTGTGGCGTGCGGTGGTCGTCGCCGCCGGGGTCGGGCTGTGTCTGGGTGCGATCGACCTGCTCGCGGTCGCGTTCGCCGACGCGCGGGGGCACGCGGCGGCGGTGGCCTGGATCCTGGCCGCGCTCTCGATCGGCAGCGCGGTCGGCGGCCTGGCGTACGGCGCGGTGCCCTGGCGGATCGCGATCGACCGCCGCCTGCCGCTGCTCGCGCTCGGGCTCGGCCTGTCCCTGGGCGCGGCCGGCCTGTCCCCGAACCTCTACGTCCTGGCCGCGACCGTCGCGGTCACCGGCCTGTTCGTGGCGCCGGCGATCACCACGGCCTACCTGCTGGCCGACGCCTGCGCCGCGGCGAACACCCGGACCAGGGTCGGCGCCTGGGTCAACACCGCCCTCAACGCGGGCGCCTCGGGTGGCACGGCGGCCGGCGGCCTGTTGATCGACCGGGCCCCGCTGCCGTTGGTCTTCGCGGTGGCCGGGTTGCCGGCGCTGATGGCCGCCGCCGCCACGGTGCGGCCGATCGCCCGCCCGGCACTCGAAGAGCCGCGAAACGAGGTGGCCTCGCCGGCTTCGTGACCCCCGGGGACCGTGCGCCTTCGTGGGGGATCGGGCGGTTGTCTCCGTCTGCCGCGTGCTCGCCGCGATCTTGCTTCGGAAGCGAAAGGCGAGGCGGTACCGGCCCGTTCACAGGGACCAGGAGGCCGCTTCGCCACCGCGACCGGTCGGGCGCGGGGCGGTGGATTCGGGTACTCGCGCGTGCTGTTCGCCATCTGCGGACACCGTCCAGCCGAAGGCTTCGATGCCGGGGCGGCCCGCGGCGCACCAGCGGGACCACGCCGCCTCGATCTCGTTCCACAGGTGGCGTGGGCCGTGTTGGCGGACGGCGAAGTCGGTGCGTCGGTGTCCGTCGTGGTCGATGCTCGCCCACGACGTGCCGGCCTCGTCGCCCAGCCACAGGCGGGTGTGTACGCCGTCGACGTCGCCGTCCCAGTGGTGCCAGACGCCGGGCGCGCTCAGGCCGATCGCGAACTCGGCGACGGGGTCGCCGCCGGCCACGGCCCAGGGGGACAGCGTGGTGGTGCTCGGTGTGGCGGCGTGCTCCGGGGAGACGACTCGGCCGATGTCGGTGCTGCGGGAGCGGTGTCCGCGCAGGTGCATGAAGGCGCCGCCGGTACGGAAGCGGCCGTGCGCGCGGCCTCGATCGTCGACTTCGGCCACCAGGGTGCCGTTGGCGGTCCACGCGCTTGCCCAGGGGGTGACGATGACGGCTCCTGGCCGGCACTGCCGAATCCAGGCGGGCGGGAGGTGGGTCACGGCGGCGGTGCACACGATGCGGTCGTAGGGCGCGCCGGTCGCCCAGCCCTCGGCGCCGTCTCCCCACACGACGGTGGGGTGCCGGTCCAGGGCCGCCAACCGGCTGCGGGCGATTCGGGCGAGATCGGCGTGCACTTCGATCGTCACGAGGCGGTCGTCGCCCACCCGGTGGGCGAGCAGTCCGGCGTTCCATCCCGTCCCGGTACCGATCTCCAGCACGCGGTGTCCGTCGGCCACGTCCAGCGCAACCAGCGTGGCCGCCACGATCGAGGGTTGCGAGGCCGCGGACGACGGCCACTCGGGCCCGCCGGGCCGGGGCGCGTCGCCGTTGCACACCTGCACCACCACCGGAGTGTCCGCGTACGCGGCCGTCCACCAGCGCTCCGGCTCCGACACCCGCTCGCAGCGCTCGTGCCGGTCGCCGTCGGGGCGGCGCAGCCACACCACGTCCGGGAGGAAAACGTGCCTCGGCACCCCCAGGAACGCCTCCCGCCACACCTGGGGCAGCACCCCGACGGCCACCTCGACCCGCCACAGCAAATCGACCCGGGCCCGCCACAGGGCCCTCGCCTCGACCGACATCCGTCTCACCGCCCCTTCGGCGTGCCGGGATTCGCCGGCTCGTCCGGCGGAGTCGGCGGCGGAACGGGCTTTTCGGGCTTGTGCCCGTCGTCGGTCGCGGGGTCTCGGTGCTGTCCCATGGAAAACCTCCTCGATAGGTTCGAAGTTGTCTCCAGGAATACCCGATTGCATTCTGCGGTGTCCATTTTCGGTCGCGTTCCTGCATGGATTGCGCCCGAAATATCTCGGACCACCCCCTGATCTCGGTGCGAGCTTCCTCGCCGGACAGCGCGTGCTCGACAAAGTATTCGAACAATCGTCGGTGGTAGGTGATTTCCTTCGGATCCCGAAAGACGAGTCGGCCGCTGAACAGTTCCACCGTCACGAGGTGGTCGCCATAAATGACGAACGTATTGAACGGCACGTCGGCCACTTGTCGGCGGAGCGGCAGGATGTGCAGATGGACCTGGGGGAGATGTGACAGGGCGATCAGGTGATCCAACTGGAGCGCCATTGTCGATGCGGAGCACAGCGGCCAACGAGCCGCCGACTCCGTCAGGAGAAAGTCGAAGCGTTTCCCCCGGCCGTAAAGGACCGACTGGCGTTCGAGCTTGGCGGCGATCGCACGGGCCGGATCACCGGTTGCGGGATCGACGACGGGCGACATGGCCTGCCGCATGTATTCCGGTGTCTGGAGCAGGCCGGAGAGCATCGCGGGGAGGAAGTGCCGGATGTGATCGGCGCCGGCATCGAGTGCGGCGAGTTCGCGCTGGCGATAGTGCAGGCCGCGGCGGACCGTGGCGCGGACATCTTCGTACTCGGTGTTCGCCACCTCTGCCAGGCAGCGGATCTCGTCGGCGGTCTCGGCGTCCACGCCGAGGGCTTCCAGGATGTGCCGTACGTCGAGGATGGAGGGCAGAGTGCGTCCGGTTTCGATCCGCGAGATCTTGCTCTGCGACATCCCACATCGCAGCGCCAAGCGCTCGCCGGAGAGCCCGGTCGCACTTCGAAGGGCGCGCAGGGCGGATGCCAGTTGCAGTCGGTCCCGGCCCGCCTGTTGCGGGTCGAATCTCAATCCGCGAGATATTCCGCGAGGGGGATGGAAAGGGCGATCGCCGACTCCTTGCTTCGGCGGTACCAGGCGAGATCCGGAGATTCGAGAAGGACGCGAGCCACCTGCGCCCCGTGTTCGTCGTATCGCATCTCGACGACTTTCGAATCGTCCAACATCCAGAAATCCGAAGGCATCGGCGGAACGTTCTGCGCACGGGTCGTGTCAAGAATCCGGACGTCTTCACCGGCCGCAACGTTGTATCGATATGCGGCAAACTCGTATCGCAGGTAATCGGACAGGGGTGGTGTGACGACATGGACTCGTCCGACCCTGCGTCCGCTGTCCCGGTAGCGAGCTAGTTGCGTCAGCCACGGGTCGTCGTCGGGGAGAACCAGTCGGCCGGTGGCCATGAATTCGGCGTACTCGTGCTCTTCGCCGACCAAGGTGTACGCGGACAGCGTCTCCAGTCTGAATGCCTCGCGTTCGAACGAGTCGAAGAAGGAGGTCCAATGCTCACCAGCCAAGTGCACGCGCGGCCTCCCGAAGAATGTTTTCCGGGACCGAGACGATCGCTTCGCCCTCGGGCGTCTTGTGATCGACGAGGAAGCCTTGGATGGCGATCGTGCCGTCCCGCTCGGTGGTGAAGACAGTCGGGCAGTCGTTCGAGCGGCAATCGGGATCCCCGCCCGCAACGCGCGAGAGCTTCATGGTGTGCCTTCCGTGATCGCTCCACTACTTGTGGCGACGCTAGGAGGCGGCGCCGAGCGAGGCAAGGGCTACCCGCGTTGTTGCATAAACGGCGGCACGTGGGTAGCGCGCGGAGACGGCAGGTCCCGGCGTCGTGGCACGGGCTCTTTCGCGAGAGGGGTGGCTCAGCTTTGGGCCAAGCGGGTCAAGGCGGGGCCGGTGAGGCGGTAGCCGATCCATTCGCGTTCGGGGGTGGCGCCGAGGGAGTCGTAGAAGGCGATGCTGGGGGTGTTCCAGTCGAGGACCGCCCATTGGAGGCGGGCGTAGTCGCGGGTTTCGCAGATCGTGGCGAGGTGGCGGAGGAGGGCTTTGCCGTGACCGGCGCCTCTGGCCCCGGGGCGGACGTACAGGTCTTCGAGGTAGATGCCGTGTACGCCCTCCCACGTGGAGAAGCTGAGGAACCACAGGGCGAAGCCGACCGCCTCGCCGGTGGTGTCGTCCTCGGCGATCAGGGCGAAGGCGGCCGGGTTCGGGCCGAACAGGGCCGTGTGCAACTGGGCCTCGGTGGCCTTGACCTCGTGCAGCAGCTTCTCGTAGTCGGCGAGTTCGCGGACCAGGGTGTGGATGGCGGGGGTGTCTGCTGCGGTGGCTTCGCGGATCATGCTCCGAAGCTACCCCGGCCCGCTACGCCGTCGGCGCGACGTACATGTAGGACTTCTCCTCGCTGCGGGAGGCGATCCGCCACTCGCCGGCCACCCGCGTGAAGGTGTCGAGGTACCACAGGCCGCAGAACATCACCGGGCCCGGCGTCTGGTCGTCCTCGCCCTTGAAGACCATCGGGTTGTGACACATGGTGCGGCCCGTGGCGGTGTCCCCGTCGACCGTGATCGACGAGTTCGATATCAGGTGTTGGTAGGCGCCGAAGCCCGGCATCACCGAGGCCAGGAACTCCTTGGTCTCCTTCAGGCCGCCCTTGGAGCCGCCCATCGCCGAGTAGTCGATGTGCGCGTCGGCGGTGAAGACCGTGTCCAGCGCGTCCCAGTCGCCGGTGTCCACGGCGTGCGAGTACCGGACCATCAGGTCCTGGATCTCCATCCGGTCCGAGATCTCCTGAAGCGTCAGCATGTGCGTGCCCACCCTCTCCGGCGCTGCGGCGTCGTTCCGTGCTCGCGGGGACGACGTGAGGGGCCAACTTGACACGAACAAGCACATGGCGAAAGGGGCATGACCTCGGCGGGACGGTGAAAAGTCCGATCCCGGGGTTAGTACGAAGAATGGCCGGGGGACCCGCCCCGCTATCGGCAACCGAGCCGTCGCCGGCGGCAAGGCGGCAGCCGCCGTACCCGAGGGAGACATCGTGGGCAGGACGACGCGGCGACGGGCCACGGGCGCGCTGACGGCCATCGCGATCGTGCTGGGCGGCGGGCTGAGCGCGTGCAGCGACGACGACGATTCGAAGAAGGGTTCGAGTGCGAGCAGTGGCACCGCCGCGTCCGGCTCGACCGCGCCGAGCAACGGACCCGCGAACGACCTCCAGGCGCAGTACCAGCAGGTGGTGCGCAACGTGTTGCCCTCGGTCGTGCAGATCACCACGACGACCGGTCTGGGCTCCGGGGTCGTCTACGACGACAAGGGCAACATCGTCACGAACGCGCACGTCGTCGGTCAGGCCACCAGCTTCGAGGTCACCCTCCCGAACGCGAGCAAGCCGGTCACCGCCAAGCTCGTCGCCGCCTTCGCCCCGGACGACCTCGCGGTGATCCGCCTGGACAACCCGCCCAACGACCTCAAGCCCGCCCGGTTCGGCGATTCCAGCAAGCTCCAGGTCGGCCAGATCACCATGGCCATGGGCAATCCGCTGGGTCTGGATTCCAGCGTCACCGAGGGCATCGTCTCGGCGATCGGCCGCACCGTCAGCGAGCCGCAGGCCGCCGACTCGCCGGGCGCGACCATCTCCAGCGCGATCCAGACCTCGGCCGCGATCAACCCGGGCAACAGCGGCGGCGCGCTCGTCGACCTGGACAGCCGGGTGATCGGCATCCCCACTCTGGCCGCGACCGACCCGGAGAACAACGGGGCGGCCCCCGGCATCGGCTTCGCCATCCCCGCCAACACGGTCAAGTCGATCACCGACCAGATCATCAAGAACGGCAAGGTGGACAACTCGGGCAAGGCCGCGCTCGGCGTGACGGTGCGCACCGTGGCCGGGCCGAACGGCCGGCCCGCCGGCGTCGGCGTGGTCTCCGTCCAGGACGGCGGCGCCGCCAAGGCCGCGGGCATCGCCCCGGGCGACGTGATCACCGCGATCGACGACCAGGAAGTCCCGGACGTCGCGGCCCTGTCCGAGGCGCTGGGCGGCAAGCAGCCCGGCGACAAGGTCAAGGTGAGCCTGATCCGCGCCGGCGACGGCGACAAAACCACCGTGGAGGTGACCCTGGGCGAGCTCAAGAGCTGATCGCATCACCGAAAAACAGGTCCCGAATTCGTCCGCCGACCCGACGGAAGGGACGATCTACGCGATAACGTCCCGCTCATGACGATCCCCCAGCCCCCACGCGGGCCAGGGTCGCCGTACGGGGAACAACCATCCGTCGACGGTGATCCACACCTGTCCTGGCACCAACCGCCCGCGGCCGCACCGTCCCTGATCCCGGGTCAGGGACAGCCGCTCACAGTGCAGCCGTTCGCCCCGGGCCACCCGCCGCCCGGCACGCCGCCGCCGTTCCCGACCTCGATGCCGGCCGACGCCGACCGACTCCCGCTCGCGTCCCGCACCATGCGCCTGATCGCCCGCACCGCGGACTACCTGCTCACCACCGCACTCGTGCTGCCGCTGTGGTTCCTGGCCTACCACTACCTCCAGACCAAGGCCGCGGATCTGCCCACCAAGGTGGTCCGTACCGCGTTCCTGGACGTCGTGTTCGGTCGAGCCGGCGAGGCCCAACGCGCGCCGCTGGAGGCGGTGGACGGCCTGTGGGGCACCACCAAGACGCTGCTGCTCCTGCTGATCCTCGCGCACCTTCTGGTGCCCGCCCTCTACGACTGGTTCATGCACGCGCGGTTCGGCCGCACGTTGGGCAAGATCATGGTCGGCGCGAAGGTGGTACCGGTCGGCACGTCGGCGCAGGCGGTCGGCGGCCGGGTGCCGGTCGGCGGATGGCGGGCGGCCCGGCGCACCCTGGTGGCCGTGGTGGTGCCGTGGGCCGCGCTGTTGCTCACCTGGTACGAGGTCGCGCTGCGCCAATGGGGCACGGCGGGCCTGTTCGCGCTGCTGACCCTGATCGGCTTCCTGGACCCGCTGGCCGTGCTCGGGCCGCGTCGACGCACCTGGCACGACCGGACCGCCGGCACCGTCGTGGTGAACGTCCGGCTGCTCGCCCGGGGTTGGTCGGCCACCCGCAACGCGTCCGCGGCGATGGTCCAAGGGGCGCGCGGCGCGTCCGGGATGATGGCCCAGGGCGCCCGCGGCGCCCGCGACCGGTGGCAGTCGAGTCGAACCGCCGGGGCCCGGCCCGAGGACGTGAACCGGCCCGGGGAGGGCTGACGCCCCGCCCCGACCCGGCACCGCGTCACTCCTGGATCGAGATGGCTCGGGTCGGACAGACCCGGGCCGCCTCCTCCACCTGCGACCGCAACTCCCGCCCGGGGTTTTCGTTCAGGATGTAGAGGAAGTTGTCATCCCGGACCTCGAACACCTCGGGTGCCTCGGCCATGCAGAGTGCGTTGCTCTTGCACTTGTCGAAGTCGACGACGATCTTCACGTTCGGCCCTTCGGTCGTGGAAGCGGAGCGATGCGGCATTACCTCGAAACGCTGCCGGACGACGGCGGTCCGGGCCGGTGCGTCCCGAAGGTCGTACCGGCCGATCCGCGAACCGTCGTCCCACGCCGAGGCGTTGCCACACCCGGCGCAACCGCTGGCCTATCACGCACCCCCTCGGGTAAGGCGAGCCTTTTCGCCCGAACGGGGAACCAGCCGGTGCCCTGGGGAGGTCACAAGACCGGATGAGAGGATTCCATCCCGGTACGGCCGCAGCGGCGGGCCGGCGAACCAACACGGGAGGCACGTCCATGACGGCCGATGGCGGCGCCGAGATACGTTCGTTGCGTCCGGGTGATCCGCAGCACATCGGACCGTTCCGGATCACCGGCAGACTCGGCGCGGGCGGAATGGGCGCGGTGTACGCGGGCCTGGACGACTACGAACGCCGGGTCGCGGTCAAGGTGGTGCACGCGCAGTACGCGGACGATCCCGAATTCCGGGCCCGGTTCACCCGCGAGGTCAACCTGCTGCGCGCGATCAAGGGCACCTGTACGACGCCGGTGCTGGACGCCGATGTCGACGCCGAGACACCGTGGTTCGCGACCGAGTACGTGCCGGGGCCGACCCTGGACGTGCGGGTCAACCAGGGCGGCCCGATGCACGGCGACGAGTTGCTGGGCCTGGCGGCCGGACTCGCCGAGGCACTGGTCGCGTTGCACGACGCGGACGTGATCCACCGCGACCTCAAGCCGCAGAACATCATCTGTTCGCCCGCCGGGCCGCGGGTGCTCGACCTGGGCATCGCCCGGTCCATGGAGGACAGCGGGCTGACCCGCACCGGCATGATGATCGGCTCGCCCGCGTGGATGAGCCCGGAGCGCTTCAAGGGCCACGACAGCACGCCCGCCGCCGACGTGTACGCCTGGGCCATGCTGATCACCTACGCCGCCACCGGAGTCATTCCGTTCGGCACCGGCGCACCCGAAGTGGTCGCGCTGCGCGTGCTCCAGGAGGAGGCCGACCTGTCCGGCGTGCCGGACGTACTGCGCCTGATCGTCAAGCGGGCTTCCGACAAGGAACCGCACTACCGCCCGCACGCCCGTGAGTTGCTGGCCTCGGTCACCCACGTGTGGCGCGGCGCGCTCGGCAACGCCGCGGCGCCCTCGCTCGACCCGGTGGCCGATGCCACGTCGTTGATCGGGCAGTTGTGGACCACGCCCGCGACCGGCGGCCCCTGGCAGGTTCAGCAGAGCCCGCCGCCGCAGACGCCGCCGCCCGTGCAGCCGCGGGTGTACGAGCCGCCGCGCGGTCCCGCGCGCTCGGGTGGCACCGCCGCGTTCGGCGCGCCCGCGGTGCCACCGCCGCCGGCCGGGCCCGGCCGGCCCTCGCACGACCCGTACGGCGCGTCCCCGACGCAACCGCCGCTCTACCGGGACACCCCGACCTCGGGCGCGCACGGCGTCCCGCCGCAGCCCTCCGGGCAATACGGGGCGCCCTCCGGCCAGTACGGCGCCCCCTCGGGCCAACACGGCGCCGCTTCCGGCCAGTACGGTCCGCCCTCCGGCCAGTACGGCCCGCCGTCCGGTCAGCACGGTGCGCCCTCGGGCCAGTACGGAGCCCCTTCCGGGCAATACGGCACCGCCGGGCAGGGCCACCCGGCGAATGTCCATCAGGCGCCCACCGCCCACGGCGCCCACGGCACGCCGCCCACCGGTCGGGCCGCGGCCCGGCAGGGCGGCTCCGGCCGGCGGCGCCTGTTCGTCCTGGGCGGCAGCGTCATCGCGGTCCTGGCGATCGGGGCCGGCGCGGTGTTCGCGCTGCGCGGCAAGGACGAGGACCCCAAGAAGCCGGAGACGAAGAAGAGTCCGACCGCCGAGGCCCCCAAACTCACCGGCAAGGCGGGCGGCTTCACCCAGGACATCAAGGGGATGAAGTTCGCCGTGCCGGCCACGTGGGAGCTCAAGCAGGTCAGCGACACCGAGGTGTGTGTACTGCCGAGCGCGACGCCGGCCGCGCAGCGCACCACGTGCGAGCGCGCCGGCCTGCGGATCTGGGTCGGCAAGTCCGGCGAGCGCAAGGTCGACTTCAAGGATCAGGCGGGCTGGACCCTGGGGGCGAAGCCGACCTGCATCCCCAAGACCGCCGACACGGCGCCGCCGACCAGCCGCAGCGATGGGAAGAAGTTCGTCGAACCGGGCAAGAACAGCCTGACGTTCGAGTACGCGTCGTTCACCGTGACCTGCAAGGGCGGCGACTCGTTCCAGCCCCAGGTGTGGTGGCTGCCGCAGTCGATGATCTCGTTCTCCACGGCGGGGCTGTCCCGCGAGTACGACACGGACCTGAACAAGATCCTGGCGTCGGTGAGCCTGACGGGCTACAAGAAACCTGCTGCGTAACCCGCCACGCCCAACGCAACCAAGACGCCGCGGAGGTCGAGGCTAGAAGTCGGCCGCCGCGGTGACCGGCAGGAACGGGTTCTCCGGTCCGGCCGGGAACGAACTCCAGCTCTGCTCCTCGTACAGGTTCATCAACTCGTGCTCGGACTCCTCGGTGTCCGGCCACTCGGCGTTGACGACCACGTGTACCGAGGGCTGGGGATACTGCTCCCACCACTGGACTATGTGGCCCTCGCCGTCCACCGGAACCGGGTGGTGCTCCACCCGGTGGACCATCATGTACGGACCGCCGGTCCACGGCCCTATGTGCGCACCGCCAAGCGGGATCGCCGAGATCGAGTCGCCGCCGCGCGGCAGGGCCGGTCCGGCGAAGTCGCCCGAGAGCAACGAGCCCACGTACCCCGTCGGGGGACGGTCCGGTGGGACGTCCTGGTAGAAGTCCACCCGGACCCTGTACCGGATCACTCGCGTCCCCTCCGCTTCCACTTCGTATCGTGCTCGCATCGAGCCCGGCCGGCTTGTTGCGATCGGTAATACGTATACCAGCCGGCGACGGTTCCGTTCCTCCGATCGGGTGGGGGCTGGACTTCCCGACGGGGCGCGGGCAGGATCACGCGCACCGGAGGCGGCAGGCAGCGCCCGGAATTCTCCGGGCGTCCGACCCCGCCGGGACCGATGCGGGGAGGCACGATGGGCGGCACCCGGGACGAGGCGGCGGCACTCGCGCGGAACGAACCGGTCGACGGCGATGTGGGCGCCTGGGTGCGCCGATTCACCGAATGGACGATGATCGACGGCGATCTGACCTGTCGCTACGTCTGGCTCAACCTGCCGGACCCCACCGGGGGCACCGTGCGATACACCGTGCCCGGCACCGAGATCGTGCGGCGCCTGGGCGCCGGTGATCGCTTCGAGACGGTGGGCGAATTCCGCAACGGCGACGGCGTGGACGCGATGATCGCGCGCTGGCGGGGGGCGGGCGGCCCGGCGGCCGGGCACGACGGCGCGGAACTGCGCGGCATCGTGGGCTGGGCGCCGGAACCACTGTCGGTGCCGATTCCGCGCGAGGAGATCCGGCGGGCCTTCGGCGACTTCGCGGCGCGTCTGGCCTCGGCCTCGGCGGGCGGCGAATGGGCGCCGCTGGCGGCGGTGTTCACCGACGAGGTGCGGGTGCGCGACCACGTGGTCGGCTTCGTCGAGGGCCGGCACGCGTTGAGCGCGTACATCCGGGACGGCGTTCGGCGTTCGCCGTTCAGCCGCTACCGGGTCCGGCTGCGCATCATCGACGGCAACCGGGTCTCGACGGTGCTGCGCGCCGAGGGACCCTTTGGCGGGCTGGACGTCAACGTGGTGTTGCACTACGCGGGCGGACGCCGCTGGTCGTATGTGGAGGTCGTGTACAACCCGCAGGAGATCGTTCGCACCGGAGCCTGACAGGGTGTCGGTTCATGGACGACGTACAACGGCTGCTGGCCCATGAACAGATCCGTCAACTCGCCGCGCGCTACGCGCTGGCCCTGGACAGCCGGGACCTGGACGCGTTGTGCGGGCTGTTCGTGCCCGACGTGCGGGTGAGCCGGGAGGAGTACGGACGCGCCGCGTTGCGTGCCTCGTTCGCGGCCCAACTGGCTCCGTTGGGGGTGACCATCCTCAATGTCGGCACGCACGTGATCGACCTGCTGGACGCGGACCACGCGACCGGACACGTGTACTGCAAGGCCGAGATCCAGGAGGGACCGCGCTGGTTGCACCAGGCGATCCTGTACCGCGACGTGTACGAACGGCGGGACGGCGTGTGGTACTTCGCCCGCCGTCGGCACGACCTGTGGTACGGCGCGAATGTCGGCGCGAACCCCGCGGGGCTGCCGCCGGCGAACTGGCCGGAACGCTCGTTCGGCTCGGGCACGGTGCCGGCCATCTGGGAGACGTGGCGGGAGTTCCATCGTTCCTCGGACGAGTCGGGCGGATCGGGTTCCGTCCACGCATGACGGGGCAGGCGAGGAGCAACCGGTTACTCGGCGGCAGACTGCCTACTCGGCGGCGGGAAGGTCGGCCATGGCGCGCGACAGGCTTCCGGATGGCGCGAGAAACGCGGCGGCGCGCACCGGTGTGCTCCTGGCGCTGACCATCGTCGCGGCGATGGTCGCCCTGCTCGGCGTCTGGGCGCACACCTGGTTCTGGGTGTGGGCGATGCTCTTCGTCGGCCTGGGCATGCTCGGCATGGCCTGGAGCGCGCTGGAGATCCTGATCGCGCTCCAGGTGGCCGAGGAACAACAGGACCGGGACCGCGGTGTCTACCGGGTCCGACCGGTCGAGATGCGTCCCCGGCGGCGCACCGACCGCTGACGCCGGCCCGGCGGGCGGCCCGACCGGGCTTTGTCGGACCGGGCACAGCCGGGGCGCGGCACCGGGATCGGTGCCGCGCCCCGCCGGGTCTCCGAGGTCAGGGGACGATGCGCTCGACCGCGGCCGGGCCCAGTTCGGCCAGTCGGCGGCGGGCCTCCTCGATGTTCTTCTCGGTCAGATCCTTGCCCTCCGCGAGTACCAGGTCCTCGGGGTCGACGGGCGTTTCGGCGCCACTGCGCAGGTCCATCCGCGGCCGGTCGCCATCGGGGATCTCGTTCACGGGAATGCGCTCGTCACTCATCTCGCCGTCCTTGGCTCGGGGGGGTGGGATCGATGCCGGGCGTTCGGCCCTGCGGCACCGCTCCCGACTACCCGTTGCACCACGAGTGGGAACCCGGGAACCCCGCGCCAAACTTTTTATACATCCGTCCTAGACATGTGTCTTATACGCTCGTACAGTTCCTGTCATGACCTCCACCACAGCCAAGGCCGGCCGCAAGGAATGGATCGCACTGACGGTCCTGCTCCTCCCGCTCCTGCTCGTGTCGATGGACATGGGCGTGCTGTACTTCGCGCTTCCGTTCATCAGCGAGGATCTGGAGCCCAGCGCCCCGCAGCAGCTCTGGATGATGGACATCTACGGTTTCCTGCTCGCGGGCCTGCTGATCACGATGGGCGCGCTCGGCGACCGGATCGGTCGGCGCCGGTTGTTGCTGATCGGCGCGGCGGCCTTCGGGGCCGGCTCGGTGGCCGCGGCCTTCGCGAACAGCGCCGAGACGCTGATCGCCGCCCGGGCGCTGCTCGGGGTGGCCGGTGCCACGCTGATGCCCTCGACCCTGGCGCTGATCCGCAACATGTTCCACGACCCGGCCCAGCGGCGGACCGCGATCGCAGTGTGGACCGCCGCGCTGACTGCGGGCGCCACGCTGGGCCCGGTGGCCGGCGGTCTGCTGCTGGACCACTTCTGGTGGGGTTCGGCGTTCCTGCTCAACGTGCCCGCGATGGTGCTGCTGCTCGCGGTCGGTCCGTCTCTGCTCCCGGAGTTCAAGGACGCCGCCGCCGGTCGGCTGGACCTGATCAGCGCCGGGCTCTCGCTGGTCGCGGTGCTCGGCGTGATCTACGGGATCAAGGAGATCGCGGCCGAGGGCTTCGCGCCGCGCTACCTGGTCGTCATCGTGGTCGGCCTGGTCGTGGGTTACCTCTTCGTCCGCCGCCAGCGCACCATCGCCGACCCGCTGCTCGACCTCGAACTGTTCCGCGATCGGGCCTACAGCGCCTCGATCGCGGTCAACGTGATCGCGAGCATCGCGATGCTGGGCTCCGCGCTGTTCAACACGCAGTACATGCAACTCGTGCTCGGCATGCGGCCGTTGGAGGCGGCGCTGTGGTCGCTGACGGTGATGCCCGGGATCATGGTCGCGCTCACCGTGTCCGGCATCCTGGCCAAGCGGGTGCGGCCCGGCTTCCTGATCGGCGCGGGGCTGCTGCTCGCGGTGGCCGGCTTCCTGGTGATGAGTTCGGCCCGACCGGACTCGCCGCTGGTGCTGGTGCTGGTCGGCGCGGGTCTGGTCGCCGCCGGGGTGCTGATCGCCACCACGCTGACCGCCGAGATGATCCTGACCGCCGCGCCGCCGGAGCGGGCCGGGGCGGCGGGGGCCACTTCGGAGACCGGCAGCGAACTGGGCGGGGCGCTGGGCATCGCGATCCTGGGCAGCATCGCGGACGCGGTGTACGGGCGGGACATGCGGAACACGACCCTCGACGGGGTGCCGGCCGACGCGGCGGACGCCGCGAACGACACGCTGGCGGCGGCGAGCGCGACCGCCGGGCGCATCTCGGGTCGGGCCGGCGACCAACTCCTGGACACCGCGCGGGACGCCTTCACGCACGGCATGCAGTACGCCACCCTGGGCGGCGCGGTCCTGCTCGCGCTGGCCGCGATCGTGGCCACCGCGCTGCTGCGCGGGGTGCCGGTCGCCGCCGAGACGCAGGCGCAGGCGAAGGTGGAGTCGGAGTCGCACGCGCCGGCCGGGACGGCCGCGTCGGTCGCGTCGGTCGTGGGTGGGCCGGTGCCCACCCACTGATCACCCGTCCATCCACACCGCCCGTGGTGGAGGCGGGCGACACCCAACACCCGAAGGCGACCCCGTGTGGGGTCGCCTTTGTGGTGAATACGGGAAATACCGAACGGCCACGGCATATGGCGTGTGGTCAAAGGGGTAAACGCGCCCGATCAGGTCGAATCGGCATTGATTCTCACCATTTCGAGCAGTGAGCCACGCCGAAAGCAGTTGCCCACAGGTTTTCCACAGGATGTGGATCTTCCTTGTGGAAGATCAGCGCGCTGCCCGGCTCCGGCTGTGGATAAACGTCTCCAGTTCGAGGTTTTCGGTGTCCGAAAAGACCCGGTCGGGAATGGTCATCGCCTGGGTGGGGCCGAACTCGAAGATCCACTGGGTATCCACCCGGCGCACTTTGCGGAAGGTGTCCCACGGGGTCGCGCTGCGGCTGCCGCCGAGCGTGGTCACGAACTCCTCGTCGGTCAGCGTGACCTCGCACGGCACGCCGTGCATGTGCCTGTTCTGCCGGGCGGCCTGGATCGGCGCCCAGAACCGCAGCGCGAGCATGGCCAGGCCGAAACCGACGAACGCGAGCGGCCACAACACGGTCGTACCGGTCAGCAGTGCCTTCGTCACCAGGACGACGCCCAGCACCGAGAGCACCGCCCCGGCCCCGAACAGACCCCGGAAGAGGCCGCGTCGAAAGGCGAGCACGCCCTCCGCGATATCGGCCTCGGTCGGGACGTAGGTGGTCGAGATATGCACCCGGCCATGGTCGCACGCGGGTCGGGCCGGGCCGGCTACGGCTACGACTCGCGGGGTTCCGTGGGCGCCGCCTCGGGCGGCGGTGGTTGCGGGGTGTCGCCGGGGCGGGCGTACCACGCGGGTGGGCCCAGGGGCCCGGCCTGCGCGGGCGGCTCGCTCCACGGGCCGCCGGCCGTGTGCCCGGGCGGCTGCCACGGCACGGGCGCGCCGTACACCGGCACGGGCCCCCACGCGGGGTGCGCGGCCGGATGTCGAGCCGGCGGCAGCCACCCGGGCGGCGGGGCGAACGGGCCGGTGCCCGGCGGTGGCCCCCAGCCGGTCGGCGCCCCGTACGGCGCGGCCCCGTACGGCGCCGCGCCCGGCGGGCCGAACGGCGGCATGCCCGGCGCCCACCCGGGCGGCGGCTTGATGTAGCGCCACCTCGGCGACGGCATCGTGTGGTCGATCACCCGTCCCAGGATCGGCTTCGCCGCCCACACCCGATCCAGCAGCTCGCGCTCCTGTTCCGGGTACTCCGGGGCCGGTCCCTTGCGCGAGCGGCCGGCGCGCCGGCGCAGCTCGGCGAGCAGCGTGGCGTCCGCCTGATACGCGCGCAGTCGCGCCGCCCCGGTCGGGCCGAGCATGGCCTTCGCGGTGCGCAGCGCCCGCGAGCGGTCGGCCATCGAGGACAGCAGCAGCGGCTCGTGCGGGCGGAACCAACCCGCCGCGACATAGCCCGGCAACTCGTCCTCGACCGCGCGCAACTGGTCGCGCCGCACGATCACCACGTACCAGACCAGCCCGCCCAGGATCGGCATCATGACCAGGAAGTACACCCCGAGGAAGGCCAGTCCCTGGGTGGCCGAGCCGTTCCAGGCCGCGTGCAGGCCGACCGCGCACACGTAGCCGCCGAGCGGAAGCAGGATCCGCGCCGGTCGGGAGCGGGCCGCCAGCGAGAGGCCGAAGCCCAGCCCGATCATCGAGGTGAACAGCGGATGGGCGAACGGCGACATGATGCCGCGCGCGATGAAGGTGCCCCACGTGGTGCCCAGACCGTCGCCGCTGTCCTCGCTCGCGGCGAACTCCCGGCCGAAGTACAGGACGTTCTCGGTGAACGCGAAGCCCGCGGCGCTGATCGCCGCCGGAATCAGGCCGTCCAGGACGCCGCGGAGCCGGCGCCGGATGGTCAGGAACAGGAGCAGGACCGCGAGTCCCTTGACGCACTCCTCCACCACGGGCGCCACGATGGTCAGCCCGAGCAGCTCGGCGTCCTCTTCACCCTTGAGGTCCATCAGCTTGTCGAAGGACCAACTGTTCGCGAGCAGCGCCACCAGCGCACCGGCACAAGAACCCCACGCGAACGCGAAGAGCAGGCTCTTCCACGGCAACGGCCGGACCCGGCCCAGCCACACGATCGCGCTCACCACCAGCGGCGCGGGCACCAGCGCCATCAACGCCCCGACGAGCAGCCCCTGGACGCCGATGGTGTCGCCGAGCATGACCGCGACGGTGACCGCGCAGGCGAGCAGCGCGGTGCCCAGTACGGTTATTCGCGCGGTCTGGTTCGCCGCGAGGGTGCGCAGCCGCGACTTCTCGACCGGCCCGGGCCGGTACAGGGCGAACTCGTACGCGGCCCGGTCCGGAGGGACGGGACCGGCCGGCGAGTCGGGTCCTTGCGATGCGTCCATTGGGGTGACGATAACGCCGCGCGGTGGCGCGGTGCCCCTTCCTCGGGTCGGCTGCCCGGCTCAGCGGCGCCGGAAGAGCAGATCCGCCACCTCGTGGCCCTTGTCCAGTCCCTGCTGTTCGAAGCGGGTGACCGGCCGCCAACTCGGGCGGGGCGCGTAGCCGTCCGCGGTGTTGACCAGTTCGGGCTCGGCGCGGAGCACTTCGAGCATCCATTCCGCGTAGTGCGCCCAGTCGGTCGCGCAGTGCAGGATTCCGCCCGGCGCCAGGCGGGACGCGGCCAGCGCGGCGAAGGCGGGCTGAATCAGCCGGCGCTTGTGGTGTCGGGTCTTGGGCCACGGGTCGGAGAAGAAGACCCGGATGCCCGCGAGGCAGGCCGGCGGCAACATGTCCCGAAGCAATTCGATCGCGTCGCCGTTGGCCACCCGTATGTTCGTCAGCCCGCGGCGCTCGGCGTCGTGCAGCAGGCTGCCCTGACCCGGGGTGTGCACGTCGATGGCGAGCACGTTGGTGCCCGGATCGGCCTCGGCCATCGCCGCCGTCGCCTCGCCCATGCCGAAGCCGATCTCCAGCACCACCGGGCGGTCGTCCCCGAACAACTCGCCGAGGTCGAGCCGCCGGTCCGCGACGTCGAAGCCCCACCGCTCCCACAGCCGATCCAGCGCGTCGCGTTGGGCCAGGGTGACCCGGCCCCGGCGCGGGGTGAAGCTGCGCACGGTCGCGAGATGGGTGATCGGGCGATCGGTGATCGGGACGCCGGTGGCGGTCGAGGCGCCGGGAAGAGGGGACATAAGACAAGGATTTTACGGCGAATCCCGGGGGCGGCCGATCGTCGGGGGAACCCCCGGCCTCGGCGGCGGCGGGCCCGGCGCCGCGGGCGGCGTCGATCCGACCGGTACCGGCGGTGCTCCGGGCGGGGCCGGCGCCGTACCCGGACGCAGTCGGAACACCGCCCAGAACAGCACCGACGCGACCAGGAACGCGCCGAACAACCACGCCGCGCGCAGCAACATCCCCCGGGTGGCGCCGGTGGTCACCCCGGTCGGGTCGAGCAGCGTGAGCAGGAACAGGAACACCGCGACCGTGTACACGGCCGCCCAACCCCACCTGCTCCACCGCCACAGCAGGTGACCGTCCAGGAAGCGGATCGGCAACAGGCCGAAGACCAGGCCGATCACCGCGGCGACATAGGTCTGGGTGAGGACGTTCTCGGCCAGCACCCAGCCGAAGGCCGGCGTGTCGTCGCCGGCCAGCACGTGTTCGACCGGGATCCGCCACACCCAGGCGCTCGCGCCCAACCCGGCCAGCGCCCACGCGCCCAGCGCGGTGGCCCGCCCCTCCTCGTGCGCGGACATCCGGCGCAGGCCGGCGTGGGTGAAGGCGAGGAACAGTCCGTAGATGTAGCCCGGCACCAGGTGCGCGAGCCGGGACCCGGTGCCCAGCAGCAGCGCGACCACGAGGGCGCCGGGAACCAGGTGCGGGAAGGCGCGGATCCGCGAGACGTGCCGGCGGTACGCCTCGGATACCCCCGCGTAGGCGAGCACGGTGAGCGGGACCGCGATCAGCAGGGACAGCGCGAGCGCGGACGTGCCCGCGTCCAGGGCCACGTTCGGTTCGACCGCGACCGTGCCCAGCGCGGACAGCAGCACGAAGGCGAGCACCTGGAGCCGCGGCGCGCGGGGCAGCGAGCGCGGGCGGGCCGCGCCCGGGCGCAACCGGCGACGGATGCGCAGGCGGTTCTCCTCCACGGTCTTGTTGAACAGTTCGGCGGCGAAGCCCACCAGCGGGAGGGCGAGCACGGCCCCGACGCCGGCGCCGGCCAGTGGCGCGGGGTGGTCGAGCAGGTCGCCGGGGGAGGGCAGGTCGAGCGCGGAGTCGGCGCGGTCGGCGGGTCGGCTCGCCGGGGCGGATGCCGGGTGTCGGGTGGGCAACACGGTGAACGCGAGCCGCACGCTGCCGTCCAGGCGCTCGTCGACACACGCCGCGCTCAGTTCGGCCCGCCCCTCGGGCAGCCCGGCGGGCATGGTCAGCTCGGCGTCGATCCGGCCGTCCGGGCCGACCGGCACCCGGGCCACCTCGCGGTCGCCGCGGCGGATCGCCAGGTCGGCCGGTCCGCCGCCGGTCCGACCGGCGCAGCCGGTGAAGCCGGATCCGGTCGCGCGGATCCGGTCACCGCCGCCGGCCTGTGCGGTGGACAGGGCGAACGTGGCCGGCGGGAGCGTGAGTTCGGCGTCGAGCACGACGTCGGCGTCGACCACGCCGAACTCGGCGTCGTCGGACAGGCAGGACACGGTGAGCCGGTGTGTGCCGCGACTGGGTGTCTGGGGGACGTGTACGCGCAGCGGCTGATACCGGACCAGCGCCTTCGGTCCGTTCGGCTCGGCCGGGGCGTAGAACGAGGTGACGAAGCGGCCGTCCCACAGGAGCGCGCCGTTGTGCGTCGCGGTGGCCGGCCCGCAGCGCAGGTCGGTCCAGACGGTGACCATGGAGTCGGGGGCCGCCGCGGCCGGTTCGAGCACCAGCCGTCGACTCGCCAGGTTCGCCGGCTGCGGCCCGGGGGCCGGGAAGCCGTCCGGGTTGCCCTGCTCGGTCGACGTGTAGTCGAACGTGGTTTCGGCCATCGCCTTCGGGATCGGCTCCCTGCCCCGGTTCGTGCACACCGTGCGGAAACCCTGGACGCCGACGTAGACGGGCGGATCCAGGGTGAAGCGCACGGTGAAGCCCTGCTCTCGCGCGGGATCGATCGGTACGTCCGCCGCGATCAATCGGTCGGCGCCCATCACGTTCGTGCGCAGCCGCGCGTCGTACCCGATCACGTCGACCCGGCCGGTGGGACAGCCGGTGTGACCGGTGCCCCGGAGCGTGACCACGTCGCCGGCACGCAGCGGCCCGCTCGGCGAGACCACCAGCCGGGCGCCCGGGGTGTCGGCGCGTGCGGGCGCGACCGCGCCGAGCAGCGCGCACACCACGAGTACGGCGCCCACGAGCAGGACGCGCGGTACGGCGGATCGCGGTACGGCGGTATTCACGGCCACGTGCAGTCCCCCGATCGGCCGGCCCGCGCCCATGATCGCGTGCCGGCTCAGCGGCCGGCCAGGGCCCCCAGTCGTTCGGCGACCCGAGTGGCGATCTCGTCGCCGATCGGCAGGGACGCGGTGGCGGCGGGCGAGGGCGCGTTCAGGACGTGGATCGTGCGTGGGCCGCCGGTGATCAGGAAGTCGTCGACCAGTTCGCCGTTGGGGCGGACCGCCTGCGCGCGCACTCCCGCCGGCGCCCGGACCAGGTCGTTCGCGGTGACCTCGGGAAGCAGCCGCTGCACCTCGCGCACCATCGCGGGCTTGGCCACCGAGCGCAACAACTCGCCCGCGCCGTACCGCCAGTGCCGACGCGCGATGTGCCACATGCCCGGATAGGCCAGGGTCGCGGCCAACTCGCGCGGCGCGATCCGCGACCACGAGTAGCCCTCGCGACGCAGCGCCAGGACCGCGTTCGGGCCCACGTGCACGTCGCCGTGGATGCCCCGGGTCAGATGTACGCCCAGGAACGGGAAGGCCGGATCCGGCACCGGGTAGACCAGCCCGTGCACCAGCCCGCGTCGCGAGGGCACCAGCTCGTGGTACTCACCGCGGAAGGGCACGATCCGCACCGGCGGCGGGTCGCCCGCCAGCTCGGCGATCCGGTCGCTGTACAACCCCGCGCAGTTGACCAGCACCCGCCCGCGCAACTCGCCGAGCCGGGTCTGTACGACCACCTCGTCCGCGTGCACGGCGAGGTCGACCACCCCCGCCCCGGTGCGCAACGCGACGCCGCGCTCGTGCAACAGGTCGACCAGGGTCCGGCACACGTCGGTGTAGTCGACGATGCCGGTGGAGGCGACGTGCAGTCCGCCGACGGACAACACGTGCGGCTCGCGCTCGCGAACCTGCTCGGTGGTCAGCTCGGTGACCGGCACGCCGTTCGCCAGCCCCCGCTCGAACAGGGTGCGCAGACGCGGGAGTTCGTGCACGCTGGTGGCGACCACGAGCTTCCCGGGGACGTCGTGCGCGATGTCGTGGCGGGCGCAGAAGTCCGTCATCCGGCGGGCGCCCTCGACGGCGAAGCGGGCCTTGAGGCTGCCCGGCCGGTAGTACAGCCCGGAGTGGATCACCCCCGAGTTGCGGCCGGTCTGGTGCGCGGCCCAGGAGGTCTCCTTCTCGACCACGGCCACGGTGCGTCCGGGGTCGCGCTCGGTGAGCGCGTACGCGGTGGCCAGGCCGACGATGCCACCACCGACCACCACCACGTCGTAGGTCAACGTCATGAGCCCACCTCCACCCTGCCGACCCTAGCGGCGCGGGCACGGGCGGGGGAGTCGGGCGGCCCGATGGTGTGCGCCGTCACCGGCCGCGGCGCCACCGTGCCGGGGACCACCACGCGGTGGACGGGGCCGGGGCGGGCTCCGGGGTCGGGTCCGCAGGGGTCGGTACGGGCTCGGGCAGCGGCGCGGCCGGCTCGGGCACCGGGGCCGGCTCGGGTGTCGGATCGGGTGTCGGCTCGGCGGGTGGGGCCGCCAGGGCGGCCGGGCTCGGCCACGGGGCGCCGCCGTGGATCGGCTTGTCGGGGGTGAAGGCGACCGGCAGGGCGGCGAGGGCGCGGATCCACGGGGAGGCGCGCCAGGTGAGCGCCTCCTGGGGGACGGCCAGATGCAGATCGGGCAGCCGGTCGAGAAGCGTGTCCACGGCGGTCTTGGCGATCAGCCGTGCGTGGTCCTGGGCGGGACACGCGTGCGGGCCGCCACCCCAGGCCAAGTGCGCCCGGTTGCCGGTCAGTTCGGTATCGGGCGTGCGCACCGCGGGGTCGGCGTTGGCGGCCGCGATGCCCAGCAGCAGGAAGTCGCCGCCGCGGATCGGCGTGCCGCCGAGCAGGGTGTCCCGGGTGGCCCAGCGGCCGGCCGCGTTCTGCATCGGCGGGTCCTGCCACAACACCTCGTCGAGTGCCTCGTCGGTGGTGCGCCGGCCGCCGGTGAGGGACGCGTGCAGGGTGTGATCGGTCAGCAGGATGCGCAGCGAGTTGCCGATCCAGTTGGCGGTGGGCTCGGTCGGGGTGATCACGAGCAGATCCTCGATCACCTCGGCGTCGGTCAGCCCGGAGGGGTGCGCGAGCATCCAGGACGTGACGTCCGCGCCCGGGGTGATGCGCTTGGTCGCGACCAGGTCGGTCATCATCCGGTGCAGGACGGCCTGATGCGCGAGCGCGTCCGGACCGCCGTCGAACATCCCGTTGATCGTCCGGACCAGGTGCGGCCCGTCCGGCGCGGGCATGCCGACGATCCGGCCCATCGCCAACAGCGGCAGCCGCTGTGCGTACTCGGTGAGCAGGTCGGCCTCGCCTCGGGCCACGAACGTGTCGATCAGCGAGTCGGCCATGTGCTCGATCTCGCCGCGCAGGGCCCGCCGATCGACGCGACCCAGGCTGTGCGCGACGGCCGCGCTGCGCCGCCGATGCTCGGGGCCGTCGGCGCACAGGATGGACGGGCGGTACTCGACCATCGGCGACAACGGCCAGTCGGCCGGGACCCGGCCTTTGATCCGGTCGAGCCACAACCGCGAGTCGTGCGAGAACCGGTCCGGATCACGGAGTACGGCCAGCAGTTCGGCATAGCCCAGGACCAGCCACGCACGCACGCCGCCGTCCAGGACGACCGGCGCCACCGGGCCGTGCCGTTCGCGCAGCTCGCGGTACAACCCGGCCGGGTCGGACTCGAAGCGTGGGCCGGACAGGGCCACGAACGGGCAGCCGGATCTCTCGGTCATCTCAGGACACATCCCGCTCTGCCGCTGCCACGGCTGCCGCCGGCGCATATCGGCCCGCCCCCGGTGGGCGACCCGCCCCTACTACGGCCCGGAACCATATCGTGCTCGTGGCCGGCTGCCACCTGTTCGAATCGGACACGAACGGCCTTTTGCCATACGGGAATCGATCTTCGACCCGCGGCCGCGGGGTTCGGTGCCCGCAGCCGGTCGGGCCGGCCTTCGCGGTAATTGGTCGTGGGTGTGCTCGCGATGGCGTACAGTTGTGTTCACCGACGCGGGGTGGAGCAGCTCGGTAGCTCGCTGGGCTCATAACCCAGAGGTCGCAGGTTCAAATCCTGTCCCCGCTACTTGGATCACAGGCCCGACATGAAAATGTCGGGCCTGTGGCGTTTCCCGGGATCGTGCGTCGAGCCGAAAAGGGCGGCACTCGCGCCCGCGGGGTGTGCGGGTGTGCGGCTCAGACGGTGATTCCGCCGACCAGCCTGGCGCGTTCGGTGAAGTCCTTGACCGCGCGCACGTCGGCGTACGGCTTGAGGCCGATCATCAGGTCGTTGAGGTAGGCCGCGTTGCGCGACGAGTGCACCCGGTCGGCGATCTCCAGCGCCTGCCGGCCGGTCGCGCAGGCCGCCTCGATCTCGCCCGCGCGCAACTCGGCCTGCGCCCCCACGGCCAGCCGCAGCCCGTGCGAGCGCTGGTACGCCTCGCCGCGCAGGCCCGCGAGCGCCTGCACGGTGAAGTAGCGGGTGCGCTCGGGCACGCCCAGGTCGCGGTAACACTCGGCGCCGTCCGCGCACAGCCGGTCCCACGTGAAGAAGTCGATCCACTCCGGATCGGGATCGCCCGTCCGGGCCCGCTCCAGGTGGGCCTCGGCCGCGTTGAGCGCGCGCCCGCACCCCGGCGCGTCGCCCGCGCGGGCCTGGGCGCGGGCCTCGACCAGGTGCAGGAAGCCGGTCACCCGGGAGGTCGCGATGCCCTTGTTGCGCTCGATGGCGGCCTGGGCCAGGTCGACCGCGATGTCGGGGTTGCCGCGATAGGTGGCCTGCAGGCTCATCGAGGCGAGCACGTAGCCGCCGAGCGGTACGTCCGCCGCCGCGCGGGCCAGCCGCAGGGCCTGGATGTAGTAGCGCTGGGCGACCTCGTGTTGGCCGGTGTCGAAGGCCATCCACCCGGCCAGCCGGGAGAGTTCGGCGGTGGCGCCGAACAGCCTGCGCCCCACGTCGTCGTGGTAGCTGCCGCGCAGCAGCGGGGTCGCGTCGCAGCGCAGACACTCCGGCACCATCGACGCCCGCCAGTCGCCGCCGCCGTACTTGCTGTCCCAGCGTCGGGCCTCCTCGGCCGCCTCGCGCAGCTTGGTCACATCGCTGTGTCCCACGTGCGACCCGGTGCCGCGATGCTCGGCGCGGGCGTCCGCGGGGGTGATCAGCCAGCGGGCCATCGGGGTGCCGTAGGCGGTGACGGCGAACGTCCCGGCGAGCAACTCGCGTCGATTCACGTGGTCGTGCCTCCACAGGTCGGTGGCGGTGCGAACTGCCTCCCCGACATCGCGTGGGAAGGCCAGACCGAGATCGGGATCCACCGGCCGGCTGTCGTCCAGGCCGATCTCCTCCAGCGGCACCGGGCGACCGAGGCGCTCCGCGAGCACGGCCGCGATCAGGTGCGGCACGGGGCCCTGCGGAGTCATCCCCTTGCCCACCCAGCGGGCCACGGAGGTCTTGTCGTAGCGGAGGGAGAGACCGCGCCGGGCGCCCAGGTCGTTGACCCGGCGGGCGAGCCCGGCATTGCTGACCCCGGCGACACCCAGCAACTCGCCGAGCCGGCCGTTGGGTCCGCGCTCGCGCGGGGGCCGGGGGCGGGGGTCGGCGGACTCCTGGTGCGGGAGTTCGGTGGTGGTGTGGAGGGTGTCGAGGCGTTCGGGGCGCGCCTGCTCGGCGCCGGCCGGGGAATCGCCGAAGGAGCCGTCGGACCCGGCGCCGACGCCTCCGCTCACCACCCCCGGATCCGGGACCTCCCGGTCTCCGTCATCGGGACTCGAACGCCCCGACTGATCCTGCTTGGGACTGCCGCGCATAGTTTGCCCCCAAAGGCAACCCTCCGTCCGCCTCAGCGTAACCGGACCGGCCGGCTCGGGTAAGGGAGATATTCGCCAATCCCGGGAGTGAAGCGACGCGAATTTACGGGTTGTTCCCGGGCGCGTCGCCTGCGGGACAACCCTTGGCCAAGCGATCACCAAGGACGGGCCGCAATCATTGACAGAACGTACTTGACGTCGCGTCAGTACCCAGGCACGGTCAAAAGGCACCATGCGCCGGGTGCGTGTCCCCGTGCGCCGTCGGATGCGCTCTACTCAGGCTTGCCTAACCTTGGTTCCATGGAAGTGTCGGATCACGTACGGCCGGTATCCATGGTGGTTTGCGCGGGGCCATAACCCGGAGGGGGTCGAGATGCGCTGGTTCGCAGGGACGTCCGAGAGTCGGAGCGTTACCCGGCCGACCGGGGCCAGGACGTTGTGGGACGGCTCCGATCCGCTGTGGCTGGTGGGGAATTGGCCTGCGGACGAGGTCCGGGTGGTCAGCCGGGGCGGGATGCGGATGGCGGTGCTGGGCGTGTGCGGCGCCACCGACGCCGAGCTGGAGGTCGGGCTCGCCATCGCCCGCGGCGGCGCGTTGCGACACCTGACCGGGTGGGCCGGCAGCTACCACGTGGTGCTGCGTACCGGCGTGCGGACCGTGGTGCTCGGCGATCTCGCGGGTGTGCGCCAGGTGTTCCACGCCGAGCCGGCCGACGGCGTGGTCTACGCCTCGCACGCGCTCCCGCTCGCCGACCTGACCCGGGCCGGCCTGGACACCGAGGCGTTCGCGGCCCGCCTGGCCTGCCCCGACGTGCCCGAACTGGTCGCCGGCCGCTCGATGTTCGCGGGCGTGAGCCGGCTCGAACCCGGACACGCGCTGGACGTGGGGCACGGGACCGCCCGGGTGCGGCTCTACGAACAGCACCGCTCCCCGCTCGACTTCCCCGGCGCGGCCGACGCGCTGGGTCGGGCGCTGTCCGACGCGGTCGGCCGCCGCGTGGCCGGATCCAAGCGCCCCGGCGCGGATCTGTCCGGCGGCCGGGACTCGGCGGTGCTCGCACTGCTGGGCGCCCGTTCGGTGGCGATGGCCAAATCACGCGACCTGATCGCGGTCACCTGGGCCGAACCCTGCGCCCCCGGCGACCCGGAGTCCGCGGCCGACATCGTGGCCCGCTCGGCGCGCCTGCGCCACCTGATCGTCCCGGGGGACGTCGACCACCTGCCGTACACCGGCCTGGAGGACGTGCTCACCGGTGCGGTGATGCCCGACGAACCGGGCTTCTCACTGATCGGGATGGCCCGAACCACCCGCACGTTCAACGCCATTCGCGACGCCGGCATCGACATGCACATCACCGGCTACGGCGGTGACGCGGTGCTGGGCACCCCGCTCGCCTACCTCGCCGACCTGGCCATGGACCGTCGCCGGATGACCACCGCCCGGCACGCCCGCACCTGGGCGCGCAACCTGGGCCTGCGCGGCCACGACCTGGCGGGCACCGCGAACCGGGTCGCCCGTACCACCTTCCCCCAGGCACTCGACCAGCTCGCGGAGGTCTTCGCGGGTTCCGGTCGGGTGGACGCGGGTCCGGCCGCCGCGATCGCGTGGTGCACCGCGGCCCCCACGGCGGTCTGGACGACGCCGGACATGCGCCGCCGTCTCGCCGTGTCGCTGCGCCGCCTCGCGGGCGAGTCGGTGGTCTCCGCCGGATCCGTTGTCGCCGCGGACCCGGCGGTCCATGGCCGTCCGGGGGACCGCGCCGCATGGGTCGCGGTCCGCCGGGCGGCGGAACGCCAACGCGCCTGCCAGCAACTCGCCGAGCGCATCGGAGTACGGGTCCAGGCGCCCTATCTGGACACCGCCGTGGTGCGCGCCGGGCTGGCCCTGCCGGCCTGGGCCCGCGATCGGGACGACGGGCCCAGGGCGCTGCTCACCGCGGCCGTCCAGGGGCTGATCCCGCGGCACACCCTGGGCACGGTGCACCGGGCCGACTACACCGAGGCCGAGCGACGCGGGCTGCGCTTGAACGCCCGGGTGCTGCGCGACCTGTTCGCCGACCCGCTGTTGGCCGAACTGGGCGTGCTGGACCCGGTCGAGGTGCGCCGCACCCTCGACCACGCGATCGGCGGCGCGAACCTGGACAAGGGCGAGCCGGCCACCCCCCGCCCCGACCTGCCGCTGGGCGCGCTGGCCGACATCGTCTCGGCCGAACTGTGGCTGCGCGGCGTCTGGGAGGGCCGAGTGATGCGCTGGGACGCGACGCCGAGTTCTGCCCCGGGCGTACGCATCGCGGCTGTCGCGTAGGCGCCGCACCCGTACCTGCACCCGGACCCGGACCGACAAGCCGATCCGGGCAAGCCCCGCGGCCACGGGGCCTGCCCGGCGCGCCGGTCGATCCCCCTCATACGTGCGCCCACGCCCGGCCGACCGGCCGGCCGTGGGCGCACAAGACTTTGCGGGCGGCCGGGCCGCCGGGCCGGATGAGCCCGGTCGCCCGTGCGCCCCGACCCGTATGCCGCCCCGCCGCCGCGTCGCCGGTGCGCCGGGCCGCTCGTCACCCCTGTGCGCCCGGGCCCGCTCCCCGAGTCGCTCCTGCGGGGCCGCCCGCTCCGTGCCTCCGTGCCGGCCGTTCCGTCGTCGTGCCCTTGCTCCGCTTTCGGTGCGCACCTAGCATGCGAGCGTGACACCTACCGACCGGTAGGAATGTCCGATCCGGCATGATCCGGCGTGACACCGCAGGGGGAGTACACACATGAGGGACCGGCACCTCGAACCCGAGCACCTCGCCTTTCGCGAATCCGCGCGCGAGTTCTTCCAGCGTGAGGTGGTCCCGTTCCACGACCAGTGGGAGAAGGACGGCATCGTCGACCGCTCGGTCTGGCTCAAGGCCGGCAAGCAGGGGCTGTTGGGCACCGACGTGGACGAGCGCTACGGCGGCGGCGGGGTGGGCGATTTCCGCTACCTCGCGACGTTGTCCGAGGAACTGATCCGGGTGGCCGCGTCGGGGGTGGGCTTCGGGCTGCACAACGAGGTGGTCGCGCCGTACCTCAACGACCTGGCCACCGACGAGCAGAAGCAGCGTTGGTTGCCCGGCTTCTGCTCCGGCGAGATCATCACCGCGATCGCGATGACCGAACCCGGCGCGGGCAGCGACCTCCAGGGCGTGCGGACCACCGCGATCCGGGAGGGCGACCACTACCTGCTCAACGGCGCGAAGACCTTCATCACCAACGGCATCAACGCCGACCTGGTGATCGTGGTCGCCAAGACCGACCCCGAGGCCAAGGGCAGCAAGGGCATCAGCCTGATCGTGGTCGAGCGGGGCATGCCGGGCTTCGAGCGGGGGCGCAACCTGGACAAGATCGGGATGAAGGCGCAGGACACCGCCGAACTGTTCTTCTCCGACGTCCGGGTGCCGCTGAACAACCTGCTCGGTGAGGAGAATCGCGGCTTCTACCACCTGATGAACAACCTGCCGCAGGAACGCCTGGGCATCGCGAGCGCGGCGGTCGCCGGTGCCGAGACGGTCTTCGCGCACACGCTCGAATACGTCAAGACGCGGACGGCGTTCGGCCGCCCGATCGGCTCGTTCCAGAACACCAGGTTCGAACTGGCGGAGATGGACACCGAGTTGGACATCGCGCGGACCTACGTCGACGACTGCATCATGAAGCACGTCGCCGGCGAGCTGGACGCGGTCGCCGCCTCGAAGGCCAAGTGGTGGACCACCGACCTGCAAAAGCGGGTGGTCGACCGCTGTCTGCAACTGCACGGCGGATACGGCTACATGCTCGAATACCCGGTGGCCAAGGCGTTCGTCGACACCCGGGTGCAATCGATCTACGGGGGGACGAACGAGATCATGAAGGAAATCATCGGCCGTTCCCTCGGCATCTGAAGCGGAGCACGAACATGACGGATGGTCCGATGGCCGAGGCGCTGCGGCCCGAAGCGATCACGGCGTGGCTGGCCGAACGGGCCGCGGTGCGCCCGCCGCTGGGCTTCGACCTCGTGCTCGGCGGGCGGTCGAATCTCACCTACGTGGTCTCGGACGCCGACGCGCGCCGCTGGGTGCTGCGCCGGCCCCCGCTGGGGCACGTGCTCGCGACCGCGCACGACATGGGGCGTGAGCACCGGATCCTGGCCGCGCTGGGCTCCGGGCGGACCGACGTGCCGGTGCCGGCGGTGGTCGGTCTGTGCAGCGACGAGACGGTCAACGGCGCGCCGTTCTTCGTGATGGACTTCGTCGACGGGCAGGTGATCCGCTCCGTCGAGGACGCCGCCACCCTGCTCACACCGCAGGCCCGGCGGCGGGCCGGGGAGCAACTCGCGGACGTGCTCGCGGCGATCCACGCCGTGGACGTGGACGCGGTGGGGCTGGGCGAACTCGGCCGGCGCGAGGACTACATCGGGCGCCAGTTGCGCCGCTGGCACCGCCAGTGGGAGGCCACCCGGGTGCCCGGGATCGAGGCGATCGACGACGTGCACGACGCGCTCGCGGCATCCGTCCCCGCCCAGCAGGGCGCCACGATCGTGCACGGCGACTTCCGCCTGGACAACGTCATCCTGGGCCCGGACGGCACCGTGCGCGCGGTGCTGGACTGGGAACTGTGCACGCTCGGCGACCCGCTCGCCGACGTGGGCACCACGCTGATGTACTGGGTCGAGGCGGGCGAGGACGGCACACTGCTGCCCGCCGACGGCACCGCGAGCGAGGGCTTCATCGACCGGGCCGCGTTCGCCGCGCGCTACGCGGCGGCCACCGGTCGGGACCTGTCGCACATCCGCTGGTATCAGGCGTTCGCGTGCTGGCGGCTCGCCTGCATCCTGGCCGGCGTGCTCGATCGATACTCCGCCGGCGCGATGGGCGAGCAGGACGCGGCCGGGCCGTTCACCGTCGACGGGCTGCGCGCGTTGGCCACTCGCGCGCAGGAGATCCTCGCGCACGCCTGACCGCCGTCCGGGTGGCGTTCGCGCGCGGAGGTGAGCGCGCGACATTCGGGTGGTATGGGGCCCTCCACATCCGGATTCGGTGACGAGGAGGGCCCATGGCCGACGCTGAGCCGAAGGGCGTCGTGGTCGGCGTGGACGGGTCGGAGCCGGCCCGGCGGGCGTTGGACTGGGCGATGACCGAGGCCGAGCTGCGCGGGTTGCCGCTCTACGTGGTGACCGCGCAGCCCGCGACCCCCGGTTATGTGGTGCTCGCGCCCGGCCCGCACTACCAGGAGGACCTCGAACGGGTGCTCGCCGAATTGCGGATCCGGACCGAGACCACGGTGGCCGAGGTGAACGGCGAACGCGAACGGCCGTTCGGCGGACAGGCCGTGGTCCAGGTGTACTCGGGCACGGCGACCGAGGTGTTGCTCGGGATGTCCGAGCGGCACGAGATGGTCGTGGTGGGTTCGCGTGGCTCGGGCGGTTTCTCCCGCCTGCTGCTCGGCTCGGTCAGCACGGCGGTGGTGCACCACGCGGCCTGTCCGGTGCTCGTGGTGCGTAGTTGATCGGTTTGTCGGATCTCGACCGAGACCTGCTCGACCGATACTGCCTCACTCGGGACTGCCTCGACCGAGACTGCCTCAACTGAGAAAAAGGGTGTCCAACTCGTCCTGCGTGAACGGCTTCCCGGGCAGCGGGGACGAGTGTCCCGCGTGCAGGCCGTCGAGCAGGATTTCCAGATAGCGACCGGCGATGGTCAGTCGTTGTGGGTGTGGAAGCCCCGACGGGGGCAGCAGACACGACATCATCAGCGATATGTCGGCGTCCGAGACGTCCGCTCGGAGCAGCCCGCAGGACTTGGCCTGATCGACCAACATGCCCACCGCGTCGTTGAGTTCGGCGCGCGAGGAACTCATCTCCTCGGTCACCGGGACCCGCCCGCTCAGCGCGGGGAACAGTCGGCCGGCACCCGAGCCGACCGCGCGGCGTAAGTATCTGGCGAGCGCGGACCACGCGTCCGGTTCCTCGTCCAACGCGTTGACCGCCTCGGCGGTCAGTCGGTTGGTCTCGGCGATCATGATGCGTTGGACCAGTGCCTCCTTGCCGGTGAAGCGGCGGTAGATGGTGCCCACCCCCACGCCGGCACGGCGGGCTATCTCCTCCATCGGAGCGTCGTAGCCCAGCTCGCCGAACACCTCGCGGGCCGCCCGGAGCACCTGCTCCAGATTGCGTCGGGCGTCGGTGCGCAACTGCGGCGACGGCTCGGCCGGCCTGCTTCGTTGCGGCTTGCGAGCCGGTGGAATCGTCGTTGTGTGTCGACCTCCGACGCCGTCGCCGCCGGTGTCCTGCGTCTTCGTGGTACGCGTACGCGAAGCGCCGCTCATAGCGTCTCCCCCGGAAGGCAAGTGTGTCGATTCCCCCACCAGACCCCGCTTTGCCCAGGGCGTCGAGACTACCCGAACCGACCCCACCCCAGAAGCGGAATCCGACAGCACGGTTGTGAAGATATCGCTGACCGCTGACCTCTCGTCACCACCCGTACGGGGCACACAAACCCGACGAACACCTGTCTGTGGCCCTCGGAAAGGGGCAGAGTGGAACGCATGACGACCTCGACTCGGCCCGAGCGCATCCTGATCGTCGGCGGTGGCTACGTCGGCCTGTACACGGCCCTTCGCCTGCAACGGAAACTCAAGGCGGGAGAGGCGACGGTGACCGTCGTCGAACCGCAGTCGTACATGACGTACCAGCCGTTCCTCCCGGAGGCCGCGGCCGGCGCCATCTCGCCGCGCCACGTGGTCGTCCCGCTGCGCTCGGTGCTGCCCAAGTGCCGCATCGTCACCGGCACCGTGGAACACGTGAACCACGCGAAGAAGACCGCGACCATCGAACTGCTCGGCGGCGAGACCTACGACGCCTCCTACGACCTGCTCGTGGTCGCGCCCGGCTCGGTCGCGCGAACCCTGCCGATCCCGGGGCTCGCCGAGTGGGGCATCGGCTTCAAGACCGTCGAGGAGGCCATCGCGCTGCGCAACCACGTGCTCGAACAGATGGACACCGCCTCCTCGACCCGGGACCCCTCGATCCGCGACCACGCGTTGACCTTCGTCTTCGTCGGCGGCGGCTACGCGGGAGTGGAGGCACTCGCCGAGCTGGAGGACATGGCCCGCTACGCGTGCCGGTACTACCACAACATCACCCCGGCGGACATGCGCTGGATCCTGGTCGAGGCATCGCCGCGGATCCTGCCCGAGGTGGGCGAGGACATGGGCCGGTACACGGTCGCCGAGCTGCGTCGACGGGGCATCGACGTACGCCTGAACACTCGGCTGGAGTCGGCCCGCGACCGGCACGTGGTGCTCTCGGACGGCACCGAGGTCGACGCGAGCACGCTGGTGTGGACGGCGGGCGTCAAGCCCAGCCCGATGTTGATCGCCACCGATCTGCCGCTGGACGACAAGGGTCGGCTCAAGGCGCGCGCGACGCTCGAGGTGGAGGGGGTCCCGGGGGTATGGACGGCGGGCGACTGCGCGGCGGTGCCCGATCTGACCAAGCCGGGCGAGGAGTTCACCGGTCCCAGCGCGCAACACGCGGTGCGCCAGGCGCGGGTGCTCGCGGACAACATCATCGCGACGCTGCGCCGGCAACCGCAGCAGCAGTATCGGCACAAGCACGTGGGCTCGGTGGCCTCGCTCGGCCTGCACAAGGGCGTCGCGCAGGTCTACGGGATCAAGACCAAGGGTCTGCCGGCCTGGTTCATGCACCGCACGTATCACCTCAGCCGCGTGCCCACGCTGAACCGCAAGATGCGCATCATGGCGGAATGGACACTGGCCCTGATGTTCCGGCGCGAGATCGTCTCGCTGGGTTCGATCGAACACCCGCGTGCCGAGTTCGAGTACGCCACCCGAGGCGACCGCAAGCCCACCAGGTAGGGACGATCGACCGGCGGGCTCGTAGGCTGAAGCGTCGCCCGAGGGTCGAGCGACTCGCGACCGGGTCCCGTACATTGCCACAGCGCACTCCTGTGGTACCCCGAACGGGGGCCCGGCCTCGGGGTGTGATTCCCTCACGGCCGACTTTCGCCCACACTGGTGATGTCACCTGCGGTAAACCTCCATGCGCTTTGCGTGAACGAACTCTCTAGGAAGCGAGCGGTTGAACATCACTCGGTGGGGCGCCCGGCTGGCCGGTGACCGGCGCCGCTCGGTGCCGGCGGCACGCAGCCAGGAATCGAACGACACCTTCCCGTTGCGCGACGTGCTGGCCCACGCGCCCGCGTTGATCGCGGTCACCCGAGGGTCGAACCACGAGCTGTGTTACGTCAACGACGCCTACCGGGCGGTCTTCGGCGCGCGCAGAGCGGGTGTGCCGGCCCGGGACGCGCTGCCCGAACTCGCCGAGCACGGGCTGCTGACGCTGATGGATCAGGTCTATCGGACCGGGCGCGGGCGGACCGTGCGGGCCCGGCGGGTCGACCATCGCGGCGAGACGTACCCGGGCATGCCGGAGAGCGAGCGCAGGCACGGCTACTACACGTTCGTCTGCACGCCGGTCCGTCCCGAGGCGGCCGGCCGCGGCGGCGACACCCGGGGCGTGCTGGTCTTCGCGGTCGACGTCACCGACCAGGTCCAGGCCACCGACCGACTGCGGGAGAGCGAGCGGCGGCACCGGCAGGCCGCGGTCACCCTGCAACGCAGCCTGCTGCCACAGCGCTTGGAGAACCCCGACGACCTGATCGTGGCCGCCAAGTATCTGCCCGGCGGCACCGACGCGGCGGTCGGCGGCGACTGGTACGACGTGATCACCCTGGGCGCGGGCCGCACCGCGCTGGTGATCGGCGACGTGATGGGCCGGGGGGTGCGCGCCGCCGCGGTGATGGGCCAACTGCGTACGGCGGTGCGGGCGTACGCGCGGCTGGACCTGCCACCGCACGAGATCCTGCAACTGCTCGACGAGACCGCGATGGAGATCGACGCGACCCAGATCGCCACCTGCGCCTATGCGGTCTACGACCCGGGCGAGGGCGTGCTGACCTACTCGACGGCGGGCCATCTGCCGCCGTTGGTTCGCGACGGCGAGGACGTGATCCACAAGCTGGACGACGCGAACGGGCCGCCGCTGGGCACCGGTGCGAGCTGGCCGCACACCTCCGGGCGGATCACCCTCGATCCGGGCTCGACCGTGGTGCTGTACACGGACGGCCTGGTCGAGCGCCGCGGCGAGGACCTGGACGAGGGCATCGACACGCTGGGCGCCGCGTTGTTGTCGTCGGTGGGCGAACCCGAGGCGGTTCGCGACCACCTGATCGCGCACATGCAGTTGCCCGAGGAACACGACGACGACATGGCGATGCTGGTGCTGCAACTGCCGCGCCGCGAGGGGGCCCAGGCGCGGCTGTTCCGGACCGCGTCGCTGGACCTGCTGGGCGGCAGCGAGGTGGCCGCGCGCGGGCGGGCGTTCACGTCGGGGGTGCTGGCGAGTTGGCAGGTCGGCGAGGAACTGCGCGAGATGGGCGTGCTCGCGGTGAGCGAGTTCGTGGCGAACGCGCTCACGCATGGGGCGGCGCCGATGCGGTTGCGCCTTCGGCGCACCGATCGGCGGTTGATCGTCGAGGTTTCCGACGCGGACGATCACGTGCCTCGGCGGCGGCGGGCTGCGGCGGACGACGAGAGTGGGCGGGGGGTGGCGATCGTGGCGACGATCGCGAAGTCGTGGGGGAGTCGGCTCACGGATGAAGGCAAGACGGTCTGGTGCGAGTTCCCGTTGGGTTGACCGGGGGTTTTGGCCTCATGCGCCGGCCTGGCTGGTTCGCCTCAAGCGCCGGCGGGGCTGGGTGGCCTCAAACGCCGGCCGGGCTGGTTCGCCTCAAACGCCGGCGGGGCTGGGTGGCCTCAAGCGCCAGCCGGGCTGATTCGCCTCAAACGCCGGCCGGGCTGTTTCGCCTCAAGCGCCGGCGGGGCTGGTTTGGCCTCATGTGCCGGCCGGGCTGATTCGCCTCAAACGCCGGCGGGGCTGGGTGGCCTCAAGCGCCGGCCGGGCTGAGGGGGATCAGGTGCCGGCCGGGCTGAGGGGCCCGAGTGCCCGGCCGGGCTGAGGGGGGTGCCGGCCGGGCCGGGTTGGGTTTATGCGCCGGCTGGGGTGAGGGGCTTGGGGATGGGGTGGGGGGTGGATTCGGCTATGAGGAGGCCGTTTTGGGTGGGGTTGAGGGTGTGGCGCATGCGTAGGGCCAGGAGGGTGATCAGGAGGGAGCAGGCCATCAGGGCGGCCAGGTAGGGGCCGTAGAGGCCGGCGCCGACCATGACGCCGGCGAAGGCCGGGCCCGCGGCCATGGCGAGTTGCTTCACCAGGGACTGGGCCGCGTTGTACTGGCCGAGCAGGTGTGCGGGGGCCAGGTCCGCGACCATTGGGCCCAGGGTCGGTGCGAGCAACGACTCGCCCACGCCGAGGAGCGCGAACGTGGCGATGATGGTGACCGCCGCCGCGACCTTGTCGTCGTGTACCAGGCCGGAGATCGCCGTCACGATCCAGGCGAGCAGCCAGACCAGGCCGGTCGCCGCGATCACCGTGCTGCGCCGGCGGCGCTGGGTGATCCGCAGGACGGTGAGCTGACCCAGCACGATCACCGCGGTGTTGGCCGCGAGGGCGACACCCAGCATGCTCGGCGAGATCCGGCTGACCTCGGTCGCGAACGCGGCCAGGCCCGACTCGAACTGGCCGTAGCAGGTGAAGAAAATGACCGCGCTGACCACACACAGCCGGACCATCGCACGGTTCTTCAGCAGATGCCGAAAGCCCATGCCGCGCACCGTCCCGGCCGGCGCGGCCGGCAGCGCAGGCAGTCGGACCGTGCCGCACACCGCGCCGAGCACCAGGAACATCACGGTCTCGACGGCGAACAGCAGGGTGAAGCTGGCCGGCCGCGACGGGTCGACGATCATGCCGCCGATCAACCCGCCGATGCCCAGGCCCAGGTTGTTGAAGGTGAACTGGAGCGCGAACGCGCGAGCGCGGGTGAGCGACGTCGTACACCGCACGATCATCGTCGCCAGCGCGGGCTGGATCGCGGCCACACCGGCGCCGAGCAGCGCCGCGCCCAGCATGACCAGCGCCTCGCCGCGGGCCAGGCCCAGGGTCAGCGCGCCGAGTGCGGCCACCACCGAACCGATCGCGACCACCGGGCGAGGGCCGCGCCGGTCGATCGCCGGACCGATCATCGGGAGGGCACACAGCGCGGCGATCGCGAGCACGCTGAACATCAGGCCGGCCTGACCGGCCGACAGGTGTCGCACCCGCGTCACGTACACGAACAGGAACGGCACCGTGAATCCGCTGCCGAACGCACTGAGCGCGTTCCCGAGTTGGATCCGACGCAAAGCGCCTTGGGTCGCCATCACACACCTCCCGACTACCGGTCGCGCGGGCCGGCTGCTCCGACTCGCGGGGGATCGGTCGACAGGCCCGGCTCGGGCATCCGAGGGCGCGCGAAAGCGGCCGCCCCGCCCCGGGGCGGCCTCGGGGCATGCCCGAGTCCGGCGAGGGGGTCGCCTGTATCCGCGTCGAGGCGGGCGGGCCGGGGGCGGCCGGGCGCATGCCCGGGCCCACGCCGGCGTCGCTGCCGTGCCTGATCCGATGAGTCCGAGTCCTCAAGCCTGAAGACTTCAGAGCTAAACTATACGGATCTATAGCGTTGCCGTCCAATGCTTATCCGGCGTCGGCGCGCAAGGCGACGATCGAGCGGGTCGGAGATGGGATACTGCCCGGCATGACAGAGGGGGCCGAGCCGCCAACGGCGGACGAAGGCGACATCGAGGAATACCTCGCCGTCTTCCAGCGCGAATTCCCCGAGGTGGATCCGCAGGTCGAGACGATCGTCGCGGCGCTGTCCAAACTCAACCGCCGGATGAGCGTCGCGTACAGCCGCCAACTCACCGCTCTGGGCATCACCAACGCCGAGTGGGAGGTGCTCAAGGCCCTGGTGCTGGTCGGGCGCCCCTACCGGCTCAGCCCCGGTGACCTGGCCCGCCGACTGGGCCTGACGCCCGCCGCGATGACGCACCGGCTGGACCGCATGGTCGCCGAGGACCTGGTCACCCGGACCCGGGACGAGCAGAACCGGGTGCGGGTGATCGTCGAGTTGACCGGCACCGGTCGCGATGTCTGGCTGCGGGTGGTCCGCGAGGCCGCGGTCTTCGAGGCCGCCCTGCTCCAGGACCTGGGTCCGGCCGAGCGGCACGCGCTCGCGGCCGGTCTGCGCGGCATGCTGGCACGGGTCGAGGAATCCCAGCCGGACGCGGGCGGGCGCCTGGACACGGAGTGATCCGGCGGGCCCGAGCGCTGCCACGTTCGGGTGCACGCCACGGCGGGACACCTGAAGAAAAGAGACCGGATACATGCGACTGCGCATTCCGAGGCAACGGACCGACATCGAGCGGCTGGACCGACCGCTGCCCGCGGGCCTGTCCAGGCCGGCTCCGCGCGTCCTGCGCGCGCCGCGACCGAGGTCCCCGCGCCCGGCCGAGGATCCGCTGCTCGAGTACCGCATGGTGGTCACCCGCACGCTGATCCGTCACCGACCGGTCGCCTCCGGCGGGTGCGACTGCGGCGTGCCCGCACCGTGCCCCGTGCGGGCACACGCGGCCCGCCTGCTGGAATGGGTCTGACCGCTCCGGCCGGGCCCGGGACGTGTCCTCGATCCCCCGCCGGGATCGAAGACACGCCCTAGGGTGTAGCCCATGCACCACGCCTGGTCCATCTGCCCGCCGCCCCGCCACTGAGCGGGGCGTCCCCGGGTCCGATCCGGTAGTCCCGGGTCGCGGCCCCTGCTCGGCCTGGCCCGAACCGGTGCCGCCCCGCTCCGACGTTGCCCTGTAGGCGTCGAAGTCGGAGCATTCCCATGTCTGTTCGTACCTTCCTGCACGCTGCCCGGGATACCCGATCCGGGCTCGATCTGTTCGTCCTCGCCGGAGTCCTGTGGGGGACCGGCGGCATCGCCGGTTCGCTGTTGGCCACCCGAGCCGGGCTGCATCCGGTGGCCGTCGCGGCCTATCGGCTGCTTCTCGGCGGTGTGTTCATCACCGCCTACGCACTCGCCTCGGGGCGGCTTCGGGTACGTCGCCCGAGCCGGGCCGAACTCGGCCGGATCGCGGGCCTCGGCGCGCTGTTCACGGTGTTCCAGGCCGCCTACTTCGCGGCCGTGTTCGCCACGTCGGTGAGCCTGGCCACGCTCACCACCATGGTCGCGGTGCACATCATGGTCACCATCGGCTCCGCCGTGCTGGAGCGCCGCCGACCCGGACGGATCGCGATCGCGAGCCTGACCGCGGCCGCCCTGGGCCTGGCCCTGCTGCTCGGCTCACCCGTCGGCGGCGACCGCGGCGCACTCGTCGGCATCGGATTCGCGCTGGTGGCCGCCGGCGGGTTCGCGGTGTTGACGCTGGACACCCGGCCGGACCTGCCCGGGCTCGACCGGGTCACCGCCACCGGGCTCGGATTCCTGTTCGGCGGCGGCCTGTTGCTGCCGGCGGGGCTGGTGGTCGGGATGGCCGTGCCGATGCGCGCCGACACCCTGGGCGCGGTGCTCTTCCTCGGCGTGGTGCCCACCGCGGGGGCGTACGTCGCCTACTTCACCGCGCTCGGCCGGACGCACGTGGGCGGCGGCATCGTCGCGGTGCTGCTCGAACCGCTGACCGCGACCGTGCTCGCCGCCTTCCTCCAGGGCGAACGACTGGGCCCGGAGCGGCTGTTCGGCGGCGCCCTGGTGCTCGCCGCGATCGCCGTGCAACACCGCGCGGTCGGCCCGACCACGCGCGGCTGAATCCTGCGGCCCCGTCGACCCTTCGGGCGGAAACCGTCCCGAATCACCCGTCCCGTCCCCGATTCTCGGCTAACGTGCGGCGACATGCGGCACACGGCCGGGAGACGAAGGAGTTGCGCATGAGCGTGTCCGAGGGGATCTCCGACGGGGCCGCGTACGCACCGTTCGACCCGACCGCGTTGCCCGCCACCGGGGGTTACTACAAGAAGCTCCCACCCACGCCGTGCACTTACGACACGGTCCCCTTACCGACCGAGGCGGTCGACGGCCACCCGATCGTCTGCAAGAACCGTGCCTGCAAGTACTACCGCAAATCCGACAAGGTCGAATACAAGTCCGGCCCCCGCGCCTACCGCTGCGAAGAATGCATGACCTGGACGGACTGACCCCACCCCGCCCACCCCCAAGCAACCCAACGCCGCCCCGCCTCGACCCCACCCGGCACCCGAGGCCACCGACGAACGCAGCCCCGCCTTCGGCCCGTCCGGCGCCCGAGGCCACCTCACGCCACCAAACGCCGGCCCGTCCGGCACCCGAGGCCACCGTAAGCAACCGAACGCCTACCCGCCTTCGGTCCGCCCGGCATCCGAGACCTCCGCAAGCACCTTCAGCCCGGCCGGCGTTCGAGGCCACCCCACGGAACCGAACGCCCCCGCAAGCCAAACCCCCCACAGGGCCATGCGGCCACGAACATGGTGGGTCGGGCCGATCGCCGGGTCACCGTACGGCCACGCGGCGACCAGGCCCGGCCACGATCAAGGGGCGCCCTCGGCAGAGACACGCATGCGCATCATTCCCCGTCCGGGAGCCGCTGATTCCGTTTCGGGGCAACTGAATTCGCCGATTCCGCGCCGGCCGCCCGCGCCGCGGCCTTCGCGCTCGCCCGGCGCAACCACCACCAGAACACCCAACCCACCGCGACCAGCACGAGCAGCACCACGACGCCGAACGACCACCAGAACGCGGTGGGGGAGGGCAACTGCCCCGGCGGGGTGTCCGGCCACGCGTGCGGCAGATCGTCGGGATCGCCCAGCAGCGAGCGCATCGCCAGCGCCGAGTTCTTGTAACCGACCTCGTCCGGCCAGTCCTTGCCGCTCGCCAGCGCGGCCAGCCCCGTGGACAGCCAGATCACCGCGGTGCCGGCGACCAACAGCAGCAGGCCCGCGATCAGCAGGCCGTCCGGGACGCCCTGCGCGGGCGCCCGACCCGGCGTCGGCTCACGCGGGTGCGGCGGGTGTCCGTAGGACCCCATCTAGGCCGCCGGATCGTCGGCCAACGCCGCCTCGGCACGCACTCGTTCCTCCACCGCGTCCTCGGTCATCGCGCGGTCGGTGTAGACCATCGGCCGTTCGGTGTCGGTGATCAGATGCTTGACCACCTGCACGTTGCCGTTGACGTCCCAGACCGCGATGCCCGGGGTCAGGGTCGGGATGATCTCCACCGCCCACCTGGGCAGACCGAGCACCTTCCCGGTCGCGCGCGCCTCGTCCGCCTTCTGCATGTACACGGTTCTGGTCGAGGCCATCTTCAGGATCGCGGACGCCTCCTTGGCCGCCGCACCGTCCACCACGTCGGAGAGGTGGTGCACCACCGCGACGAAGGACAGACCCAGTCGCCGGCCGAACTTGAGCAGGCGCTGGAACAACTGGGCCACGAACGGGCTGTTGATGATGTGCCACGCCTCTTCGACCAGGAAGATGCGCTTGACCCGGTCCGGCCGGATCCAGGTGTGCTCCAGCCACACGCCGACGATCGCCATCAGGATCGGCATCGCGATCGAGTTCCGGTCGATGTGCGACAGGTCGAAGATGATCAGCGGCGAGTCCAGGTCGATGCCGTCCGTGGTCGGCCCCTCGAACATGCCCTTGAGGTCGCCGTCGGTGAGGCGGTCCAGGACCAGCGCGACGTCCAGGCCCCAGACCCGCACGTCCTTGACGTCCAGGCTGAGCAGTTCACACGACTCCGGGGTCGGATTGCGCAGTGCCTCGACGATGTCCGGAAGGATCGGCTGCCGCCCGTGCACGGTGCGCATCACGTGCGTGTGCGCGGCCTTGAGCGCGTATCCGGCCCGCTCCTGCAACGTGTGGCCCATCGCCACCTCGATGATGGTGCGCAGCAGCGCCAGTTGCCCGGTGACCGCGATCGCCGGGTCGAGCGGGTTGAGCCGCACCGCCTCCCCGGAGAAGTCGTTGGGGTCCAGCCGGACCGGCTTGACCCCCAGCGCCTCGGCGATCAGGTTCCACTCGCCGACGCCGTCCTCGCCCTGTGCGTCCAGGACCACCACCTGGCGGTCGCGAAAGCGCAATTGGCGCAGTACGTACGTCTTCTCCAGCGCCGACTTGCCGTTCCCGGACTCGCCCAGGACCAGCCAGTGCGGCGCGGGCAGTTGCTGACCGTAGAGTTGGAACGGGTCGTAGATGTAGCCCTTGCCGGAGTAGACCTCGCGGCCGATGATCACGCCCGAGTCGCCCAGCCCGGGTGCGGCCGTGGGCAGGTAGACCGCCTGGGCCTGGCCGGTGGACGTGCGCACCGGCAACCGCTGGGTCTCGCCCCGGCCGAAGATGATGCCGGAGAATCCTTGGGTCAACGCGGACATCACACCCGACACGTGATCACCCCATCAGTCCCGTCCGCGGCGACACCGCCGACGCTCACTTTCGAATCCCCGTCGCGAACGGCAGCGTGTTGACGAACGCGCGGTGCTGCTCGCGGTCGCACCACTCCAGTTTGAGGAAACACTTGCCCGCCGACGCGCGGATGGTGCGCTTGTCCCGGGAGAGTTGGTCGGGATTGCGCGAGGACACCGTGATGTAGCCGACGATGTTCACCCCGGCCGCGCCGCCCGCCAGGTCCTCGCCGCGCTGGTCGACCCGGCCGGTGTGGGCCATGTCGCGCGGGTCGACCACCCGGTTCATCTTGGCCGCGCGGGCCGCGTCCGCGTCGTCGTTGGTCTTCTCGGTGAGCATGCGCTCGATCGCGATATCGGTGGGCTCCAGGTCCATGGTGACCGCGACGGTGCGGATCACGTCCGGGGTGTGCACCAGGAGCGGGGCCAGGAAGTTGACGCCGACCGGGGTCAGCGGCCACTCCTTGATCCACGCGGTGGCGTGGCACCACGGTTCGGCCGAGTCCGACTCGCGGGTCTTGGCCTCCAGGTAGTTCGGGTGCGTCGCGTCCAACTCGGCGGGCCACGCGTAACGCGCCTGCATGCCCTCGAACGCGTCGATCTGGTGCTCGGGGTCGTACATCGAGTGGATCAGCGAGGCCAGCCGCGCCTCGTTCAGCGGCTGCCGGACCCGGATGTCCGCCTCGGTCAACCGGGCACACACATCGGTGAGTTCACGCGCCATCACCACGCCGATGCCCTTGTCGCCCTTGCCCATCACATTGGCCTCGGCGGCCAGTTCGCGGGTGTAGTGCATGCACGCGATCAGGTAGGCGCGGTGCTGCTCGGACGACGTGGACACCATCGACTGGAGCTGCTCGTACGAGTCCTGCACCCACATCGGCGCCTGGTGGTCGCCGCGTCGGGCCACGTCCTTGGCGTGCGCGTCCGGGTCGGCCGGCAGCGTGCGGGCCAGCACCTGGAGCCGGGTGACGAAGCCGTCGCCGTTGGCCACGTGCTTGAGCAGCGTGCCGAACCGCTCGACCAGCGCCTCCTGGTCCTCCGAGTCGCGCAGCCCCACGCCGGGGCCCTCGATCTCGATCGCGGCGGTGACCGTACGCCGTTCCAGGTGCATCAGCACGGTCAGATCGTCCGGACCGAACGGCACGCTCGCCCAGGCCACCCGACCGACCCCGGGTGGTGCGCCGACCGCGACGCCCTGCCCGGTCAGCTTGGTGCCCGCCTCGGTGACGGCCGACCGATACGTGGCGCCGCGCTTGAGGGTGCGCTTGTAGGTGCGGTTGATCTCCCACCAGCGGTAGAACGTGCGCTTCTTGTACGGCATGTACACGGCGGCGAACGCGAGCACCGGGAAGCCGACCAGACCGGCGATGCGCAGTGGCAGGATCGGTACCAACAGGCCCCAGAGCAGCGCGAGTCCACCGGCGGCGATGATCAGGAAGATCTCGCCGGGCTCGCGGTTCTTGCCGATCACCGCCGAGGGTTTGGCCTTGCCGATCAAGAAGGTGCGGCGTCGGGCGACCGGTTGCGTAGTCATTACTCTTTACCGTTCCTCGCGTGAGGCGTTGCCGCGGGATTGGCCGGAGGCGGTGGTGCCGGTGTCGGGGCGCCGCCCGATCCTCCGCCCCTGGTGCCATGGGCCGCAATGCCCGACGATACGGCGTTCGCGGTCACCGGGGCAGATCCGGAACCGGTCGATCCCCGTGAGGCGTGTGCCTGGATGCCCTGCTTCATGTACGTGGCCGGACCGTTGACCATCGAGGCGGGACCGGCCGACTGCATCGCCTTGCGACTGCTGTGCAGCGCGGCCATGTCGTCGCCGATGCTGGGCACGAATCGGTAGATGAGCACGCTGGCGAAGATGGACAGGAACAGGATCGCCAGGCCGGAGAGCACCGAGGAGAACGCGTCGTCCTTGCCGCCGGAGGTGACCGCCGTGGCCAGCCCGAGCACGATCACGACCACGGGCTTGGCGAGCAGCACCGCGATCATGATCCCGGCCCAGCGGCGCACGTGGTGCCACATCGCCTTGTCCACCAGCCCCGAGTACACCGCGGTGCCCAGGATCGCGCCGACGTACAACATCGCCGCGCGGACCAGGAGTTCGACCCACAGGACGGCCGCGGCGGCCATCGAGAGCAGCGACACGAAGATCAGCATCACCGGCCCGCCGCCGAGATCGCTCGCGGGATCGAGCGCCTTGGAGAAGCCGCCGAGGAACTTGTTGGTGTCCTGTTGGGTGCCGGTCGCGATGGCCGCGGTGATCGCATCGGTCATCGAGACTGCCAAGTAGAGGATCAACGGGGTGAACGCGGACGCGATCACCGCGAGCCACAGATAGCCGATCGCCTCGCTGATCGCGGTGCCGATCGGGACCCCGCGCACGGCGCGCTTGGCGACGGCCAGGATCCACAGGATCAGGGTCAGGAAGGTGGACGCGGCGAACACCACGGCGTACTGGCGCAGGAATCCGGGGTTGGTGAAGTCCACCTGGGTGGTGTCGTTGACCGCGCCGGCCAGCTTGTCGATGATCCAGGTCGCGGCGTCGGCGCAGCCCTTGGCGATCGAGCCGAGCGGGTCGGTGACCGTGCCCAGCGTGCCGCCGCCCGGGGCGCCGGGACCGCCGTTGTTGCAGATGTCCTTGGCCGGGCCGGTGAGCAGTTCGCACTCCGGCTTGTTGGCGGGTGCGGTCGCGCCGGGCGTCGCCCCGGGTGTGGCGCCCGGTGTGGCGCCGGGTGTGGGCTCGGCCCAGGCGCGCGTGGCGCCGAGCACGACGACGGCCGCGGTTGCGGTCAGCGTCCCGCCCAGGGTCGGGAATCGGTTGCGAAGGCTGCGGCGTCCCCGGTCAGCGTGCATGGCGCAATTCCCCGAACTCCCCGTCGGCCTTGGCGATGTCGTTGGCGCTGGACGGATCCTGCAATCCGGAGACCGGAGTCGGGCCCTCCTTCTGGCTGAACTCGACCAGCTTCCAGTCGCCGGACACCCACGACATCTTCATCGTGGTGGTGTTCCACGCCTCGGCCACCGGCTTGGTGGAGTCGGGCCCGGCGAGGCCCACCACGCCCACGCTCCAGACCTCCACCGTCGCCGAAGCAGGGGTGAAGACAACGGACTTGGTGCCCATCGGCACGGCCCGACAAACGAAGGTCAGGCCCTTGGGCGGGTTTCCGTCGGGCTGAAGGCCGAATGTCGCGGTCTGCGCGCGGAACACCTGGTCGACGCGCGCGAGCAGACCGTCGCGGATCGCCGGGTCGGTGATCGCGGCGATGATCGCGGCCCGGGGCTGGGCCCGGAACATCCGGTCCGAGCCGTACGCGACGACGAAGTTGGCCGCCGCCGACTGGGCGCCCTCCGCGGTCTGCGGGTAACCGACCGGCACGCCGGACTCGGTGCGGTCGGGCAACTGCGCGGCGGACAGCGGCGGTCCGCCGGGGTTCGACGAGTCGGCCGGGGAGGTCTGCCCGGTGTCCTTGGCGGTCGAGCCGCCGTCCTGGTCGGAGCGGTTCGCGGCGAACAGCAGGGACACGATGACCACGGCGATCACCACGACGACGCCGATCCCGGACAGTATGGGGTTGCGCCTGGGCTGCGGACTCTCCGGTGAGGAGGTGGGTCTGGGCAGCCGGGTACGCGTGGCGGGTTCCTCGTCGTTCATGGCCTGTCCCCCCTCACCGCGGCAGGCCGGAAGATACGGACGACCTGCGCGCACAACACAGTCCCCGGGGGCGGAGTACCGCCGGGTTCGGTTGCAGCCGGAACGATCTTCCCAGACGGGAACTCATTCCGGTGGCGCCGTACCGATGTGTGAACACAGGCTCGATTGTCCGGTAAAGGGACCCGAATTGCTGCTTTGCCTCGAATGCGGAATGGGGCATTCCGTTTTCGGGGCGCACGGCGCACCGAAGTGCGCCGCGCCCGGGACAAAACACCACGGGATTCGCCACCTTGAGGACGGCAGGGTGCGAATCGGTCTAGATCGCCATTCCGTACACAATCGTGAACAGCGTCCCGAGCGATCCGATGATGAAGACGCCGGTCAGACCGGCGATGATGAGGCCCTTGCCCTGCTCCGCGCTGAACGTGTCGCGCATCGCGGTGGCTCCTATGCGTTGCTTCGCAGCGCCCCAGATCGCAATGGCCAGGCATAGCAGCAGGGCCACGGCCATGATCACCTCGACCATGATCCGGGCTTCGCCGCCCAGCCTTGCGAACGGGCCCCAGTTCGGAGCTATGCCGCCGATGATCGTATTGATGTCGCCGTTGCCGCCGTTGCCTTCGCCAAGAAACACGTTGTTCACCGCCCCCGAGGTCGGGCTTTTGGTTGCCTCCGGTCGCATTCGACCGGAGGAGTGGGTCGTTCGTTTATTGTGCTGTGGGGAAGCCGATCGGGCTACCACCTCGGCAAGTGTGTCTGCTCACTGTGTGTATCACGGGTGATTGCGCTGAGCAATCTCGGCGCGCACAATGTGCTCGGAGTGTCCGTCGCGGCCCGTCCCGGCCGCGGAGAATCGGGGGTGCCTGCGATGCGCAAAGCCTGGGTGGCCGGTGGCATCGCATTCGCGGTCCCCTTCGGTCTCGTCGGTCTTCTCACTGTAGGCGTCGGTGCGATGCAATCCGCGTCCGGCAGCCAGACCGGGGCCGGCGGCTCGATGACGCTCGCGCCCGGCACGGTGCCCGCCGCGTACGCGGCGGCGATCGACAAGTGGGGCCGGCTGTGCCCGGAGATCTCGCCGCCGCTGCTGGCCGCGCAGCTCTACCAGGAGAGCGGCTTCGACCCGAACGCGGTGAGCAACGTGGGGGCCCAGGGCATCGCCCAGTTCATGCCCACCACGTGGCCGGAATGGGCCACCGACGGCAACGGGGACGGCAAGTCCAGTCCGTGGGATCCCGCCGACGCGATCCCGGCCGCCGCGCGCTACGACTGCTCGTTGGCCAAATATGTCGCCTCGGTGCCCGGGGACCGGACCAACAACATGCTCGCCGCGTACAACGCGGGGGCGTACCGGGTGATGCAGTACAAGGGCATCCCGCCGTACACCCAGACCCAGGACTACGTGAAGTCCATCCGCTCGCTGGAGCAGAGCTTCGGCGTGGTGCAGACCCCGCTGCAGCCGATGGCGCTCGCGGCCGGTGCGGTCAACTGGGCGCAGACCAAGCTCGGTACGCCCTACCTGTGGGGCGGCGAGGGCACCGCGGCCGACGGCGGCCGGTTCGACTGCTCGGGGCTGACCCAGGCCGCCTACGACACCGTGGGCATCAAGCTGCCCCGGGTGGCCAACGACCAGTGGAACGCCGGCCGGCATCCCTCCCGCGACCAACTGCTCCCGGGCGACCTGGTGTTCTTCGCCACCGACCTGGGCGACCCGCGCAGCATCCACCACGTCGGGATGTACGTCGGCAACGGCCAGATGATCCACGCGCCCTACACCGGCACGGTGATCAAGTTCGGCCCGATCGACAAGCCGGACTACATCGGCGCCACCCGGGTCACTCCCGAGGGCGCCAAGTCGCTGCCGGACCGCCGCCCCGGTTCGACGAACAACGACTCGGGCGCGGGCAGTCCGGCCGCCGACCCCGGTGGGTCCGGTGGGTCCGGGGCCGCAGGCGGGAAGGTGCCGGCCCGCCTGCCCGCCGCGGCCGAGCCGCGCACCGCGGGGTCGGGCGGCGCACGGGCGCGCTGAGCGCGGGGGCGATCCGGCGCACGGGTCGCGCGGCCACGCCGGCCGTGCGCCGGATGTGCCGGGTGCGGGTCGCGGTCGCCGACCGGCGATGATGAGGCGGTCCGCCCGCGACGGCACAGCAGAAAGGCCCCGGCCGAGATGGCGATGATCCCCGGCACCGGCAGGTTCACCGCGGTGGTCGGCGTGCTGGCGCTCGGCTTCGCGCTCGCGGTGGTGAAGGTGACCGGGCCCTACGGGTCGCCCCCGTATCACGCGCCGACCTCGCCGATCGGGATCGAGACCCTGGCGCCGCGGTCCGGCCCGACCGGCGCGGTGATGCAGGTGGTCGCGCATCAGGACGACGACCTCTACTTCATGAACCCCGACGTCGATCGGGCGGTGCGCGCCGGCACGGACAGCGTGACGGTCTTTCTCACCGCCGGCGAGGCGGACGGACGCAATGGGCCGGGTGGACGCCCGGATTCGTCGGCGTACGCGGCCGCGCGCAACAACGGCTCGCGCGCCGCGTACGCGTTCATGGCGCTGGGGGATCGTGCGGCGCGCTGGGAGCGGCACAGCGTGCGGCTGCGCGACGGCGCGCACGCCGAACTCGACCACCTGGTGGACGCCCCGAACATCAAGCTGGTGTTCCTCAACACCCGCAAGGAGGAGGGCATCGGCGCGCACGGGCGGCTGCGCACGTTGTGGAACGGCACGGAACGCGAACTCGACACGCTGGCCGCCCGGGACGAACCGGCCGGCGGGCCGTACGCGTACACCCGGGACGGTCTGATCGACTCGCTCGCGGATCTGATGCGGGCCCAGACGCCGACCGTGGTGCGCACGCTCGACCCGGACCCCGATCGACAACGGCACGACCGGGCACACCCGGCGCACGCGGACAACGGCGGCGTCTCGGACCACCAGGACCACACCGCCGCCGCGCGGTTCACCTGGGAGGCGCTGCGCCGGTACAACGACACGCGGCCGGCCGCGAACGCGGCGGCGATCGCCTACCGGGGCTACTACAACGAGCGCTGGCCGCACAATCTCGCGCCCGAGGCCCGCGAGCGCAAGGACGGGATCACCCGGGTGTACGGCTGGACCGACCGGGTGCGGTACTGCCCGGGACGGGTGGACTGCGGCGATCTCAAGGTGCGCGACACCGCCGCGCGCAGCAACTGGCCGCAGAGCACCACGTATCGCTTCCCGGACGCCGGTCCCCGGCCGGTGCTCGGCGCGGACGGCCGGCTGACCGCGTGGGCGGTGCTCGGCGGCCGGGTCACCCGCTGGACCCAGGACGGCGTCGGCGCCGCGACCTGGTCCCCGGCGCGGTCGATGCCCGGTCCCGGCGACGGCGAACTCGCCCCGGGGCCGGCCGCGGTACGCACGGCGGACGGTCGGATCGCGGTGTTCGCGCTGCGGATCGGCGGCGCCCGGCGTGCCGATCGGGACCGGTTCGAGATCGTCACCGCGACCGAGGCGACGCCCGGCGGCACATTGGGCCCATGGCGGGCCCTGGGCAGCCCCGACGACGGCGAACGCGGCTCGGGCGCACCGGTGGTCCAGGCCGACGGCACGGGTGGGCTGCACGTGTTCGTGCGCAATCGGGACAAGGGGATCAGCACCCGTTTCCGGCCGGCCGGCAGCGAGGCGTGGTCCCCCTGGCGGGACCTGGGCGGCGGCGAGATCGTCGAGGGGTTGAGTGCGGTGACCCGCCCGGACGGTGGGGTGAGCGTCTTCGGCACGGCCCGCGAGGGCATCCGCCACTGGGACGTGATCGGCGACCGGTCGGGCCCGCCCGGCACGATCGCGGCCGAGCGGCCGGTGGGCCCGCCCGCGGCGTCGGTGGGCGCCGACGGTCGGATCGGCGTCGCCTACCGGCGGGCCGGCACCGCGGAGATCGCGAGTGTGCTCGAAGTCGGGCCCGGCACCTGGTCGCCGGGTGCCTCGCGCGGCGCGGGCGCGGGCTACGAGGCGCTGTACCCGCTGCCCCGGCCGGACGGCACCACGGACCTGGGCACCCGGGACGACCGCGGCCGCCCGGTCCTGGTCGGGCCGGCCGGCGCGGCGCTCGTGCTCGACGAGCCGGCGGTCGCGGTCGGTCCCACCCTCGCGTCGGATGGCGCCGGAGCGCCGGTCGCCCTGTGGCTCGGGCCGGACGGCACGTTGCGCACCGCCCGGCCGTCCTGACCGCGCCCCCCGGCACCCGGCCGGGCCGACCGGGACGCCGCCCGCCCCGACACGCGAACGGCGGGCGCTCCCCGAGGGGAACGCCCGCCGTTCGGCGCGGGAGAGCGGTGGATCAGACGTTGACGCCGTGGCTGCGAAGCCACGTCATCGGGTTGACCGCGGAGCCGTAGTTCGGCGTGGTGCGGACCTCGAAGTGCAGGTGCGGGCCGGTCACGTTGCCGGTCGCGCCGGAGAGCGCGATCTTCTGGCCGGTCTGCACCTTCATCCCGGCCTTGACCGAGATCGAGGAAAGGTGCGCGTACTGGGTGTACTTGCCGTCCGCGTGCCGGATGACGACCTCGTTGCCGTACGCGCCGCCCCAACCGGCCGACACGACGGTGCCCGAGGTGACCGCGCGCACCGTGGTGCCGGTCGAGACCGCGAAGTCCTGGCCGGTGTGGCTGCCGCTGGACCAACGCGAGCCACCGGTGCCGAAGCTCGCGGTGAGCGTGGCGCCGGAGACCGGGGAGACGTACGAGCCGGAAGCCTTCTCGGTGCTCGCCGAGGCGGGCTTGGAGTCGGTCTTGGCGGCCTCGGTCTTGACCGAGGTCTTCGGCGTGGCCGGCTTGGCGGTCTCCGTCTTCGGCGTCTCCGCCTTCGGGGCCTCGGTCTTCGGGGTCTCCGGCTTCTGCACCTCGATCTTCGGCGCGGCCTTGCCGTCGACCGCGAGCTTTTGGCCCGGGAAGATCAGGTCGGGGTTGTCGCCCACGACGCTCTTGTTGGCCTCGTACAACTTCGGCCAACCGCCGGGCACATGCGCGGCGCCGGCGATCTTGGAGAGCGTGTCGCCGGCGACCACGACGTAGGACGACGTGGCGGCGGAGTCCGCCTTGGCGACCGGTTCGGTCTTGGGCGTCTCGGTCTTCGGCGTCTCGGTCTTGGGCGCCTCGGTCTTGACCTCGATCTTGGGCGCGGCGACCGTCTTCTTCGGCGTCTCGGCCTTGGGAGTCTCGGTCTTGGGCGTCGACTTCGGCGCGGTCTTGCCGGCCGAGGAGCCGGTGTCCACGTCGGGGGTCGCGCCGCCTCGGGTCAGGCCCGCCTTGACCGAGCACACCGGCCAGGCACCGGGGCCCTGGCTCTTGAGCACCTTCTCGGCGATCGCGATCTGCTGGCCCTTGGTCGCCTGGTCGGCCCGCGCGGCGTACTGCGTGCCGCCGAACTCGTTCCAGGTGCTCTGGGTGAACTGCAGGCCGCCGTAGAAGCCGTTGCCGGTGTTGATCTGCCAGTTGCCCGTGCTCTCGCACTGGGCGACCTTGTCCCAGGTGCTCACGGAGGCGGCCTGGGCCGTGCCCGCGCCGATGATCGGCATGGCGACGCCGACTCCGGCGACACCCGCCGCGGCGATCAGACGCGTGGTCCTACTGGTGCTGCGACGGCGATGACGCCCGGTTCCGGACAGCATGGCTGGATCCTCTCCCACGCCTACGAGGTGAGCTGTCGGATTCGGGCCGGAGATCGATAGCCCGGCCACATCCCGAAGGACGTGGCTTCACCCCAAGCCGTTCGCGGCGTCCGATCGTTTCGATCGGGGCCGTTCGCGGCGGTTCACCTGTGGTTCCCCCGCTCCTGTCGTGTGGTGCTCGTCAGCCTCCCGAACGGCCGGCGACAGGATTCGGCGTACCGGCGATCGGGGTCCGTGTGGGATACGGACGGATCGAACGCTAAGCAGGCCCGGACGTAGATCACAAGTCCGTGTCGGATAGACGTCGAATATCCGATTTGCGGTTGAGCGCAATGTAGATGATCCCTTACGGAAAGGACCGTAGTTGGCGTTCCGTGCCGGATCCGATGGAAATGCGTGACAGTGGCCCCGGGTCGCCGTCCATACCGAACGCCCGGAATCGATCACCTACGCCCCGCTCGTCACATCGGCATCGCGGGTAGCGTCGCGCGAACGCGCCTTTGCCCACCGCTGCGAACGCCCGCACCCGCGGCGGGCGTGATTCGCCCCACAGGTCAAATGCCGCATATCCGATTCGTCCCGGGCCACTTCCCGCCCACCGCACGGTCCCGGGCGATCCTCACCGGCGACCGAGGTGCGTCGCGCCGGCGGCCGACGGCCCCGGCCGCGCCGCCTCCGGCAACCCCCCGAGCAACGGCGTCTCGAACAACCCGGGCGCA